>JADKJT010000030.1:0-300000 GCA_016720905.1 Gemmatimonadaceae bacterium | reverse complement strand
GACCAGCCACCGATCGGCACGGGCGGCAATGCGCCAATCGAGATACCGGAGATCGTCGCCCGGCATGTAGGGTCGATGCTCGGCGAACTCCACACTGAACCCCTTGCGCGGTGACCGGTGCAATCCCGTGATGAATCCGTCCACGGCCCAGCGTGCCACCAGTTCCAGGTGGCCGAGGGCGGCAAGGACCGCGGGGTTCAATTGGTCGGCGCGTGGTGCGGACATCCCCCAAAAGTGACACGGTGTGGGGGCCGGGACCATGGGCCACCCCGAAGGTTTGTGAGAAAGCCGTCCGGAGTTGGCTTTCCGGGCAGCGGCCACCGCGACGTACCCTCCACCCTCCCCCCTTGGTTATCTTTCAAGGCTGCCCCTGTCGCCTTCATCCAGCCGGTCCTCCGTTTTGAAGCTCAGCCACATCCGCAACTTCTGCATCGTCGCCCATATCGATCACGGCAAGTCGACGCTCGCCGACCGCCTGATCGAAATGACCGGCACCCTGCAGAAGCGCGAAATGCAGGCTCAGTTCCTCGACACGCTGGATCTCGAGCGTGAGCGCGGCATCACGATCAAGCTGAATGCGGTGCGCATGAGTTATGCGGCCCGCGACGGCGAGACGTACGAGTTGAATCTCATCGACACGCCCGGCCACGTGGACTTCACCTACGAGGTCTCGCGGTCGCTGGCGGCGTGCGAAGGCGCCATCCTGGTGGTGGATGCCTCGCAGGGCATTCAGGCGCAGACGCTATCCAACTTGTTCCTGGCGATGGATGCAGGGCTTGAGATCATTCCGGTGCTCAACAAGATCGACCTGCCGGGCGCCGAGCCCGAACGGCGGCGGCAGGAAGTGTGCGACCTGATCGGATGCCTGCCGGAAGACGTGCTGTCGGTGAGTGCCAAGGAAGGCGTCGGTGTGCCGGAGTTGCTGGAACAGATTGTGGCGCTCGTGCCGCCGCCAAGCGGGAACCCTGACGGACCGTTGCGCGCCCTGATTTTTGATTCGTACTACGACAAGTATCGCGGCGCCATTCCAAGCATCCGCGTCGTGGACGGCGAGATTCGGAAAGGCACCAAGATCACCTTCGGCGCGTCGGACAGCGTGTACGAGGTGGATGAAGTGGGCTTGCTGCAGCTGCGACAGGTCAAGACCGACGTCCTGCAGGCCGGCGAGGTGGGCTACGTCGTGGCCAGCGTGCGATCCGTGCGCGAAACGCGGGCCGGCGACACGATTTTCGATCAGAACAATCGCGCGACTGAGGCGTTGCCCGGCTATCAGGAAGTGAAATCGTTTGTGTTCGCCGGGATCTATCCGACCGATACGACCCAGTACGAAACGCTGCGCGATGCGCTTGAGAAACTCAAGTTGAATGACGCCTCGTTGCAGTATGAGCCGGAGACCTCGACGGCGCTGGGCTTCGGATTCCGCTGCGGCTTCCTGGGCCTGCTGCACATGGAGATCGTGCAGGAGCGCCTGTCACGCGAGTACAACCTGGATCTCGTGACCACGGTGCCCAGCGTCGAGTATCAGGTGCACCTGACGGACGGCACGATGCTGCTGGTGGAGAACCCGGCGCTGATGCCGACGCCCGGCATCATCTCGTCGGTGGAAGAGCCGTATGTGAAAGCGCGCATCATGTGCCCCACCGACTATATCGGTCCGATCATGACGCTCGGCACCGAGCGGCGCGGCGTCTACAAGAACATGCGTTATCTCGACACGGCGCGCGTGGAGTTCGACTGGGAATTTCCGCTGGGGGAAATCATTCTCGACTTCTTCGACAAGATGAAGACGGTCAGCCGCGGCTACGCCTCGCTCGACTATGAAATCCTCGAGTATCGCGCCAGCGACCTGGTGCGCCTTGACATGCTGATCAACGGAGACGCCATCGATGCGTTCTCGGTGATCGTGCACAAGGACAAGGCGTACGAATGGGGACGCAAGGTCGCGGAAAAGCTCCGCGAGTTGATTCCGCGCCAGCTGTTCGAGGTCGCCATCCAGGCGACGATTGGCCAGAAGGTGATCGCGCGCGAAACGGTGAAGCCGTTGCGCAAGGACGTGCTGGCCAAGTGCTACGGTGGCGATATTTCCCGCAAGCGCAAGCTGCTGGAGAAACAGAAGGAAGGGAAGAAGCGCATGAAGCAGGTCGGCAGTGTGGAGATTCCGCAGGAGGCGTTCCTGGCGGTGTTACAGGTTGACTGAGTAGGGTGACCAGCCTCGTCATTCAGACGTCGTTTCTTGGCGACATGATCCTCACCACACCGCTGATCGAGCGGTTGGCGGCGAGGGGGCCGGTCCACGTGGTCGCGACACCGGCCAATGCGGGACTTCTGGACAATCATCCCGCCGTGGCGTCGGTGATTGTGTTCGACAAGCGCGGCACCGATCGCGGCCTGCGCGGCATGCAGCGCGTGGCACGGGCGGCGCGGGCCGTCGGCGCCCGGACCGCGTACCTGGCGCAAGGATCGCTGCGCACAGCGGCCATCGCCCGACTCGCGGGCATTCCCGTTCGGGTGGGATTCGCGACATCGCCAGGTCGCCTGCTGTATACCCGACGGGTGTCGTTTGATGCGTCCCTGCACCACGCGCAACGTCTGTGGCAACTGGCCTCGCCACCCGGTGTCATCGAGCCGGCCCCGAGGGTCCGCCCGACGCTGCATCCGGGGGCCCGCGATGTCGGGCAAGTCGAGGCGCTGTTGTCGTCGGCCGGCGTGTCCACCGGCGATCAGCTTATCGCCTTTGCGCCGGGCAGTGTGTGGGCAACCAAGCGTTGGCCGTCGTACGCCGAATTGGCCGCGATGCTGGTTGCACGCGGCGATCCCGGTGCGTCGCCCGCACACGTGCCCGTCCGGTTGGTGGTTCTTGGTGCCGCATCGGATGGGCCGCTCGCATCCGACATCGCGGCGGCGGTGGCCTCACAAGGCGGCGCTCCCGTGATCGACGCCACGGGCCGATTGTCGTTACTCGCGTCGGCCGTGCTGTTGTCCCGCGCCCGGGTGCTGGTCACCAATGATTCGGCACCCTTGCATCTGGCCTCCGCCATGAACACGCCGACCCTTGCCGTGTTCGGCCCAACAATTCCGGCCTTCGGATTCGGTCCGCTCGCCGAGGTGCAGGAGGTTGTCGAACGACGTGGCCTTGCGTGCCGACCGTGCGGGGCGCATGGCCCGCAGCAGTGCCCGTTGGGACATTGGCGATGCATGCGCGACATCAGTGCGCAGTCGGTCGCTGATCGTGTCACGCCGCTCAGGCGCGACTAGTCCACGGGGTGGCGAGACACCGATCAGCGGATGGCTGGCATCGGTGGAATGGTTATCTTACCTGCCATGGCTCACTCCCAATTCATCGTCGGCGTCGACCTCGGCGGCACCAATATCGTGGTCTGTGCCATGTCCGCTGACGGCACCCGACAGCACGGACTGCGCTCCGAACCAACTCAGGCGGCGGAAGGCACGGATGCCGTGATCGCGCGCATGGCCCGCATGGTGAACGAAACCGTGGACATCACCATGCAGGAAACCGGGGTCGCGCGAGACGCCTTTCGCGGCGTCGGCATCGGCGCGCCGGGTCCACTGGATCGCGAGGCCGGCATCGTCTTGGTGGCGCCGAATCTGGGCTGGCACATGGTGCCTCTGCGTGATCGCATTACGGCGCTTACCGGACTTCCCGCAGCGCTGGATAACGACGCCAACTGCGCGACGTACGGCGAGTGGTGGATTGGTGCGGCCAAGGGCGGCCGCAACGTGATTGGCGTGACCATCGGTACCGGCATCGGCGGCGGACTGATTCTCGATGGCAAGCTGTATCATGGGTCCAGCGACATGGCGGGAGAGATCGGACACACCACCATCGACCAGACCGGGCGCCGCTGCGGATGCGGCAACTACGGGTGCCTTGAGGCGTATGCGTCCGGCACCGCCATCGCCGAACGGGCACGCGAGGCCTTGTCGTACGAGCAGGTGTCGATCCTTCCCGATCTGGTGGGCGGCGACGTGTCACGGATCACGGCCGCCATCGTCTACGAAGCCGCCGCGCAGGGGGATGCGGTCGCCACCGAAGTCGTACGCGACACGGCGCGCTTTCTTGGCACCGGGCTCGCCAATCTGCTCAACATCTTCAATCCGGATGTTGTCGTGATTGCCGGTGGCGTGACGCAGGCCGGCGAAGCGCTCTTTGGTCCCTTGCGCGCCGAAGTCCGGCGTCGCGCGTTCAAACCGGCGGTTGACGCCTGCCGCATCGTGCCGGGCATCCTGCCGGGAACGGCGGGTGTGGTGGGTGCCGTGGCCACGTTCATCGCGCAGCATGGAGCCGCTTCCCAATGATCGGCTCATGACGCAGGGGCGATCCGGCGCCAGACCGGCGCGGAAACGCCTTGGCGTCATCGGCTCATTTGTCTGGGATGTCATTCATGGGCGTGATCGCCGCGCGGTGCCGGTCGAAGAGTGGGGCGGCATCACCTATACCCTGTCGGGACTCGACGCGGCATTGTCCGACGACTGGGAGATCGTTCCACTGTGCAAGATCGGCGCGGATCTCGCCGAGCGCGGTCGGACGTTCTGCCGCTCGCTGCACCACATCGCACCCGACGCGGCGTTGATTGAAGTGCCGCAACCGAACAATCGCGTCGAGCTCCGGTATCTCGACGATGAGCGCCGTACGGAGCATCTGTCCGGTGGCGTACCGGGGTGGACATGGCTCGGACTCAAGCCGGTCCTCGACAGCGCGCGCCTCGATGCGCTGTACATCAACTTCCTCAGCGGCTGGGAGCTTGACCTGTCCACCACGCAGTTGATTCGCGCGCACTTTCGCGGTCCGATCTACTGTGACTTGCATATGCTGGTGATGGCCGTGCAGGCCGACGGGCTTCGCGTGGCCCGTCCCCTGCCGGACGTCGCGGCGTGGTGCGGTTGTTTTGACGTGCTGCAGGTGAACGAGGAGGAGATGCAGATGATGGCGCCGGACTCGATGGCGCTGGCGGCGACGGCGATGGCGGCGGGTGTTTCGTGCCTGTGTGTCACCCTGGGCAAGCGAGGCGCCGTCTACGTGGCCGCGCCAGGCATCGAGCGATTGTCCGATATTCCGCGTCTGTCAGGTCACACTTCGGCACTGTCCACATCGCCGCGTGGCGGAAGCGGCGCGATGGGCGCCGTGCGCACGGGACTCGTTCCCTCGGTTGCGCCACGCGTTGATGGTCCCGGTGATCCCACCGGCTGTGGCGATGTTTGGGGTGCGACCCATTTCTCCCGACTGCTTGCGGGTGATATGTTCACGGATGCCATCGGCGCCGCGAATCGCGCGGCATCCCGCAATGTCGAACACCGCGGCGCGACGGGACTCGCGCAACACCTTCGGGGAGAGCTCAGCACGACGTGACCACCGTGATCAGCGTGCCGCCTTCCCTCGATGAACAGACGTTTGAACACGTCATCGAGCAGTTGGCGCCGGTGCCCGAAGGGCAGAAGATCCTGGTCGACGCGCGACATGCGCGTTGGGCGTCGCCCTACGGCCTGACTGCCCTGCTCTGTCTGGCGCAATCGCGCGAAGACCGCATGGCGTTCGCGGTCCCAGAGCACCCGGAGACGCTGTCGTACTGGTCACGCACCGGATTCTTCCGTCATGCCGGTGAGCTGTTCGAATTGCACGGAGCCGTACCGCGTGCGCGCGACGCGCACGAGTCCGATGTGCTGCTGGAAATCACGCCCATCGTGCGCAGCGACGACGTGCATGGGGTGGTGGGGCGCATTCAGCAGAAGGCGGCGGACATTCTGCATGGCCAGTTGGGGCTCGATACGGCCATCACCGGCGCATTCGGCATGACGCTCAGCGAATCGTGCCAGAATATCGTCGAGCACGCGGGCCAAGGTGGTTGGGTCGCCGTGCAGACCTACAAGTACGCTCGGCGGCTCGGACGCCGGGTGGTGGTGATCGCGGTGTGCGATGCGGGCGTCGGATTCCGGCGATCGCTGGAGAGTGCGCCGGGACATCGCGTCAGCGATCGATGGGATGATGCGATGGCACTGGAAGACGCCGTGCTGCGCGCCGTCAGCCGCTTTCGTCACGGCGACCACGGGCGGGGCCAGGGACTCGCCGGCATTCGTCGGTTCGTGGGACGGTGGCAGGGAAAGCTCACCGTGCGCAGCGGCACCGCGCGTCTTGCGATTACACCCGAGTGGGACGAAGATGTGCCCATGACGGAATCGCTGCCTTATTTTCCGGGCGCACAGATGCAAATCACGATACCGGAGCGCATCGGAGAACCGACGCCGCGCGCCAAGTCCGCTCCGGTGTCCAGCGCACGGCCGCGACCGTCCGAGCGCGAGACATGAGTCATCTGATCGACGTCAGCTCGGTGTTGCGAGGCACCGTGTGCGACCTGTATTCCAATCTGGTGACGCGACCGACCGGCGCGGCGGTGCGCACGGCCATCGAACGACAGGTGGTCGATATCGGCGCGCCGGTGGTGACCACCATCGACTTCTCGCAGGTGAACCTGCTGGATTTCTCGTGTGCGGACGAGATCGTGGCCAAGCTGCTGCTTCGCTACGCGGAGACGGATGGACTGGCCGGCTTTCTCCTGTTCCGCGGCATCCACGGCGAGCACCTCGATCCGATCGAGACGGTCCTGGAGCGCCACGAATTGGCGCTGGTGGCTTGGCACGAAGGATTGGCAGAACTCTATGGCTGTGTCAGCGAGGCCGAGCGGTGGTTGTGGGAGTTGGTCCGTGATGGGGGCCCCATCGGCGCGGGAGATGCGTCGGCCGCCCTGGGCACCACCGCTGACGACACCGAGGCCCTGTTGGAGCAACTCTTCCGCCGCCGATTGATCATGCACCACGACACGGGATACGTCGTGCCGGGGACGCTCCCCAAGGCGTCCTGAACAGCTCATGGCCAAGTACAGCGGATTTTCACCGGCCCTGCAGGTTATCGGCTTCATCGCCACGCGTCCCGGCGACCCGGATCGCGGGCCAATGATCCGCATGCGCCCGGAGGACGCCCTCATCCGGCTCGTGACCGATGGCGAGCTTGTGCGTGTGGTATCAGAGCGGCGATCGGAACTGGCCGTCCTCGTGGTCGACGATTCGCTGCCGCGCGGCGGCGTGATCCTGCGCGATGTGGCGGGCGCTTCACCCTCGGAGATCGTTCGCGTGCTCAAGCCCGACACTGAAAGTCTCCGCTACGTTTGACTTCGACCCACCTCTCGTGAATCGCGCAACGCTGCTGCTGCACGGCGGACGCGCTCCTGGCGTCGCCGGAGATCCGGTCGTGACGCCGCTGTCACCGTCGGTGAACTACATGATGTCGCCTGGTGGCAACGGCGACGTGAAGTACGCCCGGTACGGCAACACCCCGACAGCCGACGCCCTGCACCGAAGACTGGCCGCGCTGGAGGGGGCGGACTCGGCCCTCGTGCTCTCAAGTGGGATGGGGGCGACGACCTGCACCCTGCTGGCATTGTTGCGCGCTGGCGATCATGTGGTGGCCAGTGCCTGGCTGTACGGCGACACGCGTCGGTTTCTCGAGATCGAGCTGCCGACGATGGGGATCGACGTCACGTTCATCGATCCCACGGAAACGCGTGCCTGGCGTCGCGCGATGCGGCTGAATACGCGTGTCCTGTTCCTGGAATCGCCCGTCAATCCCAGCATGCGCGTGGTCGATCTCCGACCGGCACGCATGCTCGCACAGGAACAGGGCGTGGCACTGGTGGTGGACTCAACCTTTGCCACCCCGATCAACTATCGCCCGTTGGAACACAGAGCAGACGTAGTACTTCACTCCGCCACGAAGTATCTGAATGGCCATCATGATGTACTGGCCGGCGTGGTGTGCGGGGCGGAATCAGTCATCGAGGAAGTGCGCGCGAAAATGGCGATCTGGGGGCAGGCGCCGGACCCATTTGCGGTCTGGTTGCTGGAACGGGGCCTGAAGACGCTGGACGTGCGTGTGCAGCGGCAGAACGCCAGCGCCCTGCAGATCGCGCAATGGGCTTCCGGCGTCTCGTCCATCCGCGCGGTGCACTATCCAGGGTTGCCATCCCACCCCGATCACGAAATCGCCCGGGCGATGTTTGACGGGTATGGCGGCATGCTCGCGATTGAATTGACCGGCGGCGACGAGGCGGCAGCGCGCGTCGTATCTCGCCTCGCGCTCTTCACCCACGCGCCATCACTTGGCGGCGTGGAGTCGCTCGTCAGCGAACCGCGCTACACGTCGCATAGGCAGCTGGATTCCGAGGCGCGCGCGGCGATGGGGATCCCCAGCGGCTTTCTGCGCCTGAGCGTTGGACTCGAAGGGGTTGACGACCTGATCGCCGACCTGACACAAGCGCTGGAGTCCTAGTGGCGGGCATCCTGCGCTTGACCGGAGTGACGAAGGATTATCCTCGCGCTGGCGCGGCGCTCCGCGACGTGTCGTTTGAACTGGAGAAGGGGGAGTTCGTGTTCCTCGCCGGACACAGCGGCGCGGGCAAGAGCACGCTGCTCAAGCTGATCTCGATGACCGAACGGCCGACGCAGGGAGAAGTACGGGTATCCGGGTTCTCCTCCAAGACGATCAAGGCGCGTGAGATCCCCAAATTGCGACGACGCCTGGGCATCGTGTTTCAGGATTTCCGTCTGCTCCCCGACCGCACCGCCGAAGCGAATGTGGCATTTGCGCTGGAAGTGACCGGCGCGCGTCAGTCGACCATCGGCCCGAAGGTCGCGCGGCTGTTGACGCAGGTGGGCCTGGCATCGAAGGCCACGTCCTTCCCGCACGAACTCTCCGGTGGCGAACAGCAACGGGTGGCCATTGCCCGTGCATTGGTCAACGATCCGTTTGTCCTGCTGGCCGACGAGCCCACCGGCAACCTCGATGAAAAGGCCACGCACGCCATCTATCTGCTGCTGCGCGAGATCAATGCGTCAGGCACAGCCGTGGTCATGGCCACCCATGATGTCTCCCTGATCGAACGGACCGGCATGCGATTCCTCGAGCTCGATCGTGGAGCGCTGGTGTTCGACGGCACCGATGTGGCGCGCCTGAAGGCCGACTTGCGCGGCGGCGGACGGCGATGAGACTTGCCTGGCGTGAAGTGCTGCTGGCGTTCCGACGGTCGCCGGCGCTGGCACTGCTCAGCATCACCACCATCGCCTTCTCGTTGTTTGCGTTCGGCTTGTTCGGACTGGTCGCCATCAACATCCAGTCTGCGCTGCGCGCCATCGAGAACCGCGTGGAGATTCGCGCCTTTCTTGTGGACGGTGCCAAGGAGGCGCAGATCAGCGAGTTGATCGCCGCGGTGCAGCGGATCCCCCAGGTGGCCGACGTCGGGTACGTCAGTCCCGACTCGGCGTTGCAGCGGGCCCGCACCGAACTGGACGAGTTTCGTGATGTGATGGAGGGTGCGATGCTGCCCGGGTCCGTCGAATTGCGTCTCAAGCCGGGGACGCGCGACCCGGAAATCATGAAGCAGATCACCGGACGCCTGCAGACCTACCCGGTGGTTGAGGACGTACGGTACGGCCGGGAGTGGGTGGAGAAGCTGTATCGCGTGCGCACAGTGGCCGGCGTCGCGGGGCTCGGGTTGGGCCTCGTGTTCGCGCTGGTCGCGGTGATCATCATCGGCGCCACCATTCGCATGGCCATTCTGGCGCGCACCAAGGAAATCGAGGTCATGCGATTGGTGGGTGCGACCAATGGCTTTGTGCGGCTGCCCTACCTGATCGATGGCACGCTCAAGGGTATCGCCGGCGGGTTGATCGCGCTGCTGTTGTCATGGATATCGAATCGCGCCGTGGCGCGATCGTTCATGCAAACCGATTTCTTCACGACCGAGCAGATGCTGCTGGGCGTATTGGCCGGCGCGGTGATCGGACTGCTGGGGAGTTGGATCTCGGTGGGTCGGCACCTGCGGCGGGTGTGGCAAGAGCGCTGATGCCCCGCCGCTCGAACCTGATGCGGTGTTGGGTGCTGGCCCTCGCCACGGTATCCGTGACGCCGAAACAGGCCGTCGCACAAACGGGCGCCAGCACGCCCGAGCAGCGGCTGCGTCAGCAACAGGACGAACTCGACAAGTTGCGTCGCGAACGCGCCGATCTGGAAGCCCGCATGCAACAACTGCAGCGCAATGCGCGATCGTTGGCCGAAGAAGTGAACAATCTGGAACAGCAGCGGGCGACCACGGCGCGGCTTGTCGTCGCCCTGGACGCGCAGTTGACCACGATTACGCGCGAGGTGGCCGAGGCGAGTTCCGGCCTGGCCAAAGCCGAGCAGGAAATCGTGAGGAAGCAGACCGCGCTGCAGCGGCGTATGGTGCAGATCTACAAGCGCGGTCAATTGTACGACGCCGAGGCCATGCTGTCGGCCCAATCGTTCGCCGCGTTGGTGGCGCGCTACAAGTATCTGCATGACCTGGCGCTGCACGACCGCAGCCTGGTACGCCGTGTGGAGGCGTTGCGCAACAACATCGTGACGCAGCGCGAACTGCTGGTGCGCCTGCAGGATGATGTGGCGCGAAACCGCAGTGAGAAGGATCGCGAAGCGAAGCGCTTGCGCGACCTCGAATCACAACGCCAGCGCAATCTCACCATCGTGCAGCGCAGTGCCACGCAAACGCGGGATCGGCTGACACAGCTGGCGCGCGACGAGGCGCGACTGGCCGGCGTCATCGCCGGGCTGGAGACCGCGCGCAGCCGTGCGGCGATGTCGCCGAATGCCCGTCCAGCGGCACCGTCGACCATCAAGACCGCCGATTTGGGTCGTCTCGACTGGCCGGTCGACGGCAACATCCTGTACAATTTCGGACGCGTGGTGAATCCCAACAACGCCACGACGCGTTGGAACGGGTTGGGCATCGGCGCCACTCTTGGTGCCGCGGTGAAAAGCATCGCCGCAGGCGAAGTGGTTCTGGCGGAACAGGTCGGCACGTACGGACCCACGGTCATCGTACAGCACGGCGGTGGTGACTACTCCGTGTACGGTTCGTTGGGGCGCATCGATGTGCGCAAGGGACAGGATGTCGTGAAGGGCCAGGTCATCGGCACGGTCGGTGCCTCCGATCCCGACTTGCCACCCCACCTGCACCTGGAGATTCGTCCCAAGGGACGGGCGGTGGATCCGTTGGAGTGGTTGCGGGCACAGCGACGGTAAGACGGGAGAATGGAGACGGGAGACGGGAGACGTCCAGCTTAGCGGTCGTCTCCCGTCTCCCGTCTTCTGTCTCCCGTCTTATTTTCCACCATGCCTGCCAAACGCCCCGCAATCAAGACCCAGACTCCCATCCTCGTGGACGCCGGCGACTGGACGCAGGACCGGGGACCACTGGGCGCCCATGTGTCCATTGCCGGTGGAACGTGGGAAGCTGCCGCGCGCGCGAACGAGATCAATGCGACCGCGACGCAGATCTTCACCAAGCAGGCCAATCGGTGGGTGGAGCGCGATGTCACGCCCGAAGAGGTGGAACGCTATCGCGCAGCGATGCACGCGACGCACGTGCGTTGGACCTGTTCCCACGATTCGTACCTGATCAATCTGGCCTCGCCCGACGTCGACTTGCGCGCGCGATCGATTGCCAGCTTTCGACGCGAGCTGCGGCGATGCCACGCGCTGGGACTCGATGCACTGGTCTCGCACCCGGGTAATTTCATGGATGACCGCGCCGCCGGACTCGCGCGCAATGCGGACGCGATTGCCGAGGCGCTCGAAGCCGAGCCGGGTTCGACGCAACTGCTGATGGAGTTGACCGCCGGTCAGGGTACCGTGCTGGGCTCGACCTTCGACGAGATGGCCACACTGCTGCGGATGATCCCGGCCGCGTTGCAGTCGCGGGTGGGAGTATGCCTCGACACGGCGCACGTCTGGGCCGCGGGGTACGATGTGGTTCGGGACTACGACGGCGTGTGGCAACGCTTCGATGATGCGATCGGCCTGTCGCGCCTGGGGTGCCTGCATCTGAACGATTCGAAGGCGACGCTGGGATCGCACCTCGATCGGCACGAACTGATTGGCGCAGGCACCATTGGGGTCGACGCCTTTCAGCGCCTCATGATGGATGCGCGGCTCTTCGCGGTTCCGAAGATTCTCGAGACCCCCAAAGGCGATACGCCCGCCGAGACCGACGGGCGCATGCTCAGGCTGCTTCGCGAACTGGCCCGCTGACGTCGGTCACCGCACCGTCCGCCGACCTGCCGACCGAATCCGGTGACTAGTACAACAACTTGTAGACGACGCTGAGATTGCGCCCCGGGTTGTAGGCGAAGCTCTTGATACGACTGGATGCATCGCGATACCGCTCGTCGAGCACGTTGTCCGCACGCACCGTGAACGCATGCACCGTATTGCCACGCACGGTGAACAACCAGGAGACACTGGCGTTCAGCATGATATACGCGGTAGTCGGCACGTCCAGCACGTCGCCGCTGACGCGGGTCTGATCGAAGACGCGGCGGACCTCTCCACCGGCGGACCAGCGTCCGTTATCGAAGCGGAGCGATGCGCCCAGACGACCGGCGGGGATGAACGGGAGGTCGCCCGTGCCCTGTCGCAAGGTGGCGCGCGTGAGGTCGCCCATCACGCCTCCTACGAGCTGATGCGCCAGTTGCGTTTCCAGCTGTCCCTCGACGCCGTACAAGTGCGCGTCATCCTGCGTGTAGCGCACCAGCGGCACGAGGGTGCCGTCGACATCCTGCTCTCCCATGGCCACCGGGCGAATGTATTGGTTGATCAGATTGTAATAGGCGTTGAACTGGGCAAAGGTGCCGGCTCGTTGTGCCCGTACGCCGGCCTCGAGACCCGTGCTCTGTTCGGGGCGCAGCTCCCGGTTCCCTTCGTCGAATGTGCCCACGGCGGCATGAAAGCCGTTGGCAAACAGTTCTTCGACCGTGGGTGCGCGAAACCCGCGCGAGGCGTTGGCCGTCAGCGAGACATCCTTGGCCACCGGCACACTCAGGCCGGCCGATGCGGCGACATTGGTGTACACACGCGATTCCGCCAGACCAAAACGCGCGACGTGATCGGCATCGGTCGGGTTGGTGCTGATGGTGAACCGATCGACCCGCGCGCCCAGCTGCACGCGGGCGGATTGTTCTTCAGTGGCGGCTCGCGAAAGCGGAAGCTCCTGAAAGATGAACGCGGCGATGTTGCGGTTGTCGGCCCCGGGTGTGAAGGCTTCGTCACCGGCCGGCGCGTACTGGCGAAAGATCCCCTGGACGCCAATCGCCCCCGCGACCCGGCCAACCTGCGTGCGCGCGGTGGCGTTGGCGGTCTGGGTGTTCAAGGTGAACCGCGTCCCGATGTCCCCGGTCGGTTCAATCTCATTGTGGGCATACCATTGCGCGGTGCCATCCACCTTGATCGCACTGAACGCGGCAATATGCGTACCGAACGTGGACTGCATCTGCAGCATCTGGCGATGGCCGTCAATGCGAATCGCCTCGTCACCGTCCGGATGCGGCAGCCCATACTCGAAGCTGGACTGTCGGTATACCATTCCGACAGATTCGTGATTGCCGACGAACCCAAGGCCAATGGTGGCGTTGTTGGTGCGGCCACTGGTGTTGTCCTGCTGCTCGCCGCCGCCCACCCGCATATTCTGGAAGCGACGAGCGCCCCCGCGGACGGTTGCCGCAACGCGCGTCCCCAACGGCAGGTTCAGCGCGGCCGACACGACACCGCCCGGTGTGACGCTTTCTCCCTGACCAAGCAGGAAGCCGCTGGCGCGCGACGGAATGCTGGTGGGGATGTCGCTGGTGATCACGTTCACCACGCCGCCGAGCGCGCTGTTCCCGTACAACAGTGACGCGGGTCCACGCGTGACTTCAATGCGGTCGGCGCCGCTGGGATCGACGGCGTTGAGATGATCCACGGCCGCCGCCGAGAGGTCTCCCGTGCGATCGCCGTCCTGCAGCACCAGCACGCGTTCACCGGTCAATCCACGAATGACCGGTGCCGACGCCAGGGGGCCGTTGAACCGGGTCGCCATGCCCGGCTCACCCGCCAGCGTCTGGCCAATGGACGCACTCAACACCCGTTGCAGTTCCTTGCCGGAGAGCTGCACGGTGGCCTGCGTGACGTTCAGCGGGTCCGCGCCCGTTGGCGTGGCGGTGACATTGACACTGGATAGTCGAACGGTGGCCACCCGCATGGTAATCGTCACCCGGACATCGGGGCCATTCGCGGGTACGGTGATGACCTGATGCTCCGCCGAATAGCCGATGCGAACCACGTCGAGGTGATAGGTTCCGGCCGGCAGACCGCGAAACGTGAACTCGCCGCGTTCATCGGTGGTGGCAACTCGGTTTACGCCGCTGACGATCACCTGCACATTGGCGATCGACCGACCGACCGTGTCGCGCACCACCCCACTGACGACGCCTTCGTCGCGCAAGGGGCCGTTGCGCGGGCGTGTGGGACTTGCAAGGGACGGCGCGGCGGCGGCGATCCGACCAGCGCTCAGTGTGCAGACGACGATGAACAGACGCAGCGCCGCAGACGGGCGCGCGAACCATGGTGACATGCGGACTCCACGCGAAAGATTGAGGCGCACGCATGGGGCGTGCGCGCGGATTCACACCGCACGCGCGGTGTGGAACAGCTCAGCCTTTCAGCGCGGGGGGAGCGCGAGGGGACGCGACACGTGACAGGTGGCGCCGAATGGCACCAGTGGTGGCGCCCAGCGCCAGAGTGATCGCCTTGCGCGGCGCCGCGACACACGAGAGTGGTCGGAGTGTGCCCGTGGCGCCGGTCGCTATCGAACACAGCGCGCAGGTGTGTGCGTGGACCACGACGCACGAAGAACTCGACTCCGACTCGATGTGCGCGAACGCCCGTCGTTGGTCCAGTCGCCACGCATCCGCGATGGCCGCGACCGACGGCGCGACCAACTGGAAGGCGGCGAACAGCACCAGGATCCGCGAAAGACGCGGATGGCGGGAGAAGCGCATGGCGGCGGAGCAAGGGTTCGGGACCGCGGGCACGGCGATCGACATCCTCTGCCGCGGCGGCCCGCTCAAGTGTAACGTCTAGGCGTGTTCGATCAAGCCAAGGCGGCACTGCCCGTCATCGCCTGTGCCCTGTCGTTTGCGGCATCTCGCTGCCCTGCCCAGGCCCCCCTGCGCGATCACGCCGGTCGTTGGCGCTACGGCGGCGAAGTAGGCGGCGTGCTTGGCGGCACGTGGCTGAGCGGTCCGTCGTCGCCCTCCGTCGTCACGGGCACTGGTGCGTCGCTGTCAGTCGACGTGCAGCGATCGGCGTCCGCTCGCGTCAACGCGGGCGGCGCGCTTCGCGTGATGGCGCAGCCAGTGCGACTGCGTGAGGCGCGCACGCAATGGGATGGCGGGACACTCACGGTGGCCCAGGCGATGGCCATCGTGGACGTCGCCATGCATCGAGGCCATCGTGCTGACGCGCACGTCGAACTCGGCGGCGGTCTGTCGCTCCTGTCCGGAGCCCGCTCGGTGTATCCGTTCTCGTCCGCCGCACGCGTCACGCCCACCACCGAAGTCGGTATCCTGCTGGAGCGCGTCACCCATGGTGATGCCGCCTTGTCTCGATGGCCGTTGGGGCTGTCGGTCCGCTACAGTGTCGCACGCGTCGCTCCGGGGTCATCACCGACAACCGCGATCGATGGCACGCGCGCGTCAGCGGGATGGGTGGGGCGCACCACCATCGGGCTCCGGGTGAAACGATGACCCTGCGTCCACGGTCATTGCTGCTCCTGGCCGCGCTGGTGAGCTGTGATGGCCCAGTGGCGACACGCCCGGAGCCCGCTTACGACCCGACGGTGCTCACCGGTGGCCTGCTCTATCGTTGGAGCAGCGGAAAGACCATTCGCGTCTGGATCGTCCCCACCACCGCGACGACATCGCCCGACCTCGGCGTCGCCGTGCGACTCGCCATGAGTCGCTGGAACGACGTGCGGCAGTTTGCCGAGTATACCCTGACCGCCGCATCCAGCATCGGCGACGCCGACATCCTCGTGTTCGACCGCGAAAGCACCCTGCCGATCGCGACGGGCAGTTGTCCGTTCGATCCGCGCGGCTCAGCGGGCTACACCTACTTCTGTCCCGGATCCGGCGAGCCGCGACGCGCGGAACGACTGGCACCGTCCACCAATGGCGGTGCCGGCGTTTCCGTGGTGATTCGGGTCGACCGCGGACGGGTTGGTTCGCAGAGCGGCTACAATGCCGTCATGGCGCATGAGTTTGGCCACGCCCTTGGCATCGGCGCGCACAGCGACGAGGCGGCCGACCTGATGTTCGGCCTTCCCTCTGTTGAAATCCCCAGCGCGCGCGACCGCGCGACCTTGCGTTTCCTGCTGGGGCGCCCGCCGGGACTCACGCTGTAGTGCGCTGAACGGCGCTTGAGCCAGCGCCACGAAACCGCCATGTTTCCGGTCAGCGTACGGTCGTTGCCGAATAGCGGCCGAAGCGTCGTATTCGAAGTCGTGGCATTCTGGTTCTTCTTGCGGAGGCGTCAGCTGATGCCTCCGCTGTCCTTTGCATGAGGGTCGCGCGAATGGCGACAGCGGTCAGTGGCTCCACGTCTGCAACGCGCGAGAGCGCCGGCGGACTTTCCCCGCAGGGACTCAATCCGACGGGTCAGGTTCACTGGAATCTGGTCGCGCCGGAACTGGTTGAAGCCGCCATTCGTCGGGGCGAAGGCGTATTGGCCGACATGGGACCGTTCGTCGCCGTGACCACGCCGCACACCGGTCGCTCCCCGAACGACAAGTTCGTGGTGAAGGAGGCATCGAGCGAGGCCGATGTCGACTGGGGGAAAGTCAATCAGCCGATCTCCACCACGCATTACGAGACGCTCAAAGCCGACGTGAAGCAATATCTCAACGGGGTGGGCGAACTGTTCGTGCAGGATCTGTATTGCGGTGCCGACCCGGCGACGCGTCTGAGTGTGCGCTATGTGCTGCCCAACGCGTGGCACGCGAACTTCGTGCGCAACATGTTCATTCGCCCGGTCATCGAGGAATTGGCGACGTTCGCGCCAAACTTCACCGTGTATCATGCGCCGGAGTATCAGGCCGATCCGGCCCGTCACGGGACCCGCACCGGCACGTTCATCGTGCTGAATCTCGCAGAACGCACGATCCTGATTGGGGGCACTCGCTACGCGGGTGAGCTCAAGAAAGCGATGTTCACCGTGATGAATTACCTGCTACCCAAGCAGGGCGTGCTATCCATGCATTGCTCGGCCAACATCGGACCGGCCGGTGACACGGCGCTGTTCTTCGGCTTGTCCGGCACCGGCAAGACGACCTTGTCCGCTGACCCGACGCGCAACCTGATTGGCGACGACGAACACGGCTGGTCGTCCGACGGCACCTTCAACTTCGAAGGCGGCTGCTACGCCAAGGTGATCAACCTGTCGGCGGAGAGCGAACCGGATATCTATGCCACCACGCAGATGTTCGGGACGGTGCTCGAGAATGTGGTGCTGAACCAGCCGTCACGGACGGTCGACTTCGGCGAACAATCCATCACTGAGAATACCCGCGCCTCGTACCCGCTGCATTACATCAAGAATCACGTGCCGAGCGGACGCGGTGGGCATCCCGTGAACGTCGTGTTTCTCACCGCCGATGCGTTTGGCGTGCTGCCGCCGATCGCCAAGCTGACGCCGGAGCAGGCGATGTATTACTTCCTGTCCGGATACACCGCCAAGGTCGCCGGCACCGAGCGCGGAGTGACCGAACCGCAGGCCACGTTCAGCGCGTGCTTCGGCGCGGTCTTCCTGGTGTGGCACCCCACCAAGTACGCCACGATGCTGGGTGAACTGCTGCGTGCGCATGGCGCGCAGGTCTGGCTGGTGAACACCGGATGGAGTGGCGGCGCCTATGGTGTTGGCAAGCGCATGAAGCTGTCGTACACGCGGGCAATGGTACGCGCCGCGCTGGATGGCTCGCTGCACTCGGCGGGGACGATGACCGACCCCGTGTTCGGACTGCAGTTGCCGACATCGATTGACGGCGTGCCCAGTGATGTCCTCGATCCGCGGCGCACCTGGAGTGATGGCGCGGCCTACGATGCCCAGGCGCACCAGCTGGCCGAGATGTTCCGCGAGAATATCAAGAAGTTCGGCGACGCCGTTCCCGCCAACATTCTGGCCGCTGGGCCGAAGGGATAGTTGGACGGCCGTGACGCACTGAATGACAGAACCCCGCCAGGACTGATGTCCTAGCGGGGTTCTGTGCGTCTACAGGGACTCAGTTCACCACGCGGGTCTTCTCCAGAAAAACTTCACGACCTTCCCGCACGGTCAGGTACACGACGCCATTTCTGCCGAACCCGACCACCTGACGGCCCGGCGGCAGCTGCACGCGATGGACGAGTTCGCCTCTGCGATTGACCACGTCGTACACGAGCGGAGCCATCATGGCGGCGGTGACGCCGGCAGGCATCATGCCGGCAAGCCCCCCCGCGCCTCCGCGACCGGTGGAGTCACCGGCGACGCGCCCGGATCGCGCAGCGCCTCGACCGGCCGAATCGCCCGCCGCACCCGCTCGGCCCGCTCCTCGCGTCGCAGAATCACCAGCCGCGCGCCCGCCTCCCGGAGGTCCGCCGCCACCGCCAAGTCCGCCCCGTCCACCACCACGACCACCATCGCCCGTCATCGATTGCGCCAACTGCGCCGACAGATTTGACGTCGACGGCAAAATCCACAGGTTGCCATCGTGATCGGCCTGCGTTGAGCCGGCGCGAATCGGCGGATAGTAGTCTGGCAACTTCTCCGCCGCGATGACTTCGAAGTTCATTCGGAATCCGCTGTTGCCGCCTTGTGCGGCCGCGCGATCAGACACCGACTTGGCCAGCGTCTTCAGCGAGTCGACCATCTTGATCTTGTCCTCGTCGGAGATCCGCTTCCAATCGAATGGCAGGCGACCTGACGATACGTGCTCTCCGGTGGTCGCGTAGTAATCCACGTGATAATCGAGCACGCGAATGACCGCGATGGTGCCATCGTTGAGCAGCGCCCAATCATCGCCCTGCGGCAACGGATTGATCTTGGACGTGAAGCGCATGCTGCCATCGTCACCACGCGTCATCGACGTTTCGTTCTTCGGCACTTTGAGCCAGGCGACGCTATCGGCCTTGCGAGTGTCAAAGTTGACGCGAACAATCGGCACGGAATCGGGCTGGGTCTGTTGCTGATTCCCGCGACCACCAGGACCTCCACCGGGGCCACCGAAGCCCCCGCCGCCGAAGCCTCCGCCGGGATCACCGCCACGCGCACCGGCGTCGCCGCCCCGTCCGCCTTGGGTTGCCGGCGCACCGGGACGCCCTTGCTGTCCGGCCTGCCCGGGCTGTCCGCCCTGCCCCGGCTGTCCACCGCCGCGGCCACCGCGGTCGTTTCCAGACCCGAACATCTGCGCTATGCCCGGACCACCACCCACGTTGCCCTGACGATAGACCAGTTGTCCCTTGGTATCGAAGGCGTTCGAACCAAGGTTTACGTTGGACAGCGTATTGATGTCATTCGTGCGCGGCGACGCCATGATGCGGGTCATCTTCCCGTTCGCGTCGAGCACCAGCATGGCCGACGTCGACGGGTCGACGATAATGGTTGAGTCACCGAGATACGGAATCAGGCCGGACGGTCGTTGCCCGTACGGCAACTGCGCACCCGGAGCCGTGTCGGCGATGACACGCACTTCCTTGAGCGCACCGTCAAACAGCGCCAGCTGTCGACGCTGGTTGTCGTTGATGAACACACTGCCGTTGGGCAAGGCACGCAGCGACGACACCGCGTTGAACCCGCGCGACGAGCGCGCCTCGGGCGGTGCCAGCTGCTTCACCGGAATTTTTGCCGTCGAATCCTGCGCCGCCAGAGGGGCGCCGACAGCCAGCGACGTGCCGGCGATAGCGCCGCCGAGTGTCAGAAACCGTGATCGGAAATTCATGTATGTCTCACCTGTGGGTCGTTGCTGTTGGTCGTTACGGGAGCGGGTGCGATCGGGTCAACGGCATCAGCCCCCACGTCCACCGCCTCCTCCACCACCACGTCCGCCACCGCCGCCGCCACCACCACCACCAAAGCCTCCACCGCCACCGCTGCCAGCCGTCCCCGACCGAATTCCAATGAGCGTGCGCTTGTCCATGAAACCGGCCAGCTGCGTTGGCAACAGGCGATACTGGGCCGCGGTAATCAGCTTGCGCAGGTCGGGGGCGACCTTGATCAGCAGGTCGACGGTCTGTTCACGCGCGTGCCGGTACTTGTCGTACGCCGCGCCGTGATCATAGCGGTCCGGCAGATCGGCCAGAAAGCGCGCGACGGGATTCCAGATGGAATCGGACTTCAGGACGTATCGATAGTTCAGCGTGGCAATGCTGTCCGCCTGGCGTCGCGTCAGCTTGAGCGAATCGGCCTGCTGCAGCAGCTGCTGCATGGGATTGATGATGCCGACGTTGGCCGTGCCCCGCAGCTGTTGGAGCGACGGCTTGTTGCCTGGCCGTGTGCGTCCGCGATCAAGCTGCTGGATGAGTTGCTGACTCTCGCGCGTGGGACCGATGTCAAAGCGCAACAGTGCGGTGATGGATGTCGGTGTGCGGATGGCGTTCTGCGACGGCCGGGTGGACCCGAACCGTTCGTTGACTTCGTACTTGAACGAACCCGTGGCCGCGTCGAAACCGCGCACATACAACAGGGACTGATCGGGATTGATGGACATCCCCCATCCCTTGATCTTGTCTTCACCATGCAGAAGCCGGTCAATCCCGCCCAGCGGGTTGGCAATCTGCACCGACAGCGTCGCGCGCTGCGGCAAGCCGATGCGGAGCGAGTTGAAGGACATGCTCAGGTTGCCGCTCATCGTCCACGGGCCTTCGCACGAATTGCGCTGCGCCAGTTTACCCAGCTGAGACCGCAAGCAGGCCGTGGCTTCCCGCGTGCCGGTGGCCAGCAACGTCTGCATGCCGGCGGCCAACACCGGGTCAGCGGCCGTGGCTGGATTGTAGATGAACGCACGGTCGTTGCCAAAGCTGTCGCCGTTGAGATCGCCCTGCACCAGCGGCGAATACAGCACGCCGGAACGCAAACCGCCCGACCAGGAAATGCGCATCGTGTTCAGCCAGTTGTAACTGAGCTGGTACTGAATCTGCTGCCGCGAGAAGTTCTGCCCCGGCGACCAGGCGCGAGCACGCGGGTCGCCGATGGTGCTGGAGAATCCGTTGAACTGCTCGCGCACGTCCGCGAGAACGTACGACAGGCTCCATCCCCACCGCGAGCTGAACGAAATGGGTCGCACACTGAACGTGAGTTGCCGACTCTCCGACTGCAGGTCCGACCGTTGTTCACTCACCCGACCGTAGGCTTCCACGAGTCGCGATCCGCGCCAGGCAATGACGCCGGTGGTGGGCACGATGGATGTGGCCGGCACATAGATGGGGCGATTCCCCTCATTCAGCAGCGCGAACTGCTGCACGCCCGGGAAGTTGATGTCGATGGACCCGGGCTGGTTCTGATTGCGAGACCACGTCGCGTCGACCGTGGCCGACAACCGGTTCTTCAGGATGGCGCCGCTCCACTGCAGGTTGGATCGCAGCGAACGTTGCGCCAGATATCCGGGACTGAACAGCGTCACGTTGGGCGCGCTGTTTGAGAACACCGTGCCATTGGTCCCATCGGCGCACGTGAGGGGAATGCTCCCCACATTGGCGGCGTATTGCGACCAGTCCGGAATTGGCGAGGCAATGCCCAGACACGTGAGCGACTGCAGGCCGGTCGGCAATCCCGTATTGTCGACGGCACCCTGAATCAACTGCAGTCCCGGTGTGTTCTGGAAGACACCGAATCCACCGCGCACCACGGCGCGAGGCGCTCTCGCCATACCGGGCAGCAGCGTCAACTGATCCGCTTGTCCATACGTCCAGGAGAAGCCCAGGCGCGGGCTTACATACAGCTTGTTCGGAATGGCCGAGTTATCCAAACCGAAAGCACTCTGCACGGTGGGATTCAGCTCGGGTCCGCTGAGATAGCGATTTCCGTCGACACGCAGCCCGTATTGGACCTGCACATCATTGTGCGGCCGCCAGGCATCACCCAGAGAGACCGCCGCCACCATCTGGCTGCCACTGCGGCGACGCGGCGACAACTGTCGAGTGAACGAGGCGGGCACGTTGGCTTCGAGATCGGCGAGCGAGTTGAACGTGAACGTGCCAAGCTGGTTCTGCGTGAAGTCCTGCCAATAGCTGTCACGACGCAATTCCGATGTCAGCTTCACCCGGTGCCGATTGTCCGAACTGAACCAGGACAGCGTGTTGTTGCCGGCCAACGACGCGTTCTGCGACGCGGTATTGAGATTCGTGCTGCCGGCGAACGACAACGAGCGCACGGATGCAGACCCGTCGTCCAGCGACGAGTTGACGCGCACCGAACCCGCCGGCAGGTTGACGAACGGCTCGGCCGTGTTCTGCGACAGGTTGTAGCCCAGCGTGGTTTCCGTGAACAGGCCGAACAGGCCCACCTGACCGCTATGCCGCAGCTGGGACGATCCGCCATACGACGAGCGCGTGCCGTCGCGGGACGGCGTAAACAGCGCCGTCTGGCCGCCGCCCACGGGCGACGTCCTATTGAGGTTGCCGCTCAACGTCGCCGTGAACGTATTGCCGCGTGTCGAGTTTGGCTGCACGAAGTCAAAGCTCCCCAGAAACGACCCACGATCCTGAATACGTTGCGAGGAATACTCGGCCACATTGAACGGCGCGTTTTGGGCGTTGAGGATGCTCAACAAGCGGTTCACGGAGTCGGCCGATACGCCCACGGTCTGAAATCCGAGGTCATCGCTATTCAGCAGTGTCTGCAGGTCCTGCATGCGACGATCGTACTGGAACGACGAGTTGTAGAACGCCTGATCCTGCTTGATGGGCCCCGATGCCGACCCGCCCACGGAGAGATTCGTGTATTGCTGCGACGTCGCGAGGCCAGCCTTGTCCACCCACTGCATGGGCGGCGCGATGAGATTCGAACTCAGCGAGCGATTCCGGAAATTCGATCCGGAACTGGTGCGCACCTGCAGCTGCCCTCCGGAAAACCCACCGCGAGCAACATCATAGGGTGACGTGGACAGCGACGTGCGCACGTTGGCATCGCGCGGCACACTGGCGTCACCGAAATTCAATCCGTTGAGCTGCGTATTGTTCTGGTCACCGCCCAGACCAAACACGGAAAACGCGTCAGCCGCACCGTCGGCGCCCAGCAGTAACTGCACGCCGGGAATCGACGCCGCCATGGCGGCCAGATCACCCATCTGCTCGGCCGTCAGGAACCCGGGATCGGCGGTCACCGCCTTCTCCGTCCCGCTGACATCGGAAATGGTGTCGCTGCGCGACGCAATCGCCTGTTCCGTGACCCGCACCCCTTCCAGCGTGACGGTGGCCGGGCTCATGCGTGCATCGGCGATCAGGATTTCCTGATCAGCCGTGCGCAGCACCTGATAGCGACGCGGGGTGAACCCGAGGGCCGTAAACGTCACCCAGTAGTTGCCTTCACCACCAGGAAACGAAATCTGATAGCGACCGTTCTTGTCCGTGCGCGCGGTGCGACTGACATTGCCGGTGAGAGTGGTCGCGGTGACCAGCACACTGGGTACCGCCATCGCGTCCGGACCGAGCACACGCCCTCGGATGATATCGACCGATTGCGCACCGGCCGAAGCCGTCGCAAGCAGGATCAATCCGAGGGCCGACGTGAAGCGGCGAAAGAAGGAGATAATATGCACGTGAGACGTAGACGAGGTGCGATTCGATTCGTTAAGCGGGCCATCCTGCCGAGCAGGCAGAACCCGCACTGAGAGCAATACACGGAGCCGGTCGATTTCGTTGGAACCACGGGCGTCGGACAGTCGGCCGCGACATCTCGTGTCGGGTCGACACCCCGTGGGTGCCGCACGACGACAGGAAACCACCGACGGTCCCTTGCGCATCCCGGACCGGATCATTGTCGCTGGCGCAATGCCACGGTGGGGATACGCATCATCCGCTTCTGTCGTTGACCGGCCTTCGCGATATCTTGCGGGTATGGAGATCCTCCGCGACCCGCTCTGGAACAACGTCCGCCTCGATCCGCTGGCCCTGGCACTGCTCGATACGGCGGTCGTCCAGCGGTTGCGCTATGTGCGTCAGTTGGGGCTGGCCTACCTCGTCTACCCGGGTGCCACGCACTCGCGCTTCGAGCATGCGGTCGGTGCCTATCATCTGGCCGGCGTGGCGCTGCGCTTGCTCGAGGAGCAGGGCGCGCTCGGTGGCTTCGACCCGCGAGACGTCGCGGTCGTTCGCGCCGCCGCCCTGCTGCATGATGTCGGACATTACCCATTCTCCCATGCGCTCGAGGAGATCGGCGTCACCCATCACGAGGAAATCGCCAAGCCGCTGTTGATGGATGGACCGGTCGCCGACGTCCTGGTGCGCGCCTTAGGTGCGGATGCCCCGGCAAAGGTGTACGCGCTGATCAGCGGCGGTAGCGACAGTCCCCTGCAGGGTCTCATCTCGGGGTCCGTCGATCTCGACAAGATCGAATACCTCAAGCGCGACGGCACCATGTGCGGCGTACCGTACGGCGAAATTGACGTGGACCGCCTCCTCAATTCGCTCGTGCTCGTCGTTCACCCGGAGCATGGCCGACGCGCGGTCGGTGTGCATGAGAAGGGGCTGTCCGCGCTCGAATCGCTGCTGTTCGCCAAGTACCAGATGTATCGCAATGTCTACTGGCATCACGCCGTGCGCAGTGCCACCGCGATGTACAAGCGACTCGTCGCTGTCAGCCTCGAAGCCGGCATTGTGTCGGCCTCGTTCGTGGCCCGCTGCACCGACGAGGAACTGTTGGTGCATCTCGACACGCCGGCCCTGCCAGCCGAAGCACGAGCGCAGTTGCACGGGCTGCGAGTGCGACGGTTGCACAAACGCGCCTATGAGCAGCCGGCCGCCACGCTGGGGGAAGATGTCGGCGAGTGGATTGCCTCCGACTACGCGCTGACGCGCCGTGTCGAGGATGCACTGGCGCGGGAGTTGGGTATGCCACTCGGCGCCCTGCTGCTGGACTATCCCACGAAGACGCAGATGCTGGGTCTGGAACTGCCGATGCTTCGCCGCAACGGTCGTGTCGAGTTACTGACCGCGTCGGGCTGGGAAGGCGCGATGAACCTGCCCCGCTTGAGCGACGAGTTCTATCGCAGTGCGAGACGATTGCGCGTGTTTACCGCCAATCGCGCACCGGTCCCGGCCGAGCGTGTGCTGCAGGTGCTGCAACAGGACGCCAGCTCCGTGCGTGAGCGGCTCGATCGAGGCGCGGCCCTGCTGGCGTAGCGCTACGTCGCGGATCCCGTGTGACACACCCGGGCGCCCGATTTCGCCGCTTCCATCATCTCCACCGCCTCGGTGGTGACACCTTTCCCACGGTCATTCGCGTAGAACCCGCGGATGCCGGCATGCAGCGAATCGCTACTGACCGCACGGCGCACGCCGTGCGCCCAATCACGAATCTCGCGCGGCAATTCGACAATGCATCCGACGTCACGCCCGGTGGCATCCAGCAGCACAATGGTGGGTGTGGCGGCCCGCCCATCGAGCGATCGGTGGGACTCCTGCACCGCGCGTCCCTGATCAGGCAAGACGATCCGGAGATCCAGGCCCGGCACTTGTTCCGCCAACTTCGCGAGGTACGGCACGGAATTCATCGAGTCGCCGCATCGGTCGACCGCGATGACCAGGAGATGCCACGTGCCCCCCACCGCCCGTGCGCGCGCCAGCAGCGACTCATCCACCCGTGCACTATCGCGCATCTGCAACCATCCCTCGCGCCTCGCCTTTGCGGCCGCCAGAAAGTCGGCAAAGGTCTGGCCGCCGGCGTGCAGTTGCAGCAGCCCGCTGTCGGCTTGGACAACGCATCGGGTGGGGATCGGCATCGCGGCGCTGATCCGGGGTGTCACAAACAGTAGCGGCATGGCCAGGACGGCCCACAGAGAGGATTTCATGTCTTTTTGCGGGAGAGGCGACGGGTCACGCCGAATCGCGTTTGGACCGTCCGCGCGATTCGGCCAATTTGCGGCCGATTCCACGATAAAAGGCCGCATCAAGCGGCTTTCCCTCGAGGTCCAGCGACAGCGCGCACTTTTCCAGTGCGTACAGGATGTTGCCCAGATAGACGTTGGCCAGCCCGGCGACGGTATCGTCGGTTGGCGGCCCGTCTGCGGGCCGTTCAGGCACGTGGAGCAGCGAGCGACTCGCCCGTGGTCCCTGTGGGCATCCCGTGAACGGACAGGACCTGGATCACGATGGCGGTGATGTTGTCCAAGCCACCTCGACGGTTCGCCTCGGTGATCATGGCGTCCACCATGCGCCCGGGAGTCGCCCGCGTCTCGAAGATCTTCTTCAATTGCGGGTCCTCCACCATTCCCGTCAGGCCATCCGAGCAAATGAGGTACAAGTCCCCGTTCTGCAACTCACCTTGGAGGACATCGGCTTCGACGGCCGCGTTCGCGCCCACGCAACGGGTAATCACATTGCTGTACGGATGATACCGCGCCTGTTCGGGGGTCAGGAACCCGGCATCAACCTGCTCTTGCACGTACGAGTGGTCTTTGGTGACCTGCCGGAAGACCCCGTCCCGAACGAGATACACGCGGGAATCCCCGATGTGGCCGATAATCCATCGGCCCCCACCCATGAGGACGCAGGAGGCGGTAGTCCCCATGCCCTGCTTGTCGGCCTCGACGATGGTACGCTCGTAGATTGCCCGGTTGGCCTCACGCAGCGCGTGGGCCATGGCGGCCAGGGGCTCGGGGCCGGCCAGATCGCGGGTCCCGGCAAGCTCGCGGGCCACGATTTGCACCGCCATTTCGCTCGCCACTTCTCCCGCGGCGTGCCCTCCCATACCGTCGGCGACGATAAAGAGCCCCCGCTCGGAATCGGCGTCGGCGTAAAGGCTGTCTTCGTTGCCTGCGCGAATGCGCCCGACGTCGGTGCCGGCGGCGACGGAAAGCTGCACGTGGATGGGGTGGACTTGGCCCGAAGGAAGTTACAGAGGAAGTCGAAGCTACCCGAGCGCCGCGTCTATTCGCAAGCGCAGAGCCGAGTCCGATGCTGGCGAGTCTTGGGGATCGGCTCCGGCCGCCCCCCGCCGTTCGCCCACTTGCAGCCGGAACAGACGGTCGTATAAGCCTCCGATGGCACGAAGCGACCGGTGGGTCCCCCGCTCGACCACCTCTCCATGGTGCAGCACCAGAATCTCGTCCGCGTCGAGAATGGTGCTGAGGCGATGGGCGATGGCAATGGTGGTCCGACCCCGCATCAGCTCGGACACGGCCGCCTGGATCTCCGCCTCGATTTCGGAATCCACCGCACTGGTGGCTTCGTCAAGGATGAGCAGCGCAGGATCGGCCGCGATCGCTCGCGCGAACGCCAGCAGCTGCCGCTCGCCCACGCTGACACTGGCCCCGCGTTCCGCCAGCTGATGGTGCCATCCGTAGGGAAGTCGCCGGACCACCCGATCCGCTCCCACGCGACGGGCAGCGCGGTCCAGCGATGCGTCATCCAGCGGCAACCCCAATCTGACGTTCGACGCCACGTCCCCGGCGAAGAGGAAGATGTCCTGCTGGACATAACCGATGACCGCGCGGAGAACGTCCACCGGGAGATCGCGGATCTCCACATCATTGATCAGGATACGTCCGCGCTGTGGTTCGTAAAAGCGCAGGAGCAGGTTCACAATCGTCGTTTTCCCAGCACCCGTGTGACCGACCAGGGCGATGGTCTCACCGGGTCGCACGGTGAAGCTCACGCCGCGCAGCACCCACGGTGCTGTTCCATCAAGGACGTCGGTCGGACTCCCCTGTTGGGAGGTATCATCGGACACCCCGCCGGCGGCGGCGTAGCGGAACCACACCCCTTCGAATCGCACCGTAACCCCGGCCTGCCGCAGCGTGGCTACGCGCTCGGCCAGGTCGGGCGTCGCCAGGAGCCCGGGGGCTTCCGGCGTATCGAGCAATCCGAAGATGCGCTCCGAGGAGGCCATGGCCTGCTGCAGGATGTTGTACTTCTCCGACAGGTCCTGCAGCGGTTGAAAGAATCGACGGACCAGCTGCAGGAACGCGGCAACTGTGCCGATGGTCAGCGCGCCGCTCCCCACGCGAAACCCGCTGGTGACCAGCAAGCTGGCCAGCGCGAAGGTCGTGAGAAACTCAATGACGGGGAAATACAGGGCATAAACCGTGATCGAACGCAGATGTGCCTCGAGGTGCGAGCCGTTCAGGGTATCGAAGCGGGCGACTTCTGCGGCTTCCCTCCCGAAGAGCTGCACGATGCGCACACCCACCAGGCGTTCCTGGAGAAACGCATTGAGCTGGGCGAGTCGCGTTCGGATGTCCCGATAGCCGGTGCGGACGTGGGCCTGGAACACGCGCGACGCCAGAAACACGAAGGGGATCACGACCAACGACGCCAACGACAGCTGCCAGTCGACCAGCAGCATCATGCTGCTGATCGCCAGCAACGTGCAGAGGTCGCCCAGCCCGGCGACGACGCCTGAGGTGAACAGCTCGTTCAGCGCCTCGACATCACTGGTTACCCGCGTCACCAAACGCCCCACCGGCGTCCGATCGAAATAGGCAATGGGCAGTCGCTGGAGTCGCGCGAACAACTCGGCGCGCAAGTCACGCATCACGCGCTGCCCCAGCAGGCTGGTGAACAGCGTTTCGCCATACGCGGCACCGAATTGTGCGACGAGCAACACAACGAATGCGAACGCGGCCCAGACCACCAGCTGCGGATCTCGCGCCGGCAGGGCCCGGTCGATCACCCACCGGGTCAGTAGCGGACCGGCCAACTGCATGGCGGATTCGACGGCGATCAGCACCAGCGACCCCGCCACCAGCCGACGATACGGCCGGACATAGCGAAGCAGCCGCCGTGTCAGGCGCGCATCGTACGCCTTGCCGGCGATCTCATCCTCAGTGTGCGAAGCATCGGCCATTCCCTGCAGAATCTAGCAGCGCGCGCGGATAGTTTTCACTGCATGAAGGATCGCATTCGCATTCGTGGGGCCCGGCAACACAACCTGAAGGGCTTCGATCTCGATATTCCGCGCCGAGCGCTCACGGTCGTCACGGGAGTCTCGGGCTCGGGCAAGTCGTCGCTGGCCTTCGACACGCTGTACGCAGAGGGGCAGCGTCGGTACGTGGAGTCGTTGTCGGCGTATGCGCGACAGTTCCTGGAGCGGATGGAAAAGCCGCTTGTGGATTCGATCGATGGTCTGTCGCCGGCGGGGGCGATCGAGCAGAAGAATCCGACCCCCACGTCGCGATCCACCGTTGGCACCGCGACGGAGATCTACGACTATCTGCGCCTGCTCTGGGCGCGCGTCGGGCATACGCACTGTCGCGTATGTGACCGGGAGTTGCGACCCGATACCGTGCAATCGGTCACGGACGTCGCCATGACGCTAGCGTCCGGCACGCGCTTCGCCGTCGCCTGCCCGCTCATCCGCTCGACGGAAGTCACCCACGCGGTGATCGAGGAGAACCTGCGGGCCCGCGGTTTTGTGCGCGTCGCCGCCGGAGAGCGACTGCTGCATCTGGACGAGTTGGCGACCGCGGGGATCGACCTGGCGACGTCACCGTCGCTGTATATCGTGGTCGATCGACTGCGTGCCGACACCACCATGCGAGGGCGCATCGCCGATGCGGTGCAGACCGCGTTCAACGAGGGCGATGGGGATGTCGTCTTGCTGTTTCCGGAACCGGTAGTGCCGCCCGCCAGCCTGCACGCCGCCGCGCCGGGGACCCTCGTGACGCGCTTCGCGTTTACCGATCGCTTTGAGTGTCCCAACGACGGGACGCGCGCGCCGATCCCGACCCCGCAACTGTTCTCATTCAACAATCCCCGCGGTGCCTGCCCCACGTGCAATGGATTTGGTGCCAACCTCACATACGACGAAGCCCTGATTGTCCCCAACGCCGACCTGTCGGTGCGTGAAGGGGCCATCGATCCCTGGACCGCACCGCGCTACGAAAAGCAGCGCCGCACCGTGGTGGAGTTCGCCCGCTCCCTGGGCGTGTCGCCCGACGCCCGCTGGAGTGCCCTGCCGTCCGCTGCCCGCCATCAGTTGCTGCGCGCGAAGACTCGCGGATACACGGGCATCTATCCCTTCCTGGAAGCGCTCGAGGAGAAGCGATACAAGCAGTACATCCGCATTTTCCTTCGCAAATACCAGCGCGCCATGTCGTGTGCAACCTGTGGCGGCACGAAGCTGCAACCCGAGTCGCTGATGGTGCGGGTAGCGGGGCGCCACATCGCCGAGGTCACGGCACTGCCCATCCGCGACCTGCGTGACTGGCTGGATGAACTGGCGCTGACCGACACGGAGCATCAGATCGCCGACGCCGTACTGCGGGAGGCACGCGCACGCACGCGCTTTCTGGCCGACGTGGGACTGACCTATCTCACCCTCGACCGGGCCACACGCACCCTGTCGGGTGGCGAAGCGCAGCGCATTACGCTGGCCAACGCCCTGGGCGCTGCACTCGTCGACGCGATGTATGTCTTGGACGAGCCCAGTATCGGGCTCCATGCGCGCGACCTCGATCGGCTCCTGACGTTGTTGAAGGCCCTGCGCGACCACGGCAACACGGTCATCATGGTGGAGCACGACCTGGAGGCCATGCGGATTGCCGACTACATGGTGGAACTCGGACCTGGCGCCGGCGAGCTGGGCGGACAGGTGGTGTTTGCCGGCTCCATGGCGGACGCCGCGCACAGTCCGCTCACCGGGCAGTATCTGACCGGCGCCCGCTCAATCCCTTTGCCGACGAAGCGCCGCGCCGTGGGCCCCCGCTGGGTCGACTTGCGGGGCGCCACCGCGCACAACGTGCACGACGTAGACGTGCGCATCCCGATTGGCGCGATGACGGTGGTGACGGGCGTGTCCGGGTCGGGCAAGAGCACTCTGGTGCACGACATCCTGTTTCACGCCATCGAGGCGCGATTGCACGGCGAACATTCAGCCAAGGAGCATCTGGGAGAAACGGTGGGCTCGTTCACATCGCTCACGGGTGACGAGGCGTTCGGCGATGTCGTGCTGGTGGACCAGACGCCGATTGGCAAGTCCCCGCGATCGAACCCGGTGACGTACGTGAAAGCGTATGATGAGATCCGCCGGTTGTTCAGCGAGACACCGCTGGCGCGTACGCGAGGGTACGGCCCCGGGCATTTCTCGTTCAATGTGACCGGTGGTCGCTGCGAAACGTGCGAGGGCGCTGGCGCCATCGAGGTGGAGATGGTCTTCATGGCCGATGTCTTCGTACCCTGCGACGCCTGCGGCGGGAAGCGATTCAAGCCGGAGCTGCTGGAGGTGCGATTCAAGAACAAGACCATCGCCGATGTACTGGAGCTGACGGTGGACGAATCGATCAAGTTCTGGCCGCGCGAGGACAAGCTGGCGCAGGCGTTGTGGCACGTGCAGCAGGTCGGACTCGGCTACCTGCGACTCGGACAACCGGCGACCACGCTGTCAGGAGGCGAAGCGCAGCGACTCAAGATCGCGCGTGAACTGGCCGTGTCCGCCAAAGGTGGCGTGAAGAAACTGTACGTACTGGACGAACCCACCACCGGTCTGCATCTGGAGGACATTCGTCGATTGGCGACGGTGTTCGAGCGCCTGCTTGACCAGGGACACACGCTGGTGATCATCGAGCACAATCTCGACGTGATCAAGCTGGCCGACTGGATTGTCGACATGGGACCCGAGGGCGGTGACGGCGGTGGCCGAGTCGTTGCGATGGGGCGACCGGAGGAGATTGTCGCGGTCGCGGCGAGTCACACGGGACACTGGCTCAAGCGTGTGTTGCCAGACCGGTGAATCACACGGACCGGGACCGGGATTCGACAGGTGCTCCCCGCGACCCTTGTGACCCTTGTGGTTCAAAACTGTCCTTTCACGGATAGCCCTTGAACCATGGGGTGCTCACGTCGCTTGACTTGCCGGTAGAGGTCGGTGAAATTCAAAGGCTGCAGGAAGTATTCCCGGGTAGCTCAGCTGGTAGAGCAGGTGACTGTTAATCACCCTGTCGGGGGTTCGAGTCCCTCCCCGGGAGCTGTGGACAATAGAGAGTGCCCGAAACGGGCTGCCAGTCAGATGGCAGCCCGTTTCGCGTCGTGGTGCCCGAAGGCTTCAAGCATCACCCGATGCACGTTGAGGTGACGAATGCGACCACATCATTCTCAGTACCGGCGGGATCTGGACGGGCTGCGCGCCTTGGCGGTTGGAGCGGTGATTGTCAATCACGCATTCCCGGCGGTCTGGCCGGCCGGATTTGTCGGCGTCGATATTTTCTTCGTGTTGTCGGGGTTTCTGATTACGCGAATCGTTGTCAGCGAGCGACGACGCGAAACGTTTTCGTTTGTCGAGTTCTATTTCCGGCGCTGTCGACGAATCCTGCCGGCACTTGTGCTGGTGTTGACCTGTACCTGGGTGGCGGGCGCCATCGTGCTCACCAGTCCCGAGTTTGAATCGCTCGGCAACCACCTGGTCGCCGCGAGTGTGTTCTCATCGAACCTCCTCCTCTGGCGCGAAGTGGGATACTTCGACGGGACGGCGGTCGCGAAACCACTGCTGCATCTCTGGTCGCTGGGCGTGGAAGAGCAGTTCTATCTCCTCTGGCCCTTGATCGCGCTCTCGGTCGCCACAGCCTCGTCGCGCACCTTCAAGCTGGTTCTGGCGCTCGCGGCGGCATCGTTCGCGTTGAGCATCACCCAAGTAACCAGCCACAATGCGTCCGCGTTCTACTTGCTTCCGTCCCGCTTCTGGGAGTTGCTGGTTGGCGGTTTGCTCGCGTTTCGGGATCTGTCCCGATCACGCGATGGCACCATTCCCGAGTCGGTGGGCGACGTAACGAGTCGCGGGCGGGCGTCGTTCGCGTTGCTGGGGATCCTGCTCATTGGAGCGGCGTTTCTGTGGATCGACGAGGCCAGTCGATTCCCTGGGTATTGGGTGTTGTTGCCGGTACTGGGCACCGCGCTGTTGATCGAGGCCGGGCCGAGCACATGGATTGGTCGGCGCCTCTTCGGGAATCGTGCGATGGTCGCCATTGGGCTGATCAGCTATCCGCTTTACCTGTGGCATTGGCCAATGCTGTCGCTCTTTCGGCTGGTCGGATTCGACCTCGGCCTGACCGTCGCGGACATGCTACGGTGGAAGATCGGACTTCTCGCGTTGGCCGTCACATTGGCCGCCGGAACCTATCGATTCGTGGAGATGCCGATCCAGCGCGCCGCACAGCGCGTCGGCGGAAGTCGCACGCGTCAGGCGTTCGGTATTGCCGCACTCTGTTCGCCCCTGTGTCTGCTTGGACTTCTGGGATTCAGTACCGCCAGGACCGGCGGCTATCCGCAGCGGGTACCGAATCTCGACCCGGGCCTCGTCACGGAATTGAGGAATGGCAGACGCGCCATCTCGGTCCGCGAAGCGCAATCGGTGCCCTGTCAGCCGGCGGCCGATCGAATCGGTGTTTCCTGGTGTTTCAGAAGCAGCCAACGTGATCCGGACATCGCCGTGTGGGGCGATAGCCATGCATGGGCGATGTCCTTTGGATTGGGCGCGACACTGGTGAATCGATCCGTCCTGTTGGTCGCACAGTCTGAATGCCCGCCGGTCCTTGGCGAGCGATTCCCCGCCAGAAGTTCGAGTCTCGATTGCGCATCCAAAAGCGAGGCCGCTCTGTCATTCCTCGGCACGCAGGGAAGCGTGAAGACCGTCGTCATCGTCTCCAGAGGCCCCCTCTATGTCGAAGGATCCGATTTCGGAAAGGGCAATGCACCGTTGAATGATGTTCTGGTTGATGGAACCCTGATCCCATTCCTTGGAAATCGCGCGGCCATGTTCGAATCAGGACTCGCGAGGGCAGTGGAGCGACTTCTGGGCTTCAGCATGAACGTGGTGCTGGCCCTCGATGTACCTGAGTTGGGATTCAGTCTCAGCGAATGCGTGGTCGCGCGTCCGCTGGGTCTGACGCAACTACGCACGGACTGCGCCACCCCGTACCAGGCGTTCCTGCAACGAAACGCCCGCTATCATGCAATTGTTCGGCGAGTCGCTTCACACTACCCGAACGTGCGGGTGTGGGATGCCAGTGAACCACTGTGCGAGTCCCAGTCATGCGTGGCGCGCCTGGGAAAGCACTTGCTCTACGTGGACGATGACCATCTGAGTCTGTATGGCAGTCAGCGTGTCGCGGGTGGGTTGGAGCGCATCCTGCGGGGCCTTGAACCATCAGCCGTTCCCGGTACCGCCCCCCTCCGCTGACCGGTGAGTCTAGAAGGCCAGCGAGGCCGTGACCCGCACGCCGCGCAGGGAAGCGGGGGTAACGCTCAGACTCACGGGACGAGCGACCATCGTCCGCCAGGACTCGTGTTTGGAGCCGGTGCCGAGAACAGCGCCAAGCAGCATCCCCGGGACGGCGCCGACCACCGCGCCAGCCGCCACGGAAAATCCACGGCCCAGATCCACAAAACAGCCCCCGTCACATGCTGGCTCCTCGTAGGTCCCGGCACCGACGAGCGCACCGGCCGCCGCGCCGAGCAACAGTCCCACGCCTGCTCCACGCAGTGCGTTGGAGTGCATACCCGTGCTCTGTTCCAGACGATCATTCCCCTGCAAGACCCATTCGATTGCCGACGACGTCGAATCCGGTGTGACCGAACGGATGCTCACGCCGTTGGCGGTGCGCGAGACCAGCTCGCCCTCGACCAAGATCTGATTGGACTCGCGTACGATGCGTACCCTGGCACCGGGGATAGCGCCCTGCCCCTCAGCCTGCCTCGCCACGAGCGCACACACGATCGAGAGGAGCACCTTCCGCACACGGTGGGATTGCATGGTCACCTCAACAGAATCGGTTCATCATCCATAGAATTTCTGGAAGAACGATCGCATCGAAGTGCGCCACGGGAAATACGTCAGATGACGTATCCTCACCACTTGCTCACTACCGGCCGTTTCGCAGCACCTCGTAGTTCGTCCCGATCTTGCGCACGTACCCCAGCGTCTCCTGGTACCGCCAGCGTGGAATCTCCGGCGCGACTTGCTCGATGCTGGGCCACTTCGCGTGATCCAGGTTTTTTGCGCGCGCCGCCGCGGAGGCCCGCGTGATCGGCCCTTCGCCTGCGTTGTACGTGCCAAACATGAAGGGCGGCCGCGCCTCAACTGGCACGGACTTCTCCCACATCCGCCATGTGTCGCGATCGTGGAGGATGCCGGCAGCAATGTTCCACTCCGGATCGTCGATTGACGTGAACTCGCGCCGATTCGTGGCGACGGCCTTGTACGTCGACGGCATCAGTTGCATCAGCCCGCGCGCGCCCACTCGGCTGCGCGCCTGCGGATCGAGATCGCTCTCCGCCATCGCCTGCGCCTTGAAGTAGCGCCAGTCGAACGCCACGCTGAAATAGCGCTTGGAGTATTTCCGGAAGATCGGATCGTAGCGCGAGGTGGTTGGCTTGCGCGCCGCACCGGAGCGCTGCGCGTCGCTCTCGCGCATCGGCGTCAGCAGCAGCGCGGCCACGAACCACCGGCTCAGTCGACGCGTGCGCCTGATCAGTCGACTCAATTGAGTGAGTGCCCGATGATGATCGCGATCGACACGAAGATCGCCGCGATGAAGATGGCCACCGCGATGTTCCCCTTCTTGAGCTCTTCCGGGAAGTCGACCTGCGGGGTGAGCTTGTCGATGACGCGATAACTGAGAAACATCAGTACAACGCCAAACACGGCGTATCCGAAATTGACCACCAGGATTGACAGCTGCACGCGACCTCCGAGAGGGATGGGACACGCTCCACCGTCAGGCGAAGGTACCCGACGGACGCGCTAAGTTCCACCGCGCGGGCCTGACGCGACGACGGCCGGCGCAGTATTGTCGGTCGTCCGGGGACGCCGGTGCGTTCCCATCCGCCTTCGCTTGAACCGTACGGAGACGCTGCATGAACACCCCCGAAGATCGTCTGGAAGCCTCCGAGTCACTCGTCGCGGACATGGCCGATGAACTCGAAGCCAGTTCCGGCATCGATCGCCGTCAGTTCATGTTCTACTCGCTGGTCGCCGCGGCGGCCAGTTCGTTCGGGGTTGAATCGGCTCGGGCGCAGGGCGCGCCATTGCCCGCACCGGAGGACTGGGCACCAACCATCGAACTGCCGGCCAGCCTGTTTCAGCCGCCCATCGTGCCGCCGCTGGCACTTGGCAATGGCGAAGCCCCGGCCCTGCAGTTTCAGGCGTATCCCGGCGGCACCGGAGCGCTCATGGAAAAGTTGGCGCGCGAGCGCGGCCGGGCCGCATTTGATCGGTCGGTGTTCACCGTGGAGAAGTTCAGCGGCGCGATGCCCGCCTCCGATGAGGACATCGCCTACCTCCCGGCGCATCGCCTGTCCGCCCTGCTGAAGCAGCGCAAGATCACATCCGCGCGTCTGACGGCGATCTACCTGGAGCGCATCAAACGGCTCAATCCGACGTTGCTGTGCGCCGTCACCATCATGGAAGACTCGGCCCGGGCCGAAGCGGCCAAGGCCGACGCGGAAATCGCGGCCGGCAAGTATCGTGGGCCGCTGCACGGACTGCCGTACGGCGTGAAGGACTTGTTCTCGACCAAGGGCGTGCCCACCACGTGGGGTGCCGCCGACTTCGAGAATCGCATCATCGATGAGGACGCCGAGATTGTCGTGCGCTTGCGCGATGCCGGCGCCGTGTTGATTGCCAAGCTGGCCACCGGGTTGTTCGCGCAGAACGATCAGTGGTTTCGCGGCCGCACCAACAATCCCTGGAATCTCAACATCGGCTCCAGCGGATCGTCCGCCGGTCCCGCATCGGCGACGGCGGCAGGCTGCGTGGCGTTCAGCATTGGCACGGAAACGCAAGGGTCCATCGTGTCACCGTCGATACGCTGCGGCCTGAGTGCGCTGCGGCCCACGTTCGGACGCACATCACGACACGGCGGGATGGTGTTGGCGTGGTCGCAGGATCGCGTCGGCCCCATTTGCCGTAGCATCGAAGACTGCGCGATGGTGTTCAACGCCTATCACGGTGTCGACGAGAAGGATCCGTCCACCCTCACCACGCCGTTCCAATTCGATCGCGCGCTCAAACTCTCATCGCTGCGCATTGGTGTTGATCCCAACGCGCCGAAAGAACTGGTCGAGAAGTTGAAGGCGCTGGGCATGACGCCAAAGGATGTGGGGCCGCGTCCCACGGTGCCCGGTGTGGGTGGTGGCGGACTGAATGTCGAGTACGCGGCTGCCTTCGATTCCTATGTGCAACGCAAGGCGAAGGAAATCGGGCTCGATCTCACCGCGCTGCCCGAACCCGCGGCCGACGGCCGCGGCAACAACGCGCCGTTCGGCAATCCGCCACCGAATACGAGTCCGATGGCGCCTGCCGACTGGAATCCGCGCTTCGTGGGCGGTCGCACGGCGCGCGCCTTCGAGTTCATGCAGAATCAGCGCCGACGCATGGTGCTGGTGGCCAAGTGGGGCGAGTACATGAAGGACCTGGACTTGTTCATTGGCGGGCCGAATGCCGACGTGGGGCCGAACGCGCAAACCGGTCACCCCTGCGCGGTGGTCCCGTACAAGTTTGACGTGCCGCAGTTTGGCGGCGGAGGCGGCGGACGCGGAGGCGGCGGACGGCGGAGGCGGCGGACGCGGTGGTGCCGATGCGGCGGCCGCGCCACCGCCACCAACGTACAAGCCGCAACCCATTTGCGCGGTGATCACCGGCAACCTGTTCAACGACGACATGATCCTGTCGGTCGCACATCAATTTCAGAAGGCCACCGACTTTCATCTCCGGCGCCCGGCGTTGTAGGAGACGGGAGACGGGAGACGCAAGACGGGAGACGTCCCGCACGAGAATGTCTCCCGTCTGCCGTCTTCAGTCTCCCGTCTCTACCCGCACGACATCCCCGACACGAATGATGCCGATCGCCCCATGCGTGGCGTTCATGCCGAACATCACCGAGCCGTTCTGCCGTCGATAGGTGGCCAGGGTGCGCAATGGCTCAAGACCTTTCTCCCCGGTGAGCGGATCCACGGTCGTCATCACACACCGCTCGCACGGCGCGCCGATGGCGACGTCCACGTCGCCAATGCGAATGCGCGTCCACGAGTCCTCTTCGTGCGGCGTCGTGGCCGACAGCAGAATATTGGGGCGAAAACGTGAAACGGTGGTCGGGTCGCCCCCTGCTCCACCAGCCGTGCGCTGAGTGCGTCGACACTCGCCTGACTCAATATCAGGAGCGGCGCCCCGTCGGAGAACGCCACGCGGCGTCCCTCGTTCGGCAGTGTCCCCGCATATTTGGGCGCGAGGGGGCGCCGGGCGTGCTCGGCCAGTCGCACGACACGACACCGTCGCCTGATCGCTTCGGACATCCACGCCGCCACGGCATCACCAGCATCGTGCGCATCCACCGTGTCGGCCCACACGCGCACCGCACGCGTTGCCGCAGTGGCCGGCAGTCGCAGCGAGAAGCGCGACAGCCCGGGCGCATCGAGCAACAACGGTCCGTCAGTGTTTGTCCGGTGGTCTGGCGCGACAGCGGCGTTGGCAAAGTACGGGCGGACCATCGCCAGCGCCGATGTTTCCCGAGCAGTGATCTGCACACCGTCGTCATCGATCACCAGCCATCGGCGATCCCCGACGGCGCCGCGATCGTCCAGCGCCAGCGCGTCGACCGGAATCGCGGCCGCCGACTTGATGGGATGCACGAACAACGCCGTAACGCGGGGTGCCCTCACCGCGACGCCGCCGATTGTCGGCGCCAGTACGCGAACACGGGCAGGCCGAGGGCGAGCAGTGCCGCGCCGCGCGCCGCGTTGCCCGGATTGGACGTGATCGATCCGATCACCACGTACATCGCGGCGGCAATGAATATCAGGGTGCTGTATGGATGGAACGGCGTCCGCACCGAGGGCTGTATGCCGTCGCGCATGTCACGGGCACGAAGCACAAACAGCGCCGCAGCCGTGGACCCGAAGAAGATCCAGTCGGCGAACACCACATAGTCGAGCAATTGCCCATACGTACCGGTCAGCAACAGCGCGAGCGCCACCACGCCCTGCGCCAGCAGCGCGGCGACGGGAGTGCGCGTGCGCGGATGCAGCGTGGCCATGGAGCGGAAGAACAGACCGTCGGCCGCCATCGCCTGATACACGCGCGCCGACATCAGGATGACCATGGAGAGAAACCCCACGGTCGACGCGACGATACCGCACGTGATGAGGGTCCGGCCCATCGGCCCGAGATACACGAACATCGTGTCGGCCGCCGGAGCCGTGCTGGCCGCCAGACCATCGACGCCCAGCGCGCGCAGGTAGGCGATGTTCACCAGCATGTAGGTGGCGACCACCACCAGCACGCCGATGATCAAGGCGCGTGGCAGGGTGCGCGACGGATCCACCAGTTCTTCAGCCACCGCGTTGGTCTGTTGCCAGCCCCCATACGAAAACAGCACGGGTACCAACGCCGCGCCCATCGCCAGCACAACGGCACTGCCGCCGACAGGAATGGCGAGCGCAGGCGGCGCGGCCACGGCGCCAGTCAATTCACCCGCGTGCGTCGGCGACAACACGAGAGCGGCCAACACCAGAATCCCGATTGCCGCCAGCTTGAGCACAGTGAGCACATTGCCGGTGGTGGCGCCAATCCGAACCCCCAACACGTTCAACAGCGTCAACACCGCAATGATGCCTATGGCCAGCGGACGGATGGCGTCCGTTGGCAGGCCGAGCAGCGTGGCCAGGTAGCTGGCGCCGGTCATCCCGACGGCCGCAATGGCTCCCGTTGCCATGATCAGAAACAGCGCCCAGCCATACAGAAAGGCCGGCAGCGGTCCCCACGCGTCCCGCAGGTAGACGTAGGTCCCGCCGGCCAAGGGACGCCTGGCGCCCAACTCGGCATAGATGAATCCGCCAATGATGGCCACCACGGCGCCCAGTCCCCAGGCACCAAGCGTGAGTGCTGCGCTCCCAACCCGCTGCGCCACGACCGCGGGCGAAAGAAAGATGCCGGCACCAATAATGCCGCCGACCACCAGCATGGTGCCGGAAAACGTGCCAAGCCGCGCGTCGTAACCAACGCGCTCAGTGCCGGCGGAGTCTGCACTCAAAGGCGAAACCATCGGCCCAAACTGCACCGTATACATTTCGGGCGCTACCGGTGTCCAATCTCGCAGGCTTCAACCCCTCTCCGCCCCTCCCGCCCCGCCATGTCGCATTCGTCCCGCCCGCGCTTGTTGGCCACCGCGATCGTGCTGGCCTGCGTCGCGGTTCCGCTCGCCGCACAAGCGCCGCAGGCACCGCGAATTCCCTTCGAGAAATTCACCCTGCCCAACGGGCTCGAAGTCATTCTGCACGTGGATCGTTCGGTTCCCATTGTCACCGTGAACGGATGGTACAAGGTCGGATCCGGCGACGAGAAGCCTGGGCGCACCGGATTTGCCCATCTCTTCGAACACATCATGTTCATGGGCTCGGAGCACGTGCCCGTTGGCAAGTTCGACGAGTGGTTGGAAGCGGCGGGCGCGAACAACAACGGTTCGACCACCAACGACCGTACCAACTACTACGAAACCGGTCCGTCCAACGCCCTGCCGTTGATGCTGTGGCTCGACGCCGATCGCATGGGCTGGCTGTTACCGACAATGGACAAGCCCAAGGTCGACCTCCAACGCGACGTGGTGAAGAACGAACGACGGCAGAACACCGATAATGTGCCGTATGGACGCGCGTTCGAAACGCTGCTGCCGGTCATGTTTCCCCCGGATCATCCGTACTCGTGGCCGGTGATCGGGTCGCTGACGGATCTCAGCAAGGCCTCCCTGGACGACGTCAAGGAATTCTTCCGGAAGTACTACGCACCCAACAACGCCAGCATCGCCATCGCCGGCGACTTCAACCCGGATTCGGCCAAGGTCTGGGTGCGCAAGTATTTCGGGAGTATCCCGCGCAACACCGATGCGCCCGTGCGTCCGACGGTTCCGATGGTGAGACTGGCCAAAGACACGGTACTGGTTCTGGAGGATCGCGTGCAATTGCCGCGATTGTACTACGCGTGGCATGGCACCAAGGCGCTCAGCGCCGATGAGCCGGCGGTTGATGCGCTCTCGCAGATTCTGGCCGGTGGCAAGAGTTCGCGCCTCTATCGAACGCTGGTGTATGAAAAGCAGATCGCCCAGGACGTCAACATGGGCAATGACGCGAACAAGCTCGATGGCATGATCCTCCTGACCAGTACCGCCAAGCCCGGCGTGCATCCCCGGCAGATTGCGGCGGAGTTGGATGCGGCCATTCGTGAGGTGGCCGACAACGGCATCACCGAACGCGAACTGACCCGGGTGAAGAACGGGGTTCGCGCCTCGTTGCTGGATGAATTGTCCTCGGTGCTTGGCAAGGCCGATCGACTCAACTACTACAACTATTTTGCCGGTACGCCGGAGTACATCGAACAGGATCTCGCGCGCTACGAACGTCTGACGGCGGCCGACGTGCAACGCGCCGCCCGAACGTTTGTGGCCGGTCGACCCAAGATCATCCTGACCGTTGTGCCAGAAGGCAAGAAGGAACTCGCGTTCGCGCCCGGAGGGGCCAACTGATGCCGCGCTTCACTCGCACGATGGGCGCGGCAGTGCTGCTGCTCGCCGCACCGCAGGGACTGTGGTCGCCACTTCGGGCGCAAGCCAAGCCCGCCTCGACGACACCACCACCGTTGAAAGCACCGAAACCGCTCACGCTGCCCGCGATCACCGAGCGGACCCTGCCCAACGGACTGCGCGTGGTGATTGTCGAGCAACACGAGTTGCCGATCGTCGACGTGGTCCTGGTGGTGCGGACTGGCGCCGAGGCAGATCCGCCAGGCAAGGCGGGGCTCGCCACGCTCACCGCCAATCTGCTGGACGAAGGCGCCGGCGCTCGCGATGCGCTCGGCATTGCCGAACAAATCGGCTATCTCGCCGTGCGCCTGAATACCGGCGCCGCACTCGAGCTCAGCCAAGTGAGCCTGCATACAACACGGGCGACCCTCGACAGCGCCCTCGCGCTCATGGCCGACGTGGCACTCCGCCCCGCGTTCGCTGAAAAGGAGTTCAGTCGATTGAAAAGCGATCGCTTGACGTCGTTGCTGCAGGAAGTTGATCGCGGCCCCGCCATCGCCGACCGCGCGTTTGCCGCAATCGTCTTTGGCGAGAACCATCCGTACGGCCGGTCCACCAGCGGCACCCGCGAGGAAGCAGACACGTTCACGCGGGACGATGTGACCCATTTCTGGCAGACGTGGTATCGGCCCAACAATGCGACCCTCGTAATTGTCGGCGATCTCACCACGACCGAGGCAATGACACGCGCAACATCCGCGTTCGGCGGCTGGACACGCGCCGAGTTGCCGGTCCAGGCCCGCATTGCGCCGTCACCGGCCAAACCGACCACAGTCTACATCGTCGACAAGACCAATGCCCCGCAAACGTCATTTCGGATTGGCGGTATTGGCGTGGCGCGAAGCACCAAGGACTACTACCCCTTGATGGTGATGAATACGGCACTGGGCGCATCATTCACCGCCCGACTCAATCAGAACCTGCGGGAAACGAAGGGGTACACGTACGGCGCGAGTTCGGGATTCTCCATGCGACGCCAGCCGGGCGCGTTCACCGCTCGCGCGGAAATCGTCGCGGCGAAAACCGATTCGGCACTTATCGAGTTCATGAAGGAGCTCAACGGGATACGCACGCCAATGCCCGCTGCGGAGCTGGCCAAGACCAAGCGTTACCTGCAACTGGGGTATGCTGAAGGTTTCGAGTCCACCAGCGACATTGCCGGCCAGATTGCCGCGCTCATTCCCACCGGCGTGCCGTTGGCCGCGCTAGGCACCTTCAACACCGGCATCGGCGCAGTGACGGGCGCGGATGTGCAGCGTGTTGCGCGACAGTACATTGATCCGTCAAAACTCGCGATTGTAGTGGCCGGAGACCGGGCCAGCATCGAGCCGGCGCTCAAGGCGCTCAAGATCGCCCCGGTGGAAATCCGGGATGCCAAGGGCCGCCGAGAGATCACACCGTGAGTCGCGTCTCGCGATACCAGCGCGTTCGTGCACGTTGCGCCACCGCCGCCACGTTCGCGCTGTTCGCGGTGGCGTGTCGTCACGGGAGCGCCGTGCCAGTGGCGGGCGCGCAAACGCGTTCGCAGATGCTGGTCACCACGACCTGGCTCGCGGAGCACGCGTCCGACGCCAACCTGGTGGTGCTGCACGTGGGGAACAAGGCGCAATACGATAGCGGACATGCGCCGGGCGCTCGTCTGGTGACGTTGGCGGAGCTCTCGCTCCCGCAGGTCGAGGGCGGGTTGACGCTGCAGATGGGAACCGTCGCACAACTCGCGGCCTGGGCCACCGCCAATGGCATCGGTGACAAGTCGCGCGTCGTCGTGGTGCCACACGACGAGAACCTGCAGTCGGCCACGCGGGTGTTCATCACCCTGGCCTATCTGGGCGCGTTCGAACGGACGTCCGTGTTGGACGGCGGCTTCAAGGCGTGGAAAGCCGAAGGGCGTGCGGTGACAAAGGCCGCTCCCTCCGCTGCGAGCGCGGTCACGTTTACGCCACGACCACGACCGGAACTGATCGCCACGCTGGCGCAGGTGGAGGCCATCTCGAAGGATTCCGGTCGCACGGCCCTCATCGATGCGCGCCTGCCACGCTTCTACAATGGGGACGGTGGTGGGTATCCGCGACCCGGGCACATCCCCACCGCCGTCAATATTCCCCTGAACACCGTCAGCACCAACGGGTTCATGAAGCCGGCATCCGAGCTCAAGACGCTCTTGGCGCAGGCGGGTGTGAAAGGCGACAAACCCATCGTCACCTATTGCCACATCGGACAGCAAGCCACGGTGCTGTGGTTCGTGGCCACGCTGCTGGGATACGACGCCAGGATGTTTGACGGGAGCTTTCAGGAGTGGAGCAGCACCACCCGATTGCCGGTGGTCGCGCCGCCGCCCAAGGAATGACGCGGTCGGCTACGGCTTGAACACCTCCACGGACACGGCAAACGACCGTTTCGACCCGCCCAGCAGCGCACCAACACTCACGACGTGACGCGCGACTTCCACCCCGCGTTCGTCGGTCACGCTGATCAATACCGAATACTCCCACGGCGTCATATCCGCCGCATGTTCGACCGTGCCCTCCACACGAAGCGCCACTTCCCTGAGCCCGGCGCGCACCACCTCGTCCTTGGTGGCCTCGAAGCGCAGATGTTTTCGGCACGCCGGACACACGCTGGCGCTTTCGAGAATCGTCTGGCGGCAATGCGGACAGCTGCGCGAGGCGCCGATCGGCGAGCGCCGTGCCGAGCTCACGGCGTGCGCGAACCCGTTTCCGGCCATCCGAATTCCGCCTTGCCACGCATGCGCGAACCGGCAGCCACCGTGAGCGAATCGGCCGTCAAATCGCCGATCAGTACGCCCGTGGCCAGCAAGTCGACTCGAGCCGCCGCATCGACGTTCCCTTCGAGATGTCCACCAATCGCCACCGTCTTCGCCCGCACGGCACCGGTCAGGGTGGCGCCGGCTTCGATGGTGAGATTGCCTTGCACGTTGACATCACCTTTGAAGCGCCCGGCAATCCGAATGTCGCCCGACCCTTCAATCTTGCCCTCGATGTTCAGGTCAGCCGAAATGATGGACTCTTTCATTCGCGGCTCGGGTATCGCAAGGGGCCTGACGGTACTCGTGGCATATTCCATATTCGGCTCTGCCTCTCGACTGACGGCGACGTCCGTGGCAGCCACCGCCGTCGACGTACTCTTGGCGGGCGAGCCTGGATTCCAGATAGCCATGTGTGCAGTCTCCATGCCGCGCGACCCGTCGGGCGGCCCGTTCAGGAACGTTCTCAGCATCCTCTACCGGGAACGCTAGTCGAACCATGGCAGCGACACTGTGACCCAGATCATGCCATTCTGAAATTCCGGGATTGTCCGTCTCGGGCCTTTGCTCGGCGGCAGGGTCTTCCGCGACGAGGCGGTCCTTGAGCCGCCACCGCAAGCCTCCAACCAGCATTTGGCCGCGCCGCGAGTAGTGCGATAGCTTACTCCGACTACGAACCCCTCGTCTTCGGAGCCTGTCGTGCACGCTGCTACAGTTATCCCTGCTGCCTCCCCGGTGACCCCGCTGGTCGGGGTCGTGATGGGCAGCGCAAGTGACTACGACACGCTCGCGCCGGCCTGCGAGATACTCGCCGAGCTGGGCATTCCCTACGAGGCGCGGGTGGTGTCGGCGCATCGTACGCCGGACTGGCTGTTCGAGTACGCCGAAACCGCCCAACGGCGCGGACTGCGCGCAATCATCGCCGCAGCAGGTGGTGCGGCGCACCTGCCGGGGATGTTGGCTGCGAAGACACTGGTGCCGGTACTGGGCGTTCCCGTTGTCGCCACGCCGCTGAATGGACTGGACGCGTTGCTGAGCATCGTCCAGATGCCGGCTGGTGTTCCCGTCGCCACCTTTGCGATCGGCAAGCCAGGTGCGGCCAATGCGGCGTTGTACGCCGCGCAGTTGCTGGCCGCGCACGATGCGACGTTGCTTGCCGCTCTTGTCGCGCGTCGCGCTGCCAAGGCGGCGGACGCCTTGGCGCGTCCCCTGCCCGCCCCCAACGCCATCGCACCGTGAGCGGCGGCCCGATCCTGCCGGGCGCCACCATCGGCTTTCTCGGGGGCGGTCAGCTGGGGCGCATGACCGCATTCGCCGCCCGATCGATGGGATACGACGTCCATGTGCTTGATCCTGATCCGGCGTGTGCGGCACGTGCCATCGCCTCGCGCACCATTACCGCGTCGTTCAGCGACGTCGATGCCGCCGTGGATCTCGCGCGACATTGTGACGTGCTCACGCTTGAAATTGAACAGATTCATCCTGACGTGCTGCAGGCGGCGGCCGAGCATGCGCCAGTGCGTCCAGGTCGCGCACCGGTGTACATCATTCAGGAGCGCATCCGGCAGAAGCAGTGGCTGGCGACACAGGGATTTCCGCTCGGCGCGTTCGTGACCGCCGACTCGGCCGAGGCGATCGCCCACGCCGTCACCACCCTTGGGCCCTGCATCGCGAAATCCACGCATGGCGGGTACGACGGTCGGGGACAGGTGCGATTGTCCGCTCCGGATCAGGCGTCCAGCGCGTGGCAGGCGTTGGGCGAACGCACCTGTCTGGTGGAACAGCGTGTCGACATCGACTACGAAATCAGTGTGCTGGTGGCGCGACGTCCGTCGGGTGCAACGGCGGTGTACCCGCCCTCGCGCAATCATCACACCAACGGCATCCTGACGTGGGCCGTCGCTCCCGCCACCATCGCCGACCGCATGACGACGCGAGCGCAGACGCTGGCGGTGGCCATTGCGGAACGCATCGACGTGGTCGGTGTGCTCGCGGTGGAATGCTTCGTCACGCGCGAAGGCGAGCTGCTGGTGAACGAGTTGGCGCCGCGACCACACAATACGTATCACCACAGCGAACGCGGATTCGCGACCAGCCAGTTCGAGCAATTGGTGCGCGCCATCTGTGACCTTCCGCTGGGGAGCACCGCGCTGCACGCCCCCTCGGCCATCGTCAATCTCCTGGGCGAGGTGTGGTTGCATGACACGCCGCCTGACGTGACGCACGCACTGGGCGTGGCAGGCACGCGCCTGCACCTGTATGGGAAGGCCGGCGCGCGTGCCGGTCGAAAGATGGGACACCTTTCGGCAGTCGGTGACAGTGCGCAGGACGCACTCAGCCGCGTTCTCGAAAGTTATCGACGCTTGTCACCCGGCACGTCGGACAGTTTCGACGTGCACGAGCCCGTGTTGCCGCATCACTGAGCCGTTCACCTGGGACCGCCGACATGGCCCTCTACACGCCCCTTTGATGTCCGACACACCCCCATGAACGTCCTCGTACTCAATGCAGGATCCGCGACGGTGAAGTTCCAGGTGGTCGTCACCGATGAATCCACCATCGCGTCGAATTCCGATCGCGCGTTGGTGCGTGGTCAGATTGAACGCATCGGCGGCGAATCGGTTATCACTGTGCGGATGGCCGATGGCTCCACGCGCACGCTCACCGCGTCCCTGCGCGACTTGCGTGCGGCCGTGGAGTGGGTCGTGGCCTACGTGACGCAGGCGGACAGCGGAAGCGGTCTGCGTTCCCGAGCGGACGTGCATGCGGTCGGCCACCGCGTGGTGCATGGCGGCGAACAGTTTCAGGACAGTGTGCTGGTCGACGACGCGGTGCATCGGGCGATCGAAGCCATGATCGAATTTGCGCCACTCCACAATCCTCACAATCTGCGCGGCATCGATGCGGCGCGAGCCGCCTTGGGGGCAGGTGTTCCGCAGGTGGCCGTCTTTGATACGGCGTTCCATCAGTCGTTGCCCGAGTACGCGTACCTCTACGCCATTCCGTATCCACTGTATCGGCGTCACAAGATTCGCCGATACGGATTCCACGGGACGTCTCATCGCAGTATTGCGTGGCAGTGGCGGCGGCTCACGGGCCGGGCACGCAGCGACGTGCGGATCGTGACGCTGCACCTTGGCAACGGCTGTTCGGCCTGCGCCATTCAAGGCGGCCGGTCCATCGACACGTCGATGGGATTCACGCCACTGGAAGGGCTGGTGATGGGCACCCGTTCGGGCGATATCGATGCGGCGCTGCTGGACTACATCGCGGCGAAGGAGGGACTGTCGCTGCCACAAGTGGAGTCATTGCTCAACCAGCAATCGGGTCTGCTGGGTATCTCCGGATTGACCAATGACATGCGCGATCTGCTCGCCGAGGCCCACGAGCATCAGGATCGGCGCGCACGCCTGGCCATCGAGATCTTCTGTTACCGGGTCCGGAAGTATGTCGGCGCGTACCTCGCCGCGCTGGGCGGCGCCGATGCCATCGTTTTCGCGGGAGGCATTGGCGAGAATTCGCCCGAGATTCGCACGCGCATCTGCGAGGGCCTCGCGTGGGCCGGACTCACCATCGACGAGGCGGCGAACGCGCAACTGACGGACGGACGCGAAGGCCGCTTCTCGACCGAGGGTGCGTCCCTGGAAGCATGGGTCGTGCCGACCGACGAGGAACTGCTGATCGCGCGCGATACGTTTCGAGTGGTGGCGGGGATAGAACCGCCCATGTAGATGGTCCTGCGGTCGGCGTGAATGCGGAGGCTTGACCTTTTCGCGTTGCACACCGATACTGTGATGTGCGCGGCGATTTTCCCGATTTGACGGGCCGCGCACCAGTGCCTGTGGCACTGGCCTTCCGTCTAAGTCGTGGCCCTGACGGCCCGCGACGAGCAATCGACGCGGGCCGTCATTCGTTTCGGCCCGCGACATGATGGGTGCAGTATCGTCGTTGCGACAACTGATGAGACCGGTGACTCGACGTTGAGCCGCCCGTGGTGATTTGCCGCCGATTGCCGCCACGCAAAACAAGGAGCTAAACCGCGACCGCGCTCTGCGCCGTGTGTGTATTGGCGGCACTCAACCATTCCTGGAGAGTGCCACGATGTCCGACAGTACCCGCAGCACCCATGGCGGTCACGCCACCGCCGTCCGCCCGCGCCGCGCAGAAACGCTCGCGCTGCATGCCGGTCAGGAGTGCGCCGATCCGGCCACCGGCGCCCGCGCGGTGCCCATCTACGCCACCACCTCGTTCGTGTTCGACAGTCCGGAACACGCCGCCGACCTGTTCGGCCTGCGCGCGTTTGGCAACATCTACTCGCGCATCAACAATCCCACCGTTGATGTCTTCGAGCGGCGCGTCGCCGCGCTGGAAGGCGGCGTGGCCGCGGTCGCCGTCGCCAGCGGTCAGGCCGCGCTGACGCTGACCATGCTCAATCTCGCGGAAGCCGGCGACAACATCGTGGCGTCGCAGTCACTGTACGGGGGCTCCGTGGCGCTCTTCACGCACACGTTGCCGCGCCTGGGAATTCGCACGCGATTTGTCGACATTCATGACCACCGCGCCGTGGCCGCCGCCATCGATGGTGGCACTCGCGCGATCTATGTCGAGACCGTGGGCAACCCCGCGCTGGACGTGCCCGACCTTGAGGCGTTGGCCCGGCTGGCGCACGACTTCAACGTACCGCTGGTGGTCGACAACACGTTCGCGCCGATCCTCGCGCGACCATTCGACCACGGGGCGGACATTGTATTGCACAGTGCGACCAAGTGGATCGGAGGCCACGGCACGACGATTGGCGGAGTCGTGGTGGACGGCGGGCGCTTCGACTGGACCGCAACCGCCCGTTTCCGCCGGCTCTACACCGAGCCGGAACCCGCCTATCATGGATTGCGCTTTGCCGAAGCGTTCGGGAATGTGAACGGGGCCAATATCGCCTTTGCCGTGCGGTTGCGCGTCCTGCTGTTGCGGGACATCGGCGCGTCGCTCTCGCCGTTCAGTGCGTTCCTGTTTCTGCAGGGACTGGAAACCCTGCCGCTCCGCATCCGGCAGCACAGTGCCAATGCGCTGGCCGTGGCGTCGTTTCTCGCCGCCCATCCCGCGGTCTCATGGGTGCGCTATCCCGGGCTCACGTCGCATGTCACGCATGCCAATGCTGATCGCTATCTCACCGACGGCTTCGGCGGTGTGCTGACCTTCGGTGTTCGCGGCGGCGAAGCCGCGGCCACGCGCTTCATCGCCAAGACGGGACTCTTCTCGTTGTTGGCGAATGTGGGTGATGCCAAGAGTCTCGTCATCCACCCGTGGACCACCACCCACGAGCAACTGAGCGAGGCAGAACGTCGCGCCGCGGGTGTCACGCCCGACCTCGTGCGTCTGTCGGTTGGCCTGGAGCACCTGGACGATCTGCTTGAGGATCTCGATCGCGCACTCGCTGCCGCCGTGGCCGTCGACGCGCACCGGACCACCACGGCCGGCCCCCAGCGTGGCGAGAGTGCCGCGTGAACCAGCTCAAGTCATCGCGCGTGCGTCCGGACCCGGTGGTGGCGCACCGTACGCCAAGCCGCCCCAACGCGACGCAGGGGGCATGGCCAATCCGCGAGCAGGTGCTGACGTTTCACAACGTGTCGCTTGAGTCCGGTGAACGGTTGGAGACGCTGGACGTGCGCTATCGCCTGGAGGGAGCACTCAACAGCGCGCGCGACAATCTCGTGCTGGTCGTTCATGCGTTAACCGGTACCGTGAACGCCACCGACTGGTGGCGCGGCGTCGTCCGCGAAGGCGGCGCGCTTGATCCCGCGCGGCATGCGGTGCTCACCACGAACTTGTTGGGCGGGTGTGACGGAACCACCATCAGGCGTGGTGATGGCGTGCGCCTGTCGCCACCGATCACGACGCGCGACCAGGCGGCGGTTCTGGCACGCGTGCTTGATGCGCTGGGTGTGGCCACGCCGCTTCTCGTGTGCGGTGGGTCACTGGGCGGACAGGTTGCGCTCGAATTTGCCGCGAGTTTCCCCCAGCGCGTGCGCGCCGCCGTCGTATTGGCCGCGCCCGCCGCGCAGACCGCGCAGGGATTGGCCTGGAACGCGATCATGCGGCGCGCGATTGCCATTGCGGGCCCGCGCGAAGGCCTCGCGCTTGCCCGCATGGTGGGCATGCTCAGCTACCGGACACCTACAGGACTCGAGCAGCGCTTTGGTCGCTCGCGTGGGACCAACGGCACATTCCTCATGAACGAGTGGCTCGCGGCGCACGGAGAGAAGCTGGTCGCGCGGTTTGATGCGACGAGCTACGCCACCCTGCTGGATGCCATGGATGCACATGATGTCGGTCGTGATCGTGGCGGCATCCCGGCGGCCCTGTCGGCCGTCGGCGCCCGCTTGACGGGCGTTGGCATCCCTGGCGATCAACTCTATCCCGCTGAATCGGTGCGCGAGTGGACCCGGGCCGTTGGTGCGCAGTATGTCGAACTCCCTTCGATCCACGGTCATGATGCGTTCCTGCTCGAAACGGCCCGCGTCAGTGACATTCTCCGTCGCGCGATGGAACGCGTGGTGGATCCGCCCGCGGCGCCGACGAACGAGACCGCCGCCGTCATGGAACGGAGCGCGCCCGCCCGCGACACATTCGTTCGGAGCGCGCGCACCGCGCGCACAGCAACGCCAATTCATTCACAGACCCTTCGGGTCGCGCTCGCCGGCTGCGGCCATGTGGGCGGCGGACTGCTGGACCTTCTGTCGGAGCCCGGCCGCGACCGGCGTGCGGTGCTGGTTGACCGCGTGCTGATACGCGACGGTAGTCGGCGGCGCCCTTCGCTCGAACAGGCCATCGCACACGGCAGTGCGTCGCCGCAGGCGCGGGTGATCGATCCCACCGTATTGCTCGATGATGATACCGACGTTCTGGTCGAAGTGATCGGTGGCACCACCACGGCTCGCACGCTGGTCGAAGCCGCATTGCAGCGAGGCATCCGCGTTGTTACAGCCAACAAGGCGCTCCTGGCGGCACGCGGCCCCGAACTGGTGGCCCTTGCACACGCCCACGGAACGCGAATCGATTTTGAAGGAGCCGTGGCCGGTGCGATTCCCGTCATCCGTTGCATTCGCCACGGTGCGGCCGGCGTCGGCATTCACTGCATCAGCGGCATTCTGAACGGCACCAGTAACTTCGTGCTCGACTGCGTGACCGAAGGGGCATCGCTCGCCGAGGCGATTGGTCGCGCGCAACAGCTCGGATACGCCGAGGCCGATCCAACACGCGATTTGTCCGGGGAAGACGCAGAAGACAAACTGCGGGTACTCGCGTGGCTGGTGTTTGGCATCCATCCGACGACGCTGACGGTGGTCCGCCGCGGGATCGACGCCGAGACCGCCAGTTGGGCCGCGCGGGTGGCGGCAGAGGGAGACCGCGTGAAACTGATCGCCAGTTGCGCCGTCGAGCACGGCGCCTTGGTGGCCCGTATCATCCCCACGCGCGTGTCGCGTGACGACCCATGGGCCGGAGTGAGCGGTCCCACCAATCGTATCGTGATCGAGAGCACGTCGGCAGGCGCACTGGTGCTTCAAGGGACCGGCGCGGGCGGACGCGCCACCGCCGGTGCCGTACTTAGCGACCTACTCGGCTAGCGCCGACGACACACCGTTCAGCGAATGCCCCTGACTCGCAACAGCTGCCGGACCGAATCAACCGGCAGCGGATTCACGCGCCCGGCTCGACTGGAGACCGGAGTGGCCATCAAGAGCGCATTGTACAACGCTTCTTCGGTGGCTTCAGTCACGGCCTGGAACAGCGATGACATCGCATCGTTCCCCAGTTCCTGCATGGACGCGACGACGGCATCGGGATTGCGCCGGACCGAAGGCGCCGTCGAGAAAGCCAGGACATAGTCGCCCGATCCATTCGAGGCACTCGACCCGGTGCGCGCGAGCCCCATGACCGCCCGCGCGGCCAACCGCTGGAGATTGCGCGCGAGCACCGGCGCGTCGGTGGCAATCACGATCATGCACGATCCGTCACCATGCTCCGCCGACGCATCGCCCGGCCCGCCACCCGGTCGCCGTGCATTCTCAACATCGCGTTGAAACGAGTACCGTCCAAGCAGCACGCCAATGGGCACGCCGGCCATCTGCAATACGCCGCCATAGTTCCCCTGCACCAGAACGCCAATCGTGTATCCACCCAGCGACGCCGGAAGCACCCGTGACGATGTGCCTATGCCACCTTTCCACCCAAACATCACGGTGCCGTGACCGGCGCCAACGCTGCCCTCGGCAACCGCGCCGGTGTCAGCCTGTTCCAGGGCGCGCACCACGGCCGCACCAATACCCGGGCGCTGTCGGGTCGCGTTGAGTACGCCATCGTTCGTTTCACCGACCACCGGATTGATGGACCGCACGGCAGCATTCTCGGGCTTCCGCAACATCCATTGGGCCAGCGCATCGCCGGCCTGCCAGATGCACAGCGTACAGGTCAGCACGATCGGTGTTTCCAGTTCGCCCAATTCTCTGAGTTGTGTCGCACCCAGCAGCTTGCCAAAGCCGTTGCCGACGTGCAGTGCGGCCGGCACGCGGTCTCGAAAAAGGTCACCGCGGTGCGGGATGATCGCCGTCACGCCGGTGCGGAGCGAGTCGCCGTCGCTCACGGTGGCGTGACCGACGCGCACGCCAACCACGTCGGTAATGGCGTTCCATCGTCCGGGTGCGAACACCCCCGGCACCAATCCGATGGCGCGCGCCCGAGTTGGTTGCGCGTGTGCACTCAACGACGCGGTCCCGGACCACGCCGCGAACACCACGGCGAACCGGACGGTCGCCTTCCCTGAGAATCGCCGGACGGCGTCAAGAATCGTCATGGACACCAACGTACCGATCCGACGCGTCGGTCGCACGAGCAGGGCATGCGGCGTACGCCGCATCGAATGGTCCCCATCGCTTCACGTGAGGCGTCTGGTCCGGCATATTGGCCCCATGGCCCACCGCCCCGTCTTTGGACACCACGCCCTCCGCCAGCGCCTCGCCGCATCCTGGCACGCGGGCAGGCTGCCATCCAGCTTGCTGTTTGTTGGAAGGCGGGGGGTGGGGAAGCAACGACTGGCGTTGTGGCTTGGGCAGCTGCTCATCTGCGAGCGGGCAACCGCCGATGGACTTGAGGAGCCCTGTGGCGAGTGCCAGCAGTGTCGGTACGGAAATCGCGGCCAGCACCCCGACTTGCACTGGTTCTTCCCTCGACCGCGCCTCAAAGACGGAGACCCAACGCCGGATGACGTGAATGCCGACCTGGGCGACGCCATTGCGGAACGAATGGCGGCTGACGGCCTGTGGGCACCCTCGCTGGGCAGTGAAGGCATTCATGTGGCCACGGTTCGAGCGTTGGTACAGCAGGCCGCCGTCCGTCCGGCGATGGCATCACGAGCGGTCTTCGTGGTGGGGGATGCCGAGCGAATGGTGCCGCAGGAAGGCGCGGAATTCGCAGCGAATGCCTTCCTCAAGCTGCTGGAGGAGCCCTCACGGAGCACCACCCTGATCCTCACCAGCAGTGAACCAGGGGCGCTCCTGCCGACCATTCGTTCGCGGGTGGTCACCATGCGTGTGCCGCCGATAGGTCGCGTGGACGTTGAGGCGTTCCTTGCTGACGTCGCCGTACAGCGTCGACTCTCCGCCATCACCCTGGATGAAGCGTTCGGGCGCTCCGGCGGTGCGCTTGGCGACTTACTGGCCAGCGAGTCCAATGCTTCTTCGTTCGCATCGGCGCGGCGGCTGCTCGAGGTCGCGTTGCTGCCATCGACACCCGCCGGCGAGGCCGATCGGACCAAGGTCGCCGCGCGACAGGGGGTATCAGGCGCTCGAGGAGCATTCAGTGAGATGCTGGACGCCCTCACGGTGCTGCTTCATACACGGGCTCGACAGCTAGTTGCTTCCGGTCACGAATCCGACGCCCGCCGAACGGCGAGTGCGCTGATGGATGTCGAGTACACCAAGTTGCGCGCGCAGGGCAACGTCAGTCCGCAACTCCTCAGTGCATCGCTGCTTGGCGCGCTGCATCGCACGCTGCGTCCATAGCAAGCCTTACACCGTGCGCCATCGCGCGGACCATTCGTTCCATGGAGGTACACGTGAAGGCAGGCAAATCGGACAATCAGGGGGTGGCTGGGGAGGTCGCGCGCGAGTTAACGCACGTCGATGCGACTGGAAAATTCAGTATGGTGGACGTCGGAGCAAAGCCATTTTCCCTCCGATCGGCGTTCGCCAGCGGGACTATTCGGATGCAACTAGCTACATTTAAAGCCATACGAGACAATACCTTAGCGAAAGGTGATGTCATACCGGTGGCACGATTGGCCGGGATTCAGGCGGCCAAGCGCACGTCCGACCTTATCCCCCTGTGTCACCCTTTGCCGTTGTCCGGGGTAGAGGTTCTGGTTAACCTCGATGAGTCCCTCCCTGGCCTTCGGGTCGAGGGATTTGTCAGAACCACCGCCCAGACCGGGGTGGAGATGGAAGCGTTGACTGCCGTTTCCGTGGCGTTGCTGGCGGTATACGACATGGCGAAGGCGATCGACCGGACGATGGTGATTTCCGAGATCCTGCTGCGCGAGAAACGCGGCGGCACGAGAGGGGATTTCATCAGCGGTCCGTGATAGACCAGACGACTTGGACGGAGGACCATGATGAATATCGATCCACTTGATGGCAGCATGACTTTGGACGCGGCGGCTCGCCGACGGCGCATGCATCGCCGGCAGGCCAAGCGGCGGCTGACGCGGGTCGCGGTAGTGGCAACGGTCGTGTTCACGGCGGCGGCATTGATCACGCCTGATCGCGCGGTGGTGGCAACTCCGAAAGGAACGAGCGACGCCCGTGGCCCGATGTCGACCGTCCGCATGGTGGCCAGCGCCGTGGCTGGCGCCAGTCTGCCAATTCAACCGTCCTGGCGCCCCGCCGGAGCGGTGCTGACACGAAAGGCTACTCAGGCGCCGTCCCTCCCGTTCGGCATCGATCCGCGTGAGGTGGAGCGACGTGAATCGCTCAGCCGATGGCATCGCATCTATACATACTCCACGCGATATCGCATCAAGCCTGACCTTGCCCGGCGCGTCTATGACGCCGCCGTCACCGCCGGCATTGAGCCGGAGCTTGGTTTTCGTTTGGTACGCGTGGAAAGCGTGTTCGACACGAAGGCGACCAGCCCGGTCGGTGCCGTGGGGTTGACGCAGTTGATGCTGGGCACGGCGCGCGAGTTCGAGCCGAATGTCACGCGTGAGCTGCTACTCGACCCGGACGTGAACCTGCGAATTGGCTTCAAGTACCTGCGATCGCTGATTCGCGAGTACAAGGGCAATCTCAAGCTGGCGTTACTGGTCTACAATCGGGGACCGGCGGCCGTGCAAAACGCCCTCAGTCTGGGGATGGATCCCACGAATGGCTATGAGAGCATCGTGATGCGTGGGTATCGCGGCCGCGGCGTCCTGGACTAACGCGATTCCTCAGGACATGGCGGCGGCGAGGCTTAACGCTTCGCCGCCGTTTTCCTTTTCGCGGGTGGGGTCTTGCCGGACGACTTCTTGATGGGCGCCTTCTTCGCGCTCGGCGCTTTCGTGGCGGTCGTCGTCTTCTGCGATGTGACCTTGCGGGAGACGGCCTTCCGGCTTCCTGAGGCGCGCTTCGCCGAGGTTCCGGCGCTGGCGCTGGACCCTTTCCCGGAGGACACGCGGAGCGTCTGGCCTGGAAGCACCCGACTCCCTCTGAGTCCGTTGAGCGCCTGCAGGCGTTGCACCGTCAGGTGGTATCGCTTGGCGATGCCCCCCAGCGTTTCGCCGCGCCGGACCACATGGTAACCGCTTCTGGTCAACGCGGCCGCTGACTCTCCACCATACCGTTCGATGGAAGGATCCGGCAGGTCGCGAGCGAACGCAAAGACCTCGCGCACCGGGATTCGAACGGACTGGCCTGCGACCAAACGCCCTTTTCGTGTCGTTTTCAAGGTCGGGTTATACCAGCGCAGTTGCTTGGCCGTGACACCTTCGCGCTGTGAGAGCGCGACGGGCGTCAGCGCAGCGCCGGAAACCCGCACGGTGCGATAACCGAGTCGCTGATCCATCGACAGTCCATCCAATTGCGATGCGGCCCGCTCACCAGTGCCGCTGGGCACGTGGACCCATACCTCGCCATCGGGTGGTGTGACACCACGCAGGATGGCCGGATTGAGGTCCTTCATGACCACATTCGTTGCCCCACTGGCCGTGGCCACGGCGGCCAGGCTCGTTCCCGCCGGAACCCGCACGGAGTCGTAGGAGAGCGGTGGCGAGGAATCAACGGATAGTCCGTAGCGTCCTGGCAACTTGGCCACCAGTGCGGCGGCAATCAGCTGGGGCACGTAGTTCTTCGTTTCGGCACGAAGGTAGTCCTGCTCGGCCAGCGCGAAGAACCGGTCTTCGCCTGCCGCGCCTTCCAACTCGCTGGCAAAGCGCGTGAGACCGCGTGCCACGCGTCCCGGACCGCCGTTGTACGCCGCCGCCGCGAGATACAGAGATCCGAACTCTTTCTGCAGAAAGCCCAGAAACCGGATGGCCCCTTCGGTCGAACGAACGGGATCACGCCGCTCATCCATCCACCAATCCACCCGCAGACCGACGCCGCGCGCCGTGCTGCTCATGAACTGCCACATTCCGACCGCCGCCGCTCGCGAGTACGCGTGCGGGTCGTACCCGCTTTCGATCAGCGCCAGATACGTGAGGTCTTCCGGCATACCGCTTGCCCGCAGCTTCGATCGAATCATCGGCTCGTAGCGAGATCCTCGCGAGAGTCGCGCAGCAAAACGCTCCCGTCCGTCAGTCGTGAACAGCTGGACGTAGTGCGCCACCCTCTCGTGCGTTTCGTACGAACGCACATTGATATCCCACACGGGCTCCGCGTCCGCTCCACTGGTGGAGTCGGGATGCAACGCGGCCGTGTCTCCGAATACCGCAACCACTGCGCGCGCGAGATCGTCATCGGTCGTGACCGGCTTCGGCGTGACAACTGGCGCTCGCGATATGGGTCGCGACTCGACGGCGGCGGGACGGTCTTCGATTCGCGCCGCGGACGCGGGGGTCGCCACTGGCGTCGGTGGTGCCGATCGACAGGCTGCCACACCCAGCAAACACCAAATGGCGACGCGAGGAACTCGTTGAGGAGGGAGCACGGGCAGAAGCTATCCTGACATCGACGTCACCGACACTACCGCCCACCCCGAGAACCGTGTTCAGATCACCAAGCGCGTGAGGAGTGGTGAGGCCAGACGGTTGATGGCGTGCATCGTGGCGCGTGCGGTGCCAATCAACGCATCGTCCTCCGCCAGCGCCGCCCCGACAATGCGGGTCGCCTTCCCTTCATGATGCGCCAGCACCGCGACGACCACGATGTTCGTGTCGAATGCTCGCAGCGGCTTGACCCCGATCAAGTCCAACGTGAGGGCGCCACAGGTGGCCTGCGTGACCGCGTCCAAGGTGGCCAGCGCTGCCAACCGCAAATCACCGCCGGGGCATGACGAGCCCTCCTGCCGTCCCACCGTGCGTTGTCCGGTGGCAGGACCATCGCACTCGACCACGGCGCGAGTAAGCGCCCCGCGCGCGTGCTCCACGCGGCAGTCCACCAGACGAAGTCGCACGGTGGACTCCAACTGCTCGACGCTACTGTCGATTGTCGGGAGGCTGAAAATGGCCGGCAGGACCATGCGGCGATGTGGGCAATGGGAGTTGACCAAGGGGGTCTCAAGGCCTGACGACGACGCCCCCTGCGCGTCACACCATCGTGATCCACGTCACGGGAGGGCGAGTACGCCACAGGTGATCAACAGCGCAATGCCCTGCCCCACGACCACGTCGCCCGGATAGTGCGCGCCCAGGACCACGCGTGAGAGGCCGACCAGCAGGGCCAGCATCAACAGCGGCAGCGCCATCATCGGAAAGGCCCACGCATACGCCGCGGCGAGCGTCATGGCCGCGCACGCGTGTCCACTCGGGAACGAATAGCAGTCGGGAACGCGAATCAGTGCCGGCAACGACAGGCGGACGGTTGGTCGTTCCCGAACGGCAAACCGCTTGACGATGTGCACCACCAGGTGCGACAGACCCAGGAGCACGAGGGCGCGTCCGGCGATGGCCACGGTGACCGATGGGAGCAGCACGGACAGCACACAGATGCCGATGGACCCCCGCGCGCCGCCGACATGCGTGATGGCGGTCCAGAAACCGCGCAGGGGATGCGTCCGGTTCGCGTCAAGCGCAACACGGATGAAGAGCGCGCGATCGCGCGCATCGAGCCGAGTCAGCAGCGGTGGCATCATTGACCAGCAGTCTGGCCGACCGGTGTCGCCGTCTCGCGAACAGCGGGAAACGATGATGTAACGGCCGCCGGCGTGGCGACCCATCCGTCACTCAGGGCATCGCGTGCAGCAGCGTCACGGTGCCCAGCAATTCCACCCGTGGGTCGGCCACCAGATCGGCCACGTCGCGCACACCGGGCACCTTCACCACCACCTGTTGCGAGGGCACGGCGGACACCTGCGTGCGCACCATCGTCTCGCGGCCGTCGCGGTCGCGCACCACCAGCGTGAGTGGCGCGGCAAAGGGCGCGAATCGCGTGCCCTGCACCACCTGCATGACCAGCGATGACGTCTCCGCGCGCCACGTCCAGGTGATCGTCCACTCGGCCCATCCGGGCCGATGCAGCCACTGTGCGAAGAATGGCGTCAGGGACGTGCCGGCCCGTCGCTCCAGCAGGCGCTGCAGATTGTCCGTGGTCGCCGTGCCATGGCGATAGCGTCGCTGGTAGTCGCGCAGCGCCCCGAAAAATGCGGGGTCGCCCAACTGGACCCGCAGCATGTGCAGCACGAAGCCGCCTTTCTGGTAGCTGTTGGCGTTGAGCAACGACATCGGCATCGCACTCCCCACCGAATCCACCACCGGGCGCTCCACAACCACGGGCGCGGCCAGGATCTCCCCGCGAATACGCTGCAATTCCGCGCGGAAGGCCGAGTCGCCGCGCGATCTTTGCGTGTACACCGCCGCGAAGTACGTGGCAAATCCTTCCGACAACCAGAGATCCGCCCACCGTTGCGGAGTGACCGCGTCGCCAAACCACTGATGCGCGGTCTCGTGTGCGATGAGCGACACGCCGACGCCCTGGGTGCGAAACGCCTGATCCGAGTAGAAGATCGCGGTGGCATTCTCCATGCCCCCAAACCGCGTCGCGGACTGCACATGGTCGAGATGGGCATACGCAAAGGGGCCCGCGAGCGCCGCAAATGTCGACACGATGCGCCCGGCCTCGCGAAAGTTACCGGGCATCGTTGGCGTCTCCGGCACGAACGTCCACACCGACTGCGGTACGCATCCGCCGTCGGGCCCCGCACCGCACGCGGTACGACCCAGACGCGTCTCGCGAAGGGTTGCCGCGCCAATCACCATCAGGTAGGTGGGAATCGGTTGCGACATCGCAAAACGCGTGGTCACCCAAGGTATGCCGTCGCGGTGCGACACCGGTGCGCCGCGCGTGAGCCGCGTACCGTTGGCGACCACGGTCCGGCCGGCCGGCGCCGTCACCCGCCAGCTGACCGTCGCTTTGTCGCTCGGGTGATCGATCGACGGGATCCAGAAGCGTGCGCGATTGGGCCAGTTATCGCCGAAGGCACTCCATCCGCGAGTGGAATCTTCACGGACAATGAGTCCGTCACGGGGCGCACCATGATAGCGCACCACGACGCGGAGTCGCGATCCGTCCGAAGAACGCAAAGGCACCCGAACGGTCGCGCTGTCACGTATCACGTCGCGCGCCCGACCGTTGACCGTGACCGTGTCGACCGACAGCGCGATCAAGTCGAGTCGCAGCGTATCGACGGCACGATCCCGGAGGACCGTCAGGGTTGCGACCCCACGGACTTCGGAACCGCGTGCCGGCAGCGTCAACGCCAGATCGTAATGCTGCACGTCGATGCCCGGGGCATACGGGAAACGGTCCACAGGCCCGATGGCGCCGACGCCCGGCGAAGGGCGGGTCGGCACGAGTGGACCGGGATGCACGGCGGTTCCGGCCTGCGCGCGCGCGTGCGAAACCGAAGCCGCGATACTGCAGGCGACCGTGACGGCCATGCGCATGACACGGAATACCCTGGGGCAGTGGCTCACGGTGTCCCGGTCAGGCCGGCTTCCAGCGCAAAGCGTGTCAGTCCGGCGACATTATGGATTTCCAGTTTCTTCATGAGGCTCTCCCGATGCGCTTCCACGGTGCGACGACTGATGCCGAGTTCGGCGGCGATCGCCTTGTTGGTGAGTCCTCGGGCAACGCCATCCAGCACGTCGCGTTCGCGCGGTGTCAGCGCGCCCAACAGCACCGCCGCCGCCGGCGCTTGCGCCGGTGTCGCGGTGGTCAGGCGTTTGACCACGGCCGGACTGAAGAACGTCCCGCCGGCGTGCACCGTGCGGATGGCCGTGCGCAATTCACCTCCGGCGCTGTCCTTGAGAATATATCCGTGCGTGCCAATCCGGATGCCTTCGCGCACATACTCTGTCTGATCGTGCATGCTCAAGAGCAGCACGCGCGCGGACGGCAATAACTCGCGCAACCGCGCTGCCGCCGAGAGACCCGTCTCTTCCGGCATCGTGATATCCAGCACGACCACATCGGGCCGATGCACGAGCGCAAGCTCCACGGCCTCCCGTCCATTCGCCGCTTCGGCCACCACGTCAAACCCCGGCTCGGCGTCCAGCACGTGCCGAATGCCTTCGCGGACGAGCGCGTGGTCGTCCGCAACGAGAATCCGGATATTCGTCATACGGTCACTCCCGCCATCAACGGCAATCGTAAAGTGACTTCCGCACCCGGCGCGGCATTGCGCAGCGCCACCGTGCCGCCAACGGCGTGCATGCGCTCGCGCATGCCCGTCAATCCCATTCGACCTTCCGTCTCTTTCACCCGGCAATCCCGCCCGACGGGAAAGCCGCGACCGTCATCCCGAACGATAATGGACAAGCCACCAGCGTCGACGGTCAGCACGACCGCCACCGCATGGCCACCGGCATGACGGGTGACGTTGGACAACGCCTCCTGCAGCGCGCGAAAGAGCGCCAGATCCGCGTCGGGTGGAAGTGCCGGCACGACATCAGGCGACGTCAACGTGGCCTGCAGTCCGCTTCGCTCATTGAAGTCGGTAACGAGCGAGCGCAGCGCCGGCACCAGCCCGAGATCATCGAGCAGCGACGGACGCAAGCCACTGGTCACCTGACGGATACTCGCGATGCCCTGATCCACCAGCGACAACAGCCGATCGAGGCGCGAGAAGGCTTGCGGCACCAGCGACGGGCGCAGCGATTCCAACTGCATCTTCACCGCCGAGAAGACCTGTGCCGTTTCGTCGTGCAGTTCGCGCGAGAGGCGGCGCCGCTCCTCCTCATGCTGTCGCACCATGCGCGCCGAGAGACGCTCAAGGGCCGTGGTGCGCGCGGCCAGTTCGCCGTCGAGTTCAAACTGTTCCAGCGCGGCACCCACTTGCTGGCCCAACGCCAGCAGGAAGTCGTCATTGAGTGCCGTGAACGGATTGCGCACATCGCCCGCCATCACGAGCGCGCCGATGAGACGGTTGGCCGCCGTGACCGGCAGGGCGGCGATGAACGGAAACTCGCCGACCGACGCCACCACCTGCGGGCGTCGCGTGAGCCGCATGCGCGTGAGCGCATCGGCCACCGCTGCATGCGGAGTCGTATCCTGCCACCCAGCGCAGCTGCCGGCGCCGCGCACGAAACGACCGCCGGTGGTCTCGCCGTCGAATTGGAACATCGCGCTGCCCCGCACGCCGGGAAGTGTCAACGGCCGTGACAGCAACAGGTCCATCGGGTCGGACTGCGCATCGTGGCGCTGCAGGTCTCCCGAGAGCGCCGAGAGCGCGCGCACGCCACGTCCGAGATCGTCGAGCACCAGCAGCACCAATCCCGCCCCGACCAGCAACTCGAAGCAGATGTCGAGATAATAGCCCCACGGGGTCCACGCGCCTTGCGCCCGCAGGATCGGATAGTCGAGATGGTGAAGTCCCCAGGCGAAGAACGACACCGCCAGCAGTCGTGCGCCGGCAGATGACACAATGCGATGGTGTCGCCAGAACACCCAACCGGTCCACGCCGTCGCACCGCTGAGGAACAACACCGCCGGCAGGGCCGCCCACAAGAAGTGGTCAAGCTGATAGATCGCGATATACGACCAGACGGGCGGAAAGAGCGCGTACCACAGGTATCGCGGACGCGTTGGCGGTTGCCGCAGAAACACCATCGCCGCCCACAGGAGAATCAGCGCCGTCCACCCGGTCGTGACCTGATGCAAGTAGAGCCAGATGCGATGATTCGTGAGCAGGAAGCTCAGAATACAGAGCAGGCGCGCGACATACATGCCCCACGCGAGCGCAAACCATCCAAACCATGGCCGCTGGTAGCGCGTGTACAAATGCGCGCACAGCGCGGTCAGGCCGGTGGTGATGGCCCCCTGCAAAAGCGTGGCGGCCAGTTCCGACACCAGCAGCAGATGCGGCGAGCTGGCAAAGGCCTCCTGCACGAGCGCTGGTGCCAGCGCCGACGGCAATCCGGTCATCACTCGACGATTGGGCCAGTCACCGGCCCCACCGGTGCGCTCGCCCCATTCTGGGTCACGTGATAGACCGTGCGCGACGGCAGCGCAAACGTCGAACCGTTGCGTTCCACCACACGCAGGAATTCCAGCAGCAGGTGGTGCCGTATCATCAGGAACTCGCCCCAGTCCTGTGTCTGGAACCAGGCGAGCACTTTGAGGCGAATGGCCGAGTCCGTGAACGCCGTCACATGTACGTGCACCGCGTCGGGCCAGATCCGCTCGTGTGCGCGCAACGTGGCCTCGAGATCATCGCGAATGCGATCGATGACCGCCGACGACGTCCCGTAGGTGAGATCGATGTCGGTGCGCAACAGCATGCGATCACGTTCACCAAACGTTTCGATCCGTTCGTCCGCCAGGCGACCGTTGGGCACGCGCACCACGGTCCGGTCGTTGGTCCGAAACACAGTTGATCGCAGACCAATGCGCTCGATGGTGCCTTCCGTCGCGCCGGCCCGCACCCAGTCGCCCACGCGAAACGCGCGGTCTGCCGCGAGCGAGATCGAACCGAACAGATGTTCCACGGTTTTCTGCGCTGCCAGCGCCACGGCGATGCCGCCGATGCCCAGCCCGGCCAGCAGTGTCCCGACGGGATAGCCGAATTGCGCGAGGGCCACCAGCAACGCGACAATGGCCAGGGTGATGCGCAGGAAGTTGCCCAGCAGCGGCACCAGCGTTCGCGCTTGCGCGCCGTGGCCTGCTTCCCAGGCGACATTCTCCATCCGGTGCTGCACCAGCTTGATCACCCGGAGGAGACCCCAGAACAGCGCCAGCAGGACCAGCCCGCGTGACGCGTCGCCCACGAACGCCGACAGTCGCGCATTCAGTTCAAGCACCCCCAGCAGCGGCGCCGCCACGATCGCGCAAATCCAGAGCCGGAAGGGGCCTCGCAAATGCTCAACGAGCAGATCGTCCCAATCCGATGTGGTGCGGGCGGCGAGTCGCGTCAGCAGCGTGCGCAGCGTGCCGCCGACCAACCACGACAACAACACGAGTGCCGGCAATGCCAGCGCGAGACCGATCCACTGCCAGTAGAACACATGCCACGGTCCTTCGCGCATCAGCGTCGGCGACAGGTGGTCGCGTAGCCACGGGGCACCGAGATTCTCATACCACGCATTGACCGCCGACACCGTGGCCGGGGAGAATACCCAGCGGGAGCTGCCGTCAACCGTGGTTCGAATCAGTCGCACGGGGTCTTCGCGTCCACCGGGGCCGGCAATCAAGCCAAGGCGATCCCCGACGGCATCGCCATCCGCGGTATCACCCATCGCCAGCGGCGAGACGTTGGAAAGCGTCAGGGACAGTCGCTGATCAAGCACGACGGTCAGGCGCCGCGCCAGCGTCAGCGATTGCTCACGGTCAGCAGACGGTACGGCCAGATACCCGGCGGCGTCGGCCCAGTCACGGGCCCGGGCCAGTCGCAGAAATTCCTGCAAGGACGCGCGCGGCGACCCGGGAGACACGGTCGGCGCAGCGGTGTCGCTACCGGGGCGGGGCTGCGGCTTCCCGAGGAATTGCGCGTCGACCGGCGACGGCAACAACAAGGCCGCCGCGAGGGTCATCGCTCGCAGGCGGCCGGGGAATGGGGTGCGAGAACGCATGAGAAAAGTTAACAGTGCCCCGGCTGGGACTCGAACCCAGGACCTACGGCTTAAAAGGCCGCTGCTCTACCAACTGAGCTACCGGAGCGAGCCGCGGGTGCTTTGCGGCCGAGCCGGAATTTAGCAGGGTCGCGCCAAAGCCGAAGGGGTTCGGCTCAGCGGATGAGCGTGATCGCTCGGGGCGAGAATTTCCGCTCGGACAAAGCGTCCACCACCTCCACCCGAAGCGTAGTCGCATTGACCAGCTGTACCAGCAGCTGGTACTCGGCGCGCCCCATGCGCACCTCGTCGTCCGCGTGGTGGAGTTGGTATCGCACTATGCCTCGCGCCACGTCCACCTCGGCCGGATCGGGGTCCTCCCACGCCACCGATCGAACCCCGCGAAACCCCAGACTCCCGGCAAGGGCGATGCCCGCGGCGATGCGCACCTGGCCCGGTCGCTCGGCGTCGTACGCGAACGTCAAGGCCACCGGCGCCAGCGACATCGAGGGATCGATCTCTGACGCCTGACCCGCCGCAAAGGAATGGGTGTTCACAGCGTCAGCCACCCCTGCGCCTGCGTTGACGACGTCCACTGCGGATGGATCAAACCAGCTCCCGACCAGATAGCCCACCCGATCATAGTCGATGCGTCCATCAAGATCGGGCGCCGCGCGTCGCACGAGCCCGAACACGGCCGACCGCAACGAGTCCGTGAGGTATCGTGCAAAAAACGTCGTGTGACGACGCGACCCGTAGCGTTCCGGTCGCACCCACCGCGTTCGCGTCGTCGCGACGTCCAGCACGCGCACGGTAATCCCGTCGTTCGCGCGAGCGGGGTCCGCCGTCCCAACCGGTTCACCTGCACGCAACACACGCCCCACCCAGAGATCTCGGCGTAGCGACAGGCCGCCAAGTCGAATGCGAACTTGATCGCGCACGCGCATGGTGAGCGCGCCATTCGCCGCATCGATCTCCGTGATCAGGCCATCCGCCACGGCATGAACCACCGCAGTGCTCGGTGGGTGCAGCTGCAAACGCGCGTCCGCCGAGGGCAGCGCATCGTCGGACATAAACGTTCCCAGTGGCAGCACAGCCGACACCAGCCGTCGGTCAATTGGCAGCCGGTCCAGCGCCAACGAACCGGCGCCGCCGAACCTCGAAAGATCGCGCCATGCGCGCACGGCAAACTGCACACGGGTGCTGTCGTTGTCGTCCAGCGATGCGTCGGCGCGATACATGGTGGCGATCGTGTCATGTACGGGCAGTTGCCATCGGTCGACCGTCGCCATCCCGGAGCTGTCACTGACCGCGACTATCGTAGTGTCGTCCCGGTGCGCGTCGTGCGACGGCAAGCCGTCGCCGCCCACGGTAATGTGAAAGCGAACCACCGCCCCGCTCACCGGGCGCCCACTGGCAGCCACGACCCGCACGCGAAACACATCCGACACGGTCGTACCCATCCACGCGTCAGTTGGCGTCTCGATCGTGGCGCGACTGTCGATGCGCTCCAGATGCGCGGGCACCGATGTCGCCGGCGCCGTGCCCACGGGGCCGATCACGGTTGACGAATCACGATCGCGGCATGCGCTCGTGGCGAGCGCCAATGCGATGGTCCAGACCCGTGCACTGCGCGTGATCGGCATGCCGCCGAGTCTCGGCAGCACCCGTGCGTCGAATAACGATGAAACGCCCCCCATTCGTGACGCCTGTCACGTTACCCGTGCCTCCACGTCACAGCCAAACGAAATGGGCCGGGGATGTGACAATCCCTGGACGTCGGACGCGTCCGGAAGCCGTCACCGCACGCGGTGAATTGTCAGGTAGTCGTCGATCAAAAGGTCCCAGACGAGGTCCCATGTCTTGCTGGCCGCAAAAGCCAGCGCTGCCGAGCGCGCGGCGGCCAATCGCGCCCGATCATCGATCAGCGCCACAATGGCGTTCGCAAACGCCTGGGGATCTTGCGGCGGAACCAGCCAGCCGCGATCGGGATGCAGTTGCTCCCGAGTCGGCCCGACATCCGCGCCGACCACCGGGAGTCCGGATGCCATCGCTTCCAGCAGGACGTTGCCAAACGTATCCGTGATGGACGGGAAGAGAAACACATCCGCGGACGCATAGGCTTCGCTAAGCGCATCACCTTGCAACTTGCCCGGCAGCCAACTTCCCGTCGGCGCCAGCCGATGCACGTCGGCCGTGAATGGTCCATCGCCAACCGCCATGAACTGCGCGCGCCCCGGGCGGGCGGCCTCCACCAATCGCATGGCGTGAAGTCCGACTTCCAGGCCCTTCTCCGCCGCCAGGCGCCCCACATACGCCACCACCAGCGTGGCGTCATCCGCTCCAATGGTGGTGCGCAACGTCGCGGAGCGAAAACGCGGCGAAAATCTTGCGACATCAACCCCGCGTGACCACACCATGGTATTTCGGAACCCTTCGACCCGCACTTCGTTTACGATGGCCTGTGTCGGACAGTACGTGCGTTGACCGCCATTGTGGAACCAGCGCAGGTACGACCAGCCGGGGTGCGCCAGCGCCCCCAGCTTGTAGAATCGGGCGTACGCCGTGAAGCTGGTGTGGTATGACGACACGAACGGCACATCAAGCGCCTTCGCCACGCGACGCCCGGCCAATCCCACACCGAATTCGGTTGCGGCGTGAATCAATGTGGGTGCGAACGCGGCGACATCGCGACGCGCGCGACGCGTCGATGGCCAGGACAGGCGCAGTTGCTTGTAGGCCCAGAATGGCACACTCCGATAGCGGCACACCTGCGGCGATACACCAGCGTCAGGATCCTCCACGGTGAACACCTGTGCCACACCACCACGCGCTTCCACCGCCGCCACCAGTCGCTCGAGCGTACGCGACACGCCATTCACCTGAGGAGGATAGGTGTCCGTAAAGAGCGCCAGACGCAGGCTCGACGCGTCGATGGCCGGGCGTGCAGGAATCACAGGTCGCCGTATCGAACGAGGATTCGCGCATGCACCCATCGCGCCAGTTCGCGCCGAACCGACGCGGCCGTGACGGGATGCAACAGGTCGGCCGGATGCAGCGCGAGTCGCAGCACTGGCTCCTGCTGCCACGTACCCCACCGAACCTCGGCCATCACTCTCGATCCCCAGGCGCGCAGCGTCGTCCGCCCACTCCAGCGCAGTGCCGGCGCGCGAAGCCGCGTGCCCGTGCGATGCAGTCGAATCGAACCCGCGTCCTCGCTGAAGGGGAGACCCGTTTCGCGCACCACGTCATGAGTCGCCTCACGGGCCAACCACGCCGGTGGGATGAATCCGACCGGTACCAGCTGTTGATCAGCCAGTCGCGCCAACCCTCGACGGATGCGGACGCGCGCCGCCTCGCGGTCGAGGGTCAGAAACTCGCCTTCCCGCGCCGTGCGCCCGACGGCGCGCAGTGCGTCACCCCACGCGCGTGGCAGTCCCGCTTCATCGTGTCGTTCCCCGTGCAGGATGATCTCCGCCCCATCGCGCGATCGCGCACGCACCCAGTCCATGAACAGCGGGTGTCGTTCGATGGGCCACGCGCCATGCCAGTCCGGAACGACGAGGAGTGCCGGGGTGACGCCGTGCGCGCGACAGAGTTGCCACAGCGCCCGCACCGAGTCGTCGAGAGCCGGCGTGACGTCATGGATGGACACCAGCAGGCGTGCCGTGCGCGCGACCACGCTCACCGCTCGACGGCCATCGGCACCTTCGGGGAGGGTCGGCCGCGCAACACCGTCCGATACACCTCGAACAACCGATCAAACACGGAATCCCAGGCGTGTTCGCGTTCGGCGTACACGCGTCCACGACGGCCCAGGGCCGACAGGTCATCGCCGAACATGCTCACGGCCTCCTCGGCCAGTGACGCCGCCTCACCCGACACAAACGTGCGTCCGGCTCCGCTGCTCCGCACCTGCTCGGAAACGCCACCTTCATCCGCCGACAAGACGGGTGTTCCGCTGGCCAGTGCTTCAAGCGACGACAGGCCAAAGGTCTCTATGCGTCCCGGCGCGAGATACAGGTCAAACGCCGCCAGCACATCCGCCAAGGTGGAGCGATCGGATTGGAATGGCACGAAGTGCACACGTGATCCGTAGCGATGCGCGCGCAACGCGGCCTCAAGCGGTCCCGCACCCACCAACACCAGGCGCGCTCCCGTGCGACGTTCCACCTCCATCCAGGCATCAAGCACCATCTCGAGCTCCTTCTCGCGCGCAAATCGGCCCACGAATCCCGCCAACGGACCGCCGGGCAACCCGAAACGCCGGCGCGTGGCGTCGGCATGGACCCGACGTGTTGGGGAAAACCGTTCCAGATCCACGCCCAACGGGACTTTGGCGACGCGCGTGATGCCTTCCTGCGCGAGATCCTTCGCCGAAAAATCCGATGTCACAATCGTCAGGGGAAACATCCGGTCGAGGCGACGCATATACGTCCAGGACGCCCGAAAGACGGCCCGCCGCGCGGCGCTATGGTAGCGCGCATTCGGCGCGAACATGCGCGGCAGGTTGGTGTGATAGAAACACACCAGCGGCACATCGAGGGTACGCGTGGCATGGCGCACGATCCATGGCACAATGAACGGACTGCCGATCTCGATGATATCCGGCCGCTCATGCCGGACGATTTTCGCCACGCTTTTGGTGGCAAGCATGAAGCGATACGGCTTCTGCCGCGGAATGGGTGGGCCCTGCAGTCGATAAAGACGCACGCCATCCTGCTCGGTAATGGCGTCGCGCGCGCCCGGCACGGCCAGCACCTGGCGGAGCCCCGGACGCGCCGCGACATACTGCGCCTTCTGCAGCAGGTAGGTGCGAATGCCACCGCTGGTATCACCAAACCATTCGGTGATATCGAGCACTCCCAGCGACGACGATGGGCGCAGGCGCGGCGGCAGCGGATCGCGCCCGATGTGGATCACCGGCAGCTCGGATTCCGGGCGCGTCAACCGGTCGATGAATGCGCGTGTCTCGGCCATTCCCGAATACTATCGTGGCCGACCCCCGAGGGGACCGGCCACGTGGTCACAACACCGTTGCGCCGGGGGAGGGCAACGGGCTGCAATCAACGCATCGACAGCACCGCCACGGTCGCTTCGGCGGGGGCGTCCACGACAAACGTCACCCGACGGTTGAGTTCAGCGCCGGGCGCATCGCCCGTGGCGCCGGCCTTCACCAGCCGCGTCTTGCCATAGCCGACCGTCTTCAGCAGCGTGCCGTCGAGACCCTTCGTCACGAGATAGTCACGCACCGCATCGGCCCGTTCGCGCGACAAGCGCAAATTGTACTGCGCGCTTCCGGCAGGATCGGCGAAGCCTTCAATCGTGATCGTGGCCCCGGGATAGTGCTTGGCCGCCACCTGGGCGAAACGCTCCAGCGCCGCCTGATCCATCGCTCGAACGGCCGCATCATCAAAGCCGAAGTGCACCGGCATCGCAAACTTCACCTGTCCTTCCACGGCCGAAATGCGCGCGCCGAACTCGTTCTTGAGACCCGCGAGGTCGGTGCGGAGCGCCGCGAGGTCGGCTTTCACGCCGTTGACATCGGTCTTGACGCCGTTGACGTCCGTGCGGAGTGTGCTGTCCGCGGCAACGCGGGCGCTTTGCTCCGATGTCAGGGCGACCCGTTGATCTTCCAGGCCGCGACGCACAAATCCTTTCGTGGCGCACGCGCCAAGCGTGCTGGCCACCAGCACTGCTGACACCGCGAATCCAATGGCTCTCATGGCTCCTCCAAAATGAGTGAGTGGGAGACCGGGCACGGCTGTCATTCAGCAATGCTCCGGCCTACACGTGCAACCTCACCCACTGCCGCGCCCGATGTCGTGACCACCATCACCACGCGCCACGCGTCGTGCGACGCGCGTCACGTATTGCGCGGCGTCACCAATCGCGGCGCACGCGTCCGTTCATGTGGAGGCCTTGGCCAGCCACTCACCGCCATCAACCACGAAGATGGCGCCGGTAATCCAATCACCCGCCGGAGACGCGAGAAACGCCACCATGTTGGCGATGTCATCGGGACTGCCCCAGCGACCAAGGGGAATACCCTTCGCGGCGTATTCGGCCATATGACGTTCGGTGGCCGCGAACACGTCAGGCACGCCGCTGTCACTCGGTGGCGTGAATGCCTTGCGAACGCCTTCCGTCGGAATAGGGCCCGGGGCGATGGCGTTGATGCGAATGCGTTGCGGCGCCCATTCCACGGCCAACGTGCGGGTGAGCGCGTCCACACCGGCCTTGGCCGCCGTCGCATGGGCCATCAGTGGCCAGCCGCGATAGTGCAGCGTCATGCTGGTGCTCACGATGCGGCCACCGCCCTGCTTCGCCATGTGCGGAAACACCGCCTGCGAACAGTAGAACGTGCCGAATAAATCAATTTCGAGCACGCTGCGCCAGGCATTCGGTGACAACGTGGCGCTGGGCGCATAGAAATTGCCCGCCGCATTGTTGACCAGCACATCAATGCGCCCGTGTTCGGCGACGATCGCATCGACGGTGGCTTTCACCCGCTCCGGATCGCGCACATCGAGTCGCACGGTGGATGCGGAACCGCCGGCCGCTGTAATCTCGGCCAATGCCTTCTCGAGATGCTCCGGCTTCCGACTGGCGATCACGACGTGCGCCCCCAGAGCCGACAGCAGTCGAGAAATGCCGAAGCCGATGCCCGTCCCTCCGCCAGTGACGAGTGCGACCTGTCCATCGAGCAGGCCGGGGCGAAAGACTGAAGTGGACAGCGCCGTCATGGTGAGGATTCCCGGTAGGGGTTGGAGGTGTCGAACAAGAGGTCGTGCAGCGTCACTTGTTCGTCAAGACAGAAGCTCCGACGATGATGGGGCGTCAGGCCCTGCACCGCCAGCGCGCCGAGATGCTGGGGAGTCCCGTACCCGGCGTTTCGCTCCCACGCAAATCCGGGATACCGCACCGCGAGGTCATGCATCAGTCGGTCGCGGGTCACCTTGGCGACAATCGATGCGCACGCGATGGCATAGCATTTCGCATCGCCCTTGACCACGGCCGTGTGCGCGTGTCCAAGCGTGCGAATGGGATTGCCGTCCACGAGCACATGATCCGGTGGCCGGCCCAGTCGCTTCGCGACACGCAACAGGGCCCGCTGCATCGCCAGCACCGTCGCATGATAGATGTTCAGGCGGTCAACCTCACGCACCGACGCCGCGCCCAGCGCGATGATCAACGCGCGCTCACGGATGCGTACGGCCAGTGCATCGCGCGTTGCCGCGCTCAACTGCTTGGAGTCATTGACACCGGCGATGGCACGCTGGTCGGGCGGCATGACGATCGCGCATGCGACAACGGGGCCCGCAAGCGGGCCCCGTCCAACCTCGTCGACTCCGGCAATCAGCGGTCCGAACTCCGCGCGCACCGTGCGCTCGATCGGACTCCACCGTGCCACAACGCGCTCGCCTGGCGCTCGCGTCGGACCCGCGATCCCTTACTTGGCGGGTGTCACCCGCGTGACCTTGCGCTCCTTGATGCGCGCGGCCTTGCCGACCACGTCGCGCAGGTAATACAGCTTGGCACGACGCACCGCACCACGACGCACACAGACGATGTCAGCGATCATCGGGCTATGCAGCGGGAAGATACGCTCAACGCCTACGCCGTTGGAGATCTTGCGCACCGTGAACGTCTCGCTCACGCCACCACCGCGGCGGGCGATGCACACACCTTCAAACGCCTGAATGCGTTCCTTGTCGCCTTCCTTCACGCGCACGTTGACGCGCACGGTGTCACCCGGGCGGAATGGCGGGATGTTGGTCTTCAGCCACTCTTTCTGCGTTTCGATGAACGGATGCATATGTCGCTCCGGGGCCGCTTGAATAGCCCGGTATTGGGTGCCACTGATCCGGTCGATCCGGTGGCACACCGGAAACGAAGCCGTCGCGAGAGGCCATGACGCGGATTCGGGAGCGAAGTCCCCCGACCGGACCCGACATGGCATCGCCGCCGAGGCATCTGTCGCGGCACGCCGCGTCAGTCCCCAGGAAGCCCTGCTACACTACACCGATATTCTGGTGGAGCTTGGAAGAATAAGGGGGGTCCGGGCGTCTACGCCAGTGGGCTATTGTTCCCTAGCCGCGAAATCCCCCACAATCGACGATAATATTTGTGATGTACCCAACGACGCGGAAGGCGGACCAGCTGGACTGGCTGCACGGCACCCCGGTTCCTGACCCCTACCGTTGGCTGGAGGACGATACCTCCGAGGAGACCGGAGCGTGGGTTGCGGCACAGAATGCGGTCACCTTCGCCTGGCTGGATGCCATCCCCTTTCGCGATGCCCTGCGAGCGCGGCTGACGCAGTTGGTGGACTACCCGCGTGTGTCGGCACCCTTGGTGAAGCATCACTGGCACCTGTTCACCCGGAACACCGGGCTGCAGAACCAGGCCGTGTACTTCCTCCAGGCCGGTGAGGCCGGGACTCCCGAAATCCTGCTCGATCCGAATGCGATGTCCGTCGACGGGACCACGCGCATCGCCAGTGTCACGTTCGACGGTCGCGGAACCCGCGTCGCATACATGATCAGTGCCGCGGGCTCGGACTGGCAGCAGATCCGCGTCATGGATCTGGCCACCCGGGAGGATCTTCCCGATCGCATCGACTGGGTGAAGGTCTCCGCCATCGCCTGGTTCGTCGATGGCTTCTTCTACAGCCGCTACCCCGAACCGGACAACACGGCCGCGGCGTATTCGTCGATGAATGAAGACCATCAGGTCTACTTTCACACCCTCGGAACGTCACAGGCATCGGATCGAATCGTCTATCGCGACTCGGTCAATGCGCAGCGTTTCCATCAGGTCGTCACGACCGAAGACGAGCGCTTCGCGGTGCTGTATGTGAGTGACCGGGGCAATGGCAAGGATGGCACGGCATTTTCGGTGCTCGACCTGCAACAGCCCGAGGGCGAGATCCGATCGATCTGGCCTGGCTTCGACGACGAGATGCACGTCATCGACAACGACGGCAACTCCCTGCTGGTGCTGACCAATCGGCACGCGCCCAATCGCCGTGTCGTCCGCATCGATCTCGCCGATCCCGAGGAACCGCACTGGACCACGGTCATCGCCGAACGCGCCGAGCCGCTCGAAGGGGTCACCTCGGCGGGTGGTCGGTTATTCGCCAGCTACCTGCATGATGTCACGACGCGCATGGCGGTGCACCAACGTGACGGTACGTTCGAGCGCGAGATCGTGTTGCCCGGACTCGGGACCGCTGTCGGTTTCCTCGGCGAACGCGACGCCGACCTGGTGTACTACACCTTCACGTCATTCACCGCACCGGCCACCGTCTACGCGTACGACATCGCGAGTGGCGCCAGCCACCAGCTCCATGATGTCGCCTTGCCATTCGATCCGTCGCAATTCGAGACGCGGCAGGTGTTCGTGAACAGCAAGGACGGAACGCGGGTCCCGGCGTTCATCGTGGCGAAGAAAGGCCTGGTGTTGGACGGCAACAACCCGACCCTGCTCTACGGATACGGCGGCTTCAACGTCTCACTGCCACCCGCATTCAGTGCGCTGCGCGTCGCGTTTTTGGAACAAGGCGGTGTGTACGTGCAGGCCAATTTGCGCGGCGGCGGCGAGTACGGAGAAGACTGGCACCGGGCGGGCATGAAATCGCGCAAACAGAATGTGTTCGACGATGGCATCGCTGTGGCCGAGTGGCTGATCGCCCGCGGCTACACGCGGTCTGAACGACTCGCGGTGCAAGGGGGGTCCAACGGTGGCTTGCTGGTTGGGGCGATCATGACCCAGCGACCGGAACTCGCGCGCGTGGCGCTGCCGTCCGTGGGCGTCATGGATATGCTCCGCTTCCACCACTTCACGATCGGATGGAATTGGATTGCCGACTACGGCTCCAGCGACGACGCCGAGGCATTCCGGTATCTGCTGGCCTACTCGCCGCTGCACAACCTGCGCGACGGCGTCGACTATCCGGCCACGCTCATCACGACAGGCGATCATGACGATCGGGTGGTGCCGGCACACTCGTTCAAGTTCGCCGCGCGACTGCAGGAAGCGCATCGGGGCGAGCGTCCGGTACTGATCCGCGTTGAAACGCAGTCGGGACACGGCAGTTCGTCGCTGACCAAGAGCATCGCGGAAACGGCCGATGTGTACGCGTTTCTGTTCCACAACCTGGGCATGACACCGACGTTTCCCGGCTGAGGGTTCAGCATTCGGCGGTCGTCTGCCCGGAGCGCTACGGCAGCGACTGCAATTCGGCTGCGGTCCACGGCCTGGCGCGACCGGCTGTGGCCGCGCGCACGCGCGAGACATCGGCGGCGGACACCGCCGTGGCCGTGTTCCCCCAACTCGAGCGCGCGTACGTGAGGACGCTGGCGATCTCCTCATTCGTCATGGGCAGTCCATCACCTGACGGCAACATGGCACTGAGAAATGGCCGCCCGTTGACGGCGAGCGCGCCCTCGATGCCGTGCAGCGTGATGGCAATCGCCCGGTCGATCGGCCCGTTCACCCGAGAGTCGCCGGTGAGCGGTGGATACACATTCGGGATGCCCTGGCCGTTGAGTTGATGACACCCGACACAGCGGGCATACACGAGTGGCACGCCCGCCTGCACCACGGAGGCCGTGTCCGCGGCGCCCCCGTGGGACGGCGTGTCGCACGCCCACACGCACACGGCGAGGGGGCCAAGGGCACGACGGATCAACGGGCCATGCATCGGCGCAGCAGCACAATCTGCCCGGCGTGGTAGACGCCGTGCTCAACGACGCCATGCAGCATCTCGGCGCGCGAGTAGGGTTGCCCAATCACCAGTTCGTCAAGCGCATCAGCTGAAAGTGCCTCCACGGCGGCGGCCAGCGACTCGTACGCACCGACCGCGCGCGCGATGTCCCGCGACCAGGCACCGACCTCGCCCCTCGTCGGCGGCGGAAAATCCTCTGCGTTGCTTGGATCCCGCCATGGTGTGCCCTGCAAACGCGCATGCGCGATTTCGGCCCAGGCCGCAATGTGCAGCACCAGCTCCCACACCGAATGCGCACCGTCGATCGGCGATTCCGCTGCTCGACCTGCTGGAAGATCACCCATGGCCTCCAGGAGGCTGGGCCCATGCCACATGGGCCCATGCATCGTACGACGCAGTCGACCGGCAATATCCGGTGGCGAGGCCATGTCGGGGCGCTACCTGGCGGCCTTTACCGGAAACGGGCGCGGCGGCGGCAAGTCGTCGGCGAATCGCCACGGCGTCGCGCCGTCACGGGTCAACGGCAGCTTCAGCAGACGCGCCCGGATCATGGCGATCGGCATGGGTCCGCCCTGAATCACGGCGTCGTGGAACTCACGGTCCGTCATCTTCTTCGTCATCACGACTTCCTTGTACAGCGCACGAAGCTCCAGACCGCCCAACATGTACGCCGCTTGATAGGTTGGTGAATAGCTGCCATTGAACGATCGGCGCACTTCTCCTTCGGCGTTGGCCCTTTCGAAATTCACTGTGTCAATCAGAAATTGAATGGCCTGCTCCGGATTCATCTTGCCCAGGTGAAAGTTGAGCGAAAAGATGATGCGGGCGCTTCGGTGCATGCGCCAGAACAACGCGCCGATGCGATCTTCCGGCGTCACGTGGAAATCGTGATCCCACAGAAACATCTCCCAATACAACGACTGGCCTTCGTTCCAGAACGGCGTGGCGAACAGGCGGCGGTGCGAGTTGTAGCGTGCCGCCATGAAGCCCTGCAAATGATGGCCGGGATTGAGCTCATGAAACACGGTGGCATGGGAGAAGTGCGGATTGTTGCCCCGCAGACTCATCAGCTTCTCTTCGTCCGTCATGTCGTCGGTGGGATACGACACCTGGATCAGGTCGCCCCCAAGAAAGAACGGCGCGACGCGCTGGCGCTCCGGCGTCATCATCTCCATGCGCCAGTCTTCGCGCGCCAGGGCCGGAATCGTGATCCAGTCGTGCTGGTCGAAGAATGCCTCGGCCTGGCGCGCCAGGTCCCGAATGAGATCGGGCTGCTTGCCGGGTTCCACATACGTGTTCTTCACTTTCTCCATTGCGGCCTTCCAGTCGTCGCCAAAGCCCATTTCACGAGCGGCCTTCTTGGCTTCACTCAGGCTGAACGCATACTCCTTTTCCGCAATCGCGATGAGTTCCGGCGCGGTGTACGGAATCATTTCGTGACGCAGATCGACGGCGAGTCCTTCGGCGCCAATCGGATCGCCGATGATGGGACCGGTGTTGTCGCTGGCGGGCGCACCGCCTCGTCCACCACCGCCACCGGCTGCGGCGCCACCACGCCCCGCACCGCCGGCAACAGCGACGGTCGCTGACACGGGGATGCCCACGACCCGCTGCCGAATCGTCTGCGCATACCGCTGCATCGATTCTTCAAGCTTCTGATATGGACTGGCGGCCCACCAGGAAAAGAGCGGATCATAGCCATCGTAGAATCGGAACCACTGCCCGATGAGATTGCGCACGGCGTCGAGATTGTCCGCGGCGCGATTGCCGACTGTGCGCGAGACCTTGGGCGCTGGCGCCCGCGGCTTCGCACCGCTGTCGGCCGCGACCCCCGCACCGCCACCACGCCCCGCCGGTACCTCGAAAAGCGCCCGGAGGCTGTCGATCTGCTTGGTCACCTCGGCCAACGTGCGCGCGGCGCTTTGCCCATCAATGGACACCAGATTGCGCCGCGCGTCGTGCAACCCCAACAAACGGTCCGTAAACGGCAGCAGCGGCGTCATCTCGCCACGCATTTTTTCCTGACGGTCTGCCAACTCCTGCTGATAGCGCAGGTGGTTGTCGAGCAACACGTAGTCGGCCTTGCCTTCCTGCGACAGCTTGTCGAAGTCGATCTCGCGCAAGCGGTCTCGCCACGCGGTGGCAAACCCCCGCACGCGTTTGCGCTGCTCCGGAGAATCCACGCCATCGTAGCGCCGGCTCACGGCCCCTTGATCGGTCTGAAAGCGCTCGACGACGTCGGCCAGTTCACTGCCCTTGGTCGCAATCATCGCGGGCAACTTTGGCACGGACGCCATGGGATCGGTGGGGAACGGCACCTTGACCGTGGGCCGCGCATCCTGCGCGTGGAGCGAAGGTGCCGCCAGTGCACCCAACACCCATGCGCCGACGGCCAGCGCCCCGCGCACAACGGATAGGCGCCGGCGCCACGCGGCCTGTCGCAACATCGGTCGATTTACGGCCATCACGAGCAAGTCTCCCTGGGGCCGGAACGCACGTCGCGCGCCCATCGCGCGAGTTGGTTCACTGACCGATCACGACGAACATGGCCTGACGCCGTCCGGTGCGCCAGCGCGCCGCGCCTCAACGGGCGTTCAGCTATCGACGCCCCGGAATCCTGGCGATCACCACGGTTTCGGCATCGGTTTCGGGGGCCAGTTGCACGCAGGCCATCACGCCATTGCGCACCACCGGCGCGGGGAGCGTCGTACAATCGGCTGGCACCATCACGGTCCGGAGGTAGCGTCCGTCCGCGTTCAGCACATCAAACCACGACACCCCGCGCTGCCCGGACGCACTCCAACGGCGGGCCCAGGCAGGAGGGGAGCGCGGGTCGTGGTTGGCAGCCGTCGCGCGTGCGCCGACGGATACGAGACCGGGAGCGCTCGTCCACTGTCGGGCGCCGGACGCACGCACGTGCGCACGAGGCGCTGTGTGGCGTCGGTTTCCTACAACAGCATATCGATCTGACGGCATCGTTCCCGCGTCACAGGCAGCTGAGTCCTGGGTGAAGCGGCGTTACCTCGACGCGTCCAATTCCCGATACCACGCCGTCATGGCCCGTTCGACGCCAACCTGACTGGCCATCCATTCGCCAAGCGCCGCCGGCACGACATACCCGGTCGCCGCTTCCGCCGCCGATCGACCGGCCGCGTGCCCACGTCGCGCGGTCGCTTCGAGATCAGCCAGCAGGTTGATGTAGCGCGCGACACTCGCGGTATCCGCCGTGGCGCCATGTCCGGGCACAAACGCGTCGCGCGTTCGTGCGGCCAGATGTTTGATAGACACCGACAGCTGCGTGGGGGTTGCATCGACGAAGTTGGGGAACATGCCATTCCACAGCAGATCGCCCGCGAAGGTGATACCGGCATCCTCGTCGACCAGGGCCAGATCGCTGCGCGTGTGGCCATGCAAGCCCACTAGATCGACACGGCGATTCCCCAAGTCAATCACACCGGGCTGGGCGGCGTTGACGATCACCACGTCCGCGAACGCCCGCATCAAGGCGTCGTCACGGGCAGGGGCCACCGGACCACCTCCGGTGGCAAGCTCACGGGTGATGGCCGTGGTGCGCAACGCGGGCGTGGTCGAGCCGACGTACCCGCTCACTCCCGCGGCGTGATCGACATGGTAGTGCGTGAGGACCACGTGTGTTGGCCATCGACCGGTCAACGCCCGCGCATGCTGCGCCAGCCACGTCGCACCGGCAGGACGATAGAAGCCCTCGATGGCGATCACGCCGGTTCGCCCGGCGATAATACCGCCATTGGCAAAGGTGGTGCGGTCGCCACCCAGCGGCGTCGAGATGACCGCCCACGTATCCGCACCAATGGCATCGAGTCGTGCAAATGGGGTTGTCACGACGGTCGGATTCGTCGGCGCGGTCCAGCGCGCGCGCGTACCACGACCGGCGCACGCTGACATGAGCATGACGTGCGCCAGACACCCACCGGACACCCGCAGGAAATCGCGCCGGCTGGTGGTCATGAGGGAGACGGGAGACGGGAGACGGGAGACGGGAGGATTACTGTACGACTAAGGCGCGCACGTGAGAATCGCGGAAAGTCCTTCGATTTGTGTTCGTTGTTCTGACCTGGTGGCGAGGCGCTTGGCGTTCCGGAATGGCTCGCAGGCGCGATCGGGTCGTTCCGCCATACCATACGCCACCGCCAGTCCGAGGTAGGCCCACGCACTATCCGTTGCCGAACCAAGGCGCGGCAGCAATCGCGTGAGCTGTGGGATGGCCTTATTGCCGACGATCGCATCTTGGTCATCGGGCGCCGTGCTCAATGCCGTTCTGATTCCATCAAGTTCCTGCCTCGCGTTCGCGGCGTCTGCCGCACTCACACCACTCGCCACCGGCACACTCGGCGCGGCCGGCGGCGGCGCCACCGTGCCTGAAGCCGGCGGGGCGGCGACTGGTGGCGTCGTCGTACGTGCCGCGCCGCTACCCGGTCGCGTCACTGGAGCGGATCCACCGGCCGCATTCGGTACGGGCGCCGACGGTGTTGAGACCGGTGTCGTCGCCGGCGACTGCGACGCCACTTCCGGCGCCGCAACCACAGGAGCAACCACGTCGTTCGATCCATCGCGACCGAAGGCGAAATAGCCGCCGCCGGCCGCGAGAGCCAGCACCACCGCCGCGATAGCCGCGATGGGCGGGCGCTTCTTGGGCGACGGCTCCGGAATCGCCAGCTTACTGGCTGACGTACCCGCACCAGGTGTGGCGGGTCGGCCGTTTGTTGCCGTGGGCGCGGCCGCCCGCACCGGCGCCGCGGTCGGCGAGGACATGGGCGTCGGGCGCGCCAGCGAACTCGTACTCTCGTTGGCGGCGGAGACAATGGCTGGCGTCGACATCGGCGTGCGCGCACGCAGCACGGAAAGTCCCGTCCATGCCTCAACGGCGTTCACGATCGCATCACCAAACTCGAGCGCACTCGCCGTGCGTCCTTCGGGTTCGCGCACCAACGCATGATCGAACGCCGCCTGCAATGCCGCCGGCCATTCGATGTCGGGCGCGACCTCGGACAATCGACGCGCATCCTGAATCAAGCGCGCGGTGAGTTTGCGCTCGGGTGTCGTGCCGTCAAACGTCAACGCACCGGAGAACATTTCGTACGCGACCAGCGCCAGCGCGTAGACATCACTCCGTCCGTCCAGCTGCTCACCAAGCACCTGCTCCGGGCTCATGTAATCGGGCGTGCCCACGAGCATGCCCATCTGCGTGAGCTGTGTCTCGGTGCTGTTCGTCACCTTGGCGATACCGAAGTCCACCACTTTGCAGCGATCAACGCCGCTCTCGTCGGTGATGACGAGGATGTTGTCCGGTTTGAGGTCCCGATGCACGATGTTGAGGCGATGCGCGGCATCCAACCCTTCCGCCACCTGATACACGAGATTCGCCGCCCGCACCGGGGTCATGCGACCGTCCTCGTCCAGCACATCGCGCAGGGTCTTGCCTGGTACGAACTCCATCGCGATGTACCAATGGCCATCGCTCGTCTCACCGAAATCGAACACCCGGGCCACGCGATCGTGCTCGATGCGCGCCGCGTTGGCGGCCTCGCGATTAAACCGCGCGACGGCGCCGGCATCCTTCACCATGTCGTTATGCAGGACTTTGATGGCAGCCTTCTGCGGCAGGCGCACGTGCGTCGCGAGATAGACCTTTCCCATGCCGCCTTCGCCAAGGAGCTTTCCCACCAGATAACGATCGGCGATCACGCTACCGACGAGGTCACCGCCGACCTCATCCATTCGCAAGGCCGTGCCGTCAGTCGGGCAGAATACCGTTGTGTCGGGGTAGGTCGTGCCGCAGGAGGTACAGGTCTTGGGCATGGTGCTCGGGTATTCCAGTCAGGAGAAACAGGTCGGCCGACAGTGAAATGCGGTCCAGCTATTGACGATATGGCGCGAAAGGCACGACGTTGTAGGAGGTGCAGAAATTTCCCTCCATCGAGGTGCTCGCATGTCCGTGATCCTGAAAGCTCTACGTCGGTCGAACCGTTCGCGATCGCTGCTGATGGCGGCAGCGACCCTGGCGGTGTCGGCTGTGCCGGTTTCTGGCCAAGGCACTGCCGCCAACCAACGTCCGACGATCGCCGTCCTTTACTTCACCAACGGTGCGCTGATCGACAACGCGTCGTACGCTCCGCTCAGCAAAGGTATGGCGGAGATGCTCATCACCGAACTGGCTCAGAATAACGCCGTGCGCGTCGTGGAGCGCGACCGGCTGCAGAGCCTGATCGAAGAGCAGAATCTGCAGAACAGCGATCGGGTGGACAAGGAGACCGCCGTCAAACTGGGCAAGACGCTTGGCGCCCGCCATATGCTCATGGGCACGTTCGTCATCGATCCGAAGCGGAACATGCGCATCGATGTGCGCGCCGTGAACACCGAGACGTCGGCCATCGAGTACACGGAATCGGTCACGGGCAACGCCGACAATCTGTTGCAGATGGTCATCCAGCTTGGATCCAAGGTCAACGCGGGGCTCAAGCTGCCCGCCCTCAAGACCGCCAGCGCCACCACACCGGCGGCCAAGAGCCCCAATCAGTTCAAGGCGCTCATGGCCATGAGCCAGGCCCTGGAAGCTGAGGACAAGAAGAACAAGACGCAGGCCGTGTCGCTGTACAAGCAGGCCATTGCGCTGAACCCGGACTTTGATCGCGCCAAGGTGCGGCTGGCCTCGATCGAGAAGTAAGCCGGCCGGCGGTTCCGTCAGTGGAACGGGGGCGGTGAGGATGCGAACCACGCATCTTCACCGCCCCCTTTCACGTTCCGCTGACTGGACGTCAGCGCAGCATCACGGGATGAACCCGGCGGTGAAGACCCGCAGGAAGCCGATGCCGCGATAGGTGCATTCCTGAACTGGCGTACTGCTGACGCTTTCCACACACGGCCCGATAAATCCGTCAAAGCGCCATCCTGGTGCCGAGAAGCCTCGCAACACCGCGTTCGTCCCTCCCGGCAACGAGTAACGGCAAGACACCGGGGTTCCCGGCACGGACACCACGCATGGCGCCTGACTCGGCGCACCCGCCGGCGCGAATGTGATCGAGCCGGCACCCGGACCGCTCAACCGCACCTCGACGTCGATGGCGGCAGAGAAACCCGCCGACGCGCGCATGGGCGCATTGACCACCAGCGTGCACTCGTGCGTCACACGACCGGTGCAACTCCCCCCCCAGAACGTCAGCGCATTCCCGACGTTGCCCGTGCCTTGCAGCGTGATGGAGGTGCCAACGGGAACGGTCGCCACGCACCCGGAGCCTGACGGCTGTCCGCCGACGATCGCACAGTTGATGCGCGGCGTGGACTCCGTGCTGCGCAGCACACCGGATCCACTCGCCAGCCCTTCAATGGTCAGGGTCACCAGCACCGTGCCGGCAAACGCGCTGGTCACCGTCCGAGATTGGCTCATCACCAGGGTGCAGCTCGTCATGCCGACACAGTCGCCGGTATTCCCGAGGAAATCGGTACCCGCACCGGCATTGGCGCTCAGTGTGACCACGGTACCGATGTCGTAATCCCGAACGCAGGTGACGGTGCCGAATGTCGTGTTGGTACGATCGCAGCCGCTGATGCCGTTTACCGTGACCACGCCGTTGCCGCCGCCGGTCAGAATCATGTTCAGTGAAACGGTCCGACGGGTGTACGTGGCAATGGCCGAACGGGCCTGCGTCATCGACAACGTGCAGTCACCAACCTGGCCCGCGCACGCGCCGCTCCACCCGACGAAGACCGACTGAGGATCGGCGTTCGGCACCAACGTCACCGTTGTCCCGTGCGAGACAGTTTGCGCGCACGTGCCGCTCGTGACGTCTCCGCTGCGGATGCAGGAAAGGCCAGCGGTCGACGTGACAGAGCCGCCGCCAATCCCCGTCATGACGACGCTCACGGCCTTACCACCCAGGAACCCGACGCTGGCAGCCCGATTGCCACCCGTTGGCGTCAACGTGCAGGACGTCCCTGACGCAGCCGCGCAGTCACCCGACCATCCACCAAAAACCTGCGCCACAACGCCTGCATTGGCCCCGTCGGCCACGCTGGTGAGGGTCACCGGTGTGCCATCCGCGACGTCAACAGCGCAGGTGCCAGTGGTACCGGCGCCATCAATGCGGCAGTCCATGCCGAATCCACCTGTGACGCGTCCACGGCCATCCGTGCCAGCACTGGCCACGGTAACTCGACGCATGGCGGTGAACTGTGCCGACGCCGTACGTGCCTGCGCCATGGTCAGCGTGCAGCTTGCCCCAACCGAGCTTCCTACGCAGGCACCGCCCCACGAGCCGAACTGCTGACCGGCGTCCGCCACGGATGTCAACGTCACCTGCAGATCGGCGGCGAAGTCGACGGCACAGGCGCCTGAAACGGTTCCGGCAACTATGCGACAATCGATTCCCGCGGGCACGGAACGCACAACGCCAGTGCCGCTGCCTGTCGTCGGCGAGATCACCAGCGATACGGGCGGACGCACAACCTGCACCAGTGTACTGCCGGACAACGATCCAAGTGTCGCCGTGATCCGCGCCTGTCCGGCACCGATCGCGGTGACCTTGCCGTTGCCATCAACGGTAGCCACGGTCGGCGCGTCGGTGCTCCAGCCCACGGCGCGACCCGTCACGACCTGTCCTCGTGAATCCTTGACGCTGGGTGTCACGGTGGTGGTGCCACCCACGATCAGCGACACAGTGCCCGTAGGCGCGACCGTCACGGACGCGATTTCAAACAGCGTCACCGGCTGACTGACTTCGGTCGTCGCACCGGGCTTCAATCGCAGTGGCCCGACCGCCTGCCGATCGACCACGGCGTCGTTCACGCTTAATGCCAGTTCCAGCACGACAGAGCAGCCGCCGTCGGTTGCCGCGCCCTCACGATTGGAATCGGCCAGACAGCCGGCCAGATCGACCGGAATCGGCACGGATTGCGTCGAGGCCGAGGTGAGCGCCAGTGTCTGGGTGCCAATCGTGTCGCGCAAGCCACCAGCCAGCAGGTACGAGGTGGTGACGCGCAGACTTACCACGTCAGCCGCAGATCGGGCGGCTGGCGAGGCAATAGAGGCGGTGAAGGCCACCCGCGCGGGGCGCGCGTCTGCCGGACCGGACGACGCCACCATGTTCGCCAGATCGCCGCAGCCAGACAGCACCAGTGCCGAGGCCAAGGCGAGAGTGGATCCGAATTGTCGGTTCATGGGCGCGAAGGATCTATGGAATAGACGTTGGCGAACGATGGCAACTTGTTCCCGACCGGAGAATAGCCTGTTTCCCTGCAAGAATGGCACCTCAAAACCGCGTGACGGCCACGAGGCCCCCAGCCAGCCCGTTGAATGACTGCGAGGGAGCGGAGGACCCGACCCCGCGCTGCTTCAGGACTCCCCCCTGCGCTCTGACATACGGCTGAAACGACAACAGCCCACGCCGGATCTCAAGCCCTGCCGACAGGCCGCCACTGGCAACGCCAGACGTTGGCAATCCCTCGTCAACGCCGAGGCCCGCGTGCAGTCGAGAGTCCGCACCGAGAATCAGATCTCGCTGAGGTCCCATCGCCACCGCTGCACGAACGCCTGCATCGAAATACTGCCCGCTGGACTTGGCCACACTTTGGCCATCGCGAGAGAACGGCGCGCGCCGACGGAACGACGCATATCCCATGAACTGCCGAAACCGTGGAACGGCAAACAACATCTGGACATCGGCGCTGAAGACCGGTCCGAGTCTGACAATCGTGATGCCGCTCGGACCCGTGCCCGTTGTGCCCCCTACGGTCGACGGGGGCGTGCGCAGTTCATCGTCAGCAAAGACGTCAGCCGCAAGCGCGACGCTGAGCCGGTGCGGACCGACCGTGCGATCGGCCGTTACCGATGCGCGCATCACCCCGCCGGGTTGGAAATCGGCAGACGCCGATCCTGCGACGAGCGCGGCCACCGGCTGATAGCTGCCCCGATACTCATACGAGCCGCCGAACGCCATCGACCACGGTCCGGCGCGCCGAGCGAGTACCAGTCCCATTGTCCCGCTGGCACCGGCGCCCACCGGAGTACTGCCAAGTCCCAGACTCGGCGCCGCCATGATACGCAGGACGCCGAACTCTCTATTGGTGAGTGAGGTCCGCCCGGTCGGCACATTGATGCCGGCCGTGGCGACCAGCAAGTCACTGATCAGCGTGCCGGTCGCGCGCACACGCACATCGCTGATTCCCGACAAGGTGGCCGAGCGACGATTGTTGGGCGTGGCCGCGTCACGATACGACACCGTCGCCGACGCATACAGTGTCGTCAGATCGACGCGCCACGATGAGCCCAACGCGAACGCGGTGGTGATGGGCAGTGACATCTGCCGCACGCCGGTGATTCGCGCGGAATCCAATCCCGCGAAGTTGTACTGGCGCAGTCCCGTTCCGCCAAATCGAATGTTCTCATACGACATGCCAATTCCCGCCGACTGATTGCCCACCAGTCGCTCTTGCGCGGACCCGCGGGCGACGGGCAGCACGGCGAGCAGCGCGAGGGTCGCGGCCGGGCGCAGCCGTCGCCAGCGCTGCTGCGACGTGACGGCACCAGCAATTGTCCGCTGCAAACGACTCACGGGCGCGTCACTGTGATGACGACTGTCACGATCGTGCTGGGAAAAGACGGATCGCCGGGACCGGCCAGCGGGCGCGACAACGACGTGATGATGTCGATGGGGCGGTTCACGCGATCGACGGTGCCCGTGACGGGGGCATTGATCGAGCGAATGCCCGGCAACACCGACGGGGCCTCCGCAGACCGACGGGCTTCCGATTTCATCTGCGTCGCGCGATCACGTGCCTGACTGAACCCTGGATCGACCACGAGTGCTTTTTCGAACTCATCGATGGCTCGGCGGCGATCTCCAAGGAAGTCCGCTTGCACACCACGGCCATATGCCGACAGGGCCGCCAACGACGTGGTGGGATACGCATCAACCGACGCGCGTTCGGCCGGAGTGAGCGTGACGCCGAGGGCATCGAACAACCGCAACGCCAGCGCTTTCTCGGCGGCAAGCACGTCGTTCAGCGGTGCGCGCGCATCGAGCGCCGCATCGAGTACACCGCTCTCGACATCGGCCACACGCAAAGACAGGCGCAACTGACCGCCGGTCATCGTGTCGACCGAGCCCAACACCAGACGCTTGGCCCGAAGCAACTTGCCCAGACGCGGTGCCGACGCCGAATCGATACGCCCGCTGCGGACGAGATCCTGTTCGCGCAGGACGTCGGTCAGTCGCGAACGTTCAACGACCGTCACCCGGGCACTGCGCGAGAGATCGCTGGTCAACAGATCGGCGATCGCGAAGCCGAGCGCGGACAGCCCATCGGTTTTCGCCAGCAGCTGGAACGGCGGCACGCCGATCGCGGATGACGTGGTGGCACCACCCGCCTGCTCACGCGCGACCGCGGCGGCGAGCGACGAGTCGGCTCCCCCTCGCACGGCGACACGGCCCGCACTTCCAGCGGTCGCGCAGGCTGTCATCACGCCAAGGCCAAGCGTGCACACCATGAGCAACGCCACCTGGCGAAGTGGCGCGGTGCTGGCGCGAGCTGAGGCAGCCTGGACAGGTGAATCGTAGGTCACGGAGTTGGGCACGGGAATCCTCAGGCTGATGACGGACAGGCCCATCATCGCCAAGGAAACTTGCTGGACCACATCACCAGCGTCAAGAAAATGATGCGAAGCCTTTGGGGTGCGGCCTCCACAGCCTGATGCGGTCACGCAACAGCACTTCCGATTAGTTTACGCTGCTCTGGCGAACTCGGGCTTATTTGGCGTACTGTGGCGCACAGGGACGGTGGTTTTCGGGCTTCTGGCTCCGCGGTACGGTTCCTGCGAATAGGGTACGGGAAAGCCGTCCGATCCAGCCCGCCGGTGACAATCCAGCGAGGCGCGTCGTTCCATCCAACTCTCAGGCTCCCGTGATTCGTCGTCTTGGTTCAGCCCTCACATTGGTTCTCGCCGCTGCCGTTCCGGCCGCGGCGCAGGGCACCTGTGCGATCGGGATGACCGGGGAGTTGCTCGAGGGTCGCAACACCGGGCTATCGGGCAGCGTGTCGACGATCAACTTCGAAGGGCTTGGACTGGCCAGCGGCAGCGCGGTGACGGCGCCGTTCACGCAGGGCGGCGTCACGATCAATCTGCAAGGGGCATTTGCCGGTTCCGGAATTCTCTATTTTCCGTCATCCGGCTTTGCGATGTACAACTACGGCGGCGGTGCCATCGCGAATCCCGAAGTGGCGATGACGTTCAATGGACCCACACGCGCCGCCGCGTTCCAGTTTGCCACCGATGCCGGGAAAGCGACCTTCAAGGCGTGGAATGGCGCATCGCTGGTTGGCACCATCGCGGCCACGTTCCCGCGCATCGACAATCTCAGCAATGCCTGCTGGTGGGGCTTCGACTTCACGTCAACGACCTTTGATCGATTGACCATCATCATGAAGCCGGACGACGGGAGCACGCTCGCCTTTGGCTTCGACAATTTGCAGGTGCCGATCGTGAGCACGGTTCCCGAGTCGTCAACGGTTGGTCTGCTCGCCGTCGGATTGCTGGGACTTGGCGCTTCCGCCCGCCGACGCCGGAAACGCTGATCGACCGCGCCACCGACGGCTGAGACAGTACAAGGGGCGACCGGCATGCTGCCGGTCGCCCCTCGTGCGTTGGTGTCCTGAAATCGACGGTGTGCTGCGGCGCCATCACCGCGCGACCAGCGCGGTGATGGCGCCGGAGATCACGGAGGCGTTGGCACGACCGTCGCGGTGATCGTTGTGCCTGCATGCGCCTCGTACGCGAACACCTCGATTCGCCATACACCGGCCGCCGGGTTGGCTACGGCGCAGTCTTCGACAATGGTGCTGCCACCGTTTTCCGAAGCGCAGGCAACCGTGGTCTGGCCAGGCCGATACAAGTACAAATCGGGATCGCCGTTCCCGCCGCGAATAGCAATGGCAAAGTTGGTCGAGCCCGCCGGCACATAAACCGCGAAGAAGGTTGACGTGTTCACCGCGGCGTTGGTAAACGTCACAGGTGTGGCGCTGGCGAGTCCGCGCAGGGTGGTGAAGCTGGCAACGGCCGATCCACCGTCGTTGCTCGCGGTAATCGTGACGCTGCCCGCTGCTAGCGCTGTCACGACTCCCGAGGCGGATACAGTGGCAATCGCCGGGTTTGACGTTGTCCACGTGACGATGCGACCCAACAGTTCCACGCCGTTCGCATCGCGAAGGGTGGCGACGATTGGTACGCCAACACCGATGGGCATATAGCCGGTGTTCAGTGAAAGCGTGATCACCGGTACGGGCGGCAGAATGGTTGCGGCGGTCGTGGCCGACTTCCCCTCAACCGTGGCCGTGATTGTCGCGCTGCCAGCCGAGATTCCGGTCACCACCCCAGCGCTCGATACTGTCGCAACCGTCGGCGCCGACGAGGTCCACGTGATCGGGCGGAACAAATCGTTGCCCGCGGCATCCTTCACGGTGGCCAACAGTTGCCGCGTGAGGGGTACCGGAAATGAGAGGGTCGCCGCGGAAAGCGATATCGTTGCGACATTCGCGTCAGACACAATCGTCGCGAACCCAGAGGTGCCGCGCGCACTGGCCAGAATTGCCGTTGAACCTGGGCCAACAAGCGATACGAGTCCGGTCGCGGAAACCGTTGCCACCGACGGCTCGGACGATTTCCAGGTGAAGGTCTCTCCGGTCATCGGATTGCCACTGGCGTCCTTGGCAACCGCCGAAAGCTGCTGCGTGGTACCCACGCGAGCGGTCGACAAACGGGGTGTGACTTCCACCGTGGCCACACGAATGGGATCCGCTGGCGTATCCTCGGAGCACGCACCAACCGAGAGCAACGTGCCCAGAAGCAGTATGGACGAGACTCGCGAGCGGCGGAGGCGAGCAGCGCCACTCAGCGTGGAGCGAAGCGAGAGAGAAGGCATGGTGCGCTCATTCGAATAGATGGGGACAGATCATCCGATCGGTACGCCGAAGCGTGGAAGGGCCGAACGGACGCTGCATCATGATGCGCTGTCAGGCCCCGTTTCGGGAAGGGACCGCGCACACTTTGCTTGCGTCAGGCCGTCCAATCGGTAGCGTTCTTCGCCATGAGCCTCCCCTTCCCGGAATATGACGCGTTGGACGGACTCGGCCTGGCCGAATTGGTCCGCGCACGACAGGTCTCACCCGCCGACGTGCTGAATGCCGCGCTGGCGCGCATCGCCGCTCGCAATCCAGCCCTCAACGCCGTGGTGCGGACGCTCGAGACCGAAGCGCGCGACAGCCTGGCGCGCATTCCGGCCGATGGCCTCTTCGCCGGCGTACCCATGGTGATCAAGGACTTGCAGGCCACCATTGCCGGTGTCCCGACCAGTCACGGGACACGGCCGCTCAAGCGTGTTGTCCCGGACCACGACAGTGAACTGGTGGCACGCTACCGTCGGGCCGGCGCGGTCTTCGTGGGCAAATCCAACACACCCGAGTTCGGCCTGACACCATTCACAGAAAGCGAGGCCCTTGGCCCGGCCCGCAATCCGTGGGACACGACGCGCACCACCGGTGGATCGAGCGGCGGTTCCGGCGCAGCCGTGGCGTCACGTATGGTCCCCATCGGTCACGGTGGCGACGGCGGTGGGTCAATTCGCATACCCGCATCCTGTAATGGCGTGTTTGGTCTCAAGCCAACACGTGGCCGCATACCGACCGGTCCCGACTTCGGAGACATGTGGCGCGGCTTCGCGCAGGAGCATGTGCTCACGCGCAGTGTGCGCGACTCGGCGGCCATGTTGGATGTGACCGCTGGCGAAGACGCCGGAACCCCGGTGGCCTGCCCCGGACAGGCGCGCGCGTTTCTGGAGGAGGTGACGACGGAACCGGGGCGCTTGCGGATTGCCATGACCAGTACTCCGTTCTTCGGCAAGCACGTGCACGACGACTGCAAGGCAGCGCTGGCCGAGGCCGCCACGCTGCTCACGTCACTGGGCCACGACGTCGTGGCGGCGGAACCGTCACTCGACGGCGACGCGCTGGCCAAATCGTTCCTGACCGTGATTGCCGCGGAATGCCGCGCCGATATCGAGTGGCTGGGTGAGCAACTCAAACGCGCGCCGCGTCGCGACGACGTGGAGGTAGCGACGTGGGCGTTGGGAGTTCTTGGTCGTCACTTCCGGGCATCCGACTACGCGAACGCCGTCCGTCGCCTGCAGACCGCGGGACGAACGGTCGGCCAGTTCTTCACACAGTACGATTTGCTCATCACCCCCACGCTCGCCGATCCACCGTTCACGATTGGCGCTTTGCAGCCCAAGCCGTCGGAACGAATGGCGCTCAAGATTTTGGGCGCGCTAGGCCTGGGCAGCGTTTTGGGATCTGGCGGGCTGCTGAATGAGATGGCCGACAAGGCATTCGGGTTCATTCCCTACACACCGCTGTTCAACGTGACCGGGCAGCCCGCGATGTCCGTTCCGCTGTACTGGAACGCACAAGGGCTGCCCATTGGCACCCAGATCGTCGGCCGATTTGGCGATGAGGCGACGTTGTTTCGCGTGGCGGGGCAGTTGGAGCGTGCGCGACCGTGGGCCGGGCGTGTGCCGGTGGTCTGAAAGACGGGAGAAGGGAGACGGGAGACGTCCAACCGGCGAGAGACGTCCAACCGGCGAGATACGTCCGGTTCAGCGTCTCCCGTCTTTCCGTCTCCCCTCTCCCTTCTTTACTCCTACTTCACCCGCTTCGCACCCGCCAACTTCCCCAACGCCCCCAGGGTCGTTTGCGCCGCGTTCATTCCCAGACGGAAATCGGCGTCGCTGAACGTGGCGAAGACGTCGGTGGGCTGGTGCCAGTGCGGGTCCCAGCCACTGCCCACCTGCGTGCCGCGTTCGTTCTCGCGCAGACTCACGGACGCAATCAGATCCTGAAACGGACCGGAGTCGGTGTTGGTCATGTGTGGACCAACCTGCGCCGGATAGTCCGTGGCGTATTTTGCGTTGGCGGAATGCAGTGCCCACGCCAGTGTCTGCGATTGCGCGGCCATCTTCGAGTTGGACTGGAACTCGATGTTCACATCGGCTTCCGGTCGCTGCTCCTTGGCCATCGTGCCATCGGACTTGGGCATGCCGTGGTCGAACATCATCATGTCATGCTGGATCATCCCCAACCACCTGGGTTCGGGATACTTGCCGGATCCGGCCGGACTCTCTTTTCCCTGCAAGGGTGCGCGCTGGTCCACATAGGCTTTCGCGCCATTGAGGCCTGACTCCTCGTTATTCCACAGGGCAAATCGAATGGAGCGTTCGGTCTGCACGTCGGGGCTGCTGAAGATGCGAGCCAGTTCCATCACGATCGCTGAGCCGGACGCGTCGTCGTTGGCCGCTTCGCCCCACCCGATACCATCCATATGCCCGCCGACGATGTACATCTCCTCAGGGTGCGTGGTGCCGATCTTCGTGCAGAACACTTCCTGACGCTGGCCTGGCGTGCTGGGTTGGGCGTTGAGCGCGCGCAGCCGCGCGTCCGGCTGCAGCAACGAATCGTTGTTGACGCCGGTACGCGTCCGAATGCCACGGGCGCGCCCACCGCCGGATGCGGTGGCCGGTTGCGGCGGTCGTGCGGCGCCACCTGGCGCGCCCGCGCCCGCGCCCGCGGCGCCCGCGCGGTGTTGGCGGTGGCGGTGAGTAGTCGTAGGTGATGCGTTCGGTGTTGGTGCAGCCATAGCTCTTGAGTTGCGCCTCGATCCAGTCAATGGCCGCGCGATTCCGATCGGTGCCTTGACGTCGATCGCCAAACTGGGTGAGCCCCTTCACCGTCGCCTTATAGCGATCGAGTTCCAGTCGCGAGACCATCACGGCCACGGGGTCGGTGGAATCAATGACTACCGGCGCGCTGGGTAACACGCGTGACTGCGCCACCACAGGCGTCGCACCGAGTATCAGCACGAATGACACGAACGGGTTTCGCAGGCCACGGCGGGACGGCGCAAAAGGGGGGAGCGAGGTGCGCATGATGTGGGCGGGTCCGTGTGAAGGCGGCAGGTGAAGGACGGGATAAAGTGCGGGCCAGTGGGGTCGTGTGCCAGACTGCCGCGCGTCCATTCAAACCCTCCTACGTGCTCTGGCGTCCAAATGCTGACACCTGCGGCCACTGACCGCCGTACAGGTCACACCCTCAACCGCCGGTTGCCATGACGCATTTGTTCGTTCCGAGCCGCTCCCTCGCGATGTGCTCCATCGCCGTTGCCTTGTCATCCAGCGTGGCGTCGCCGCTGTACGCACAAGATCGCCAAGTGGTGGGCGGCCGCGAGGTCGCGATCTACAACGTGGCCGGGCATGTGCGTGTGGAGGCCGGCAGCGGCAGCGAGGTCACCGTCGAGATGACGCGCGGTGGTCGCGACGGCGCGAAGCTCAAGACGGCGATCGGCGAGATTCGGGGGCGCAACGCGTATCGCGTGCTGTACCCCACTGATGACGATATCGTGTACGGTGGAGATCGGACCGATCGCGCTGGCAGCAGTACGGACCTGCGCATAGATCGCGATGGCACGTGGGACGGCGGCGATCGCAACGGCAATCGCGGCGATCGCGTGCGGGTCACGACGCGCGGCGACGGCACGGACGCCTGGGCCGATCTCGTGGTGCGCGTTCCGGCGGGCACGACCGTGTCGGTGTATCTCGGACTGGGTGAACTGACGGCCACACGGGTGGACGCCGACCTTCGTCTTGATGTTTCCGCAGCGCGCGTGGTTGCCACCGGCACACGCGGCCGACTCGACATCGATGCGGGATCGGGTGGCGTCGAGGTGCGTGAGGTTCGGGGCAGTGAATTGAAGATCGACAACGGATCGGGCGGCGTGACGATGACCGATGTGCACAGCGACACGTGCACCATTGACACGGGCTCCGGCAGTGTTGGCGGCACGGGCGTGCAGTGCGGCGTGCTGCGCGTCGATGTCGGTTCGGGCACCGTGCGATTTGACGAGATCCGTTCGACCGACGTGGCCGTCGACGCGGGCAGCGGTGGGGTCCATCTCGGCTTCGTGTCGTCACCGAAATCCCTGAGTGTCGAGTCGGGGTCAGGAAGCGTTGCGGTCGCGCTGCCCGCCGGCGTCGATGCGACGGTCGACATCGAAACAGGCAGCGGCGGCATCAGTTCCGACTTCCCCGTGCGCACCAACAGCGTGCAGCGCGACCGTCTGCGCGGGACCATCGGCGACGGCTCTGGACGCATTCGCATCGAGACCGGCTCGGGGTCGGTGCGACTGCGCAGGAACCCCAACTGAGCAACGGCGCGGTTGCGCCTGTTGGTTTCGTTTGTTAACATGCTCCGCGCTGCAGTTCCCCGCGCTTCCGCGCTCGTTCCCCAGGTGCTTCGATGAACATGCTCCGAATCCCTCTGACTGCGTTCGCCGCCCCGGTGTGTCCGGGCCGGTCGGTCGTGCTCATGGACAGCAGCATCGAAGCAAGGAGCATCGAGTAGCAGCCGCGAATTGGTCGCCGCTCCTCGCTGACAGACGCCCCTCCTGCTTCGACGTGCAGGTGGGGCGTTTGTCTTGATGATGACGAGGGTGGCGTGACAACAGAAATCAACGCGGCAGCGGAACCCGTATCCATGTACCGGCGCATCAGTCGCGATGTGCGGCAGGCACTGCGCGGCAGTTCCCACGACTACACCACGGGGTCCATCGGGCAGGCAATTTTTCTGCTTGCCATTCCCATGGTACTCGAGATGATCATGGAGAGTCTGTTCGCGCTCTCCGATGTGTTCTTCGTGGCCCGACTCGGCGCCAGCGCGGTGGCCACCGTGGGACTCACCGAGTCCATGATGATCGTGGTGTACACGTTGGCGATGGGGCTCGCCATCTCCGGTACCGCGATCGTGGCGCGACGCATCGGCGAAAAGAACGCCGATGGCGCCGGACGCGCCGCCGTCCAGGTGATTCTGCTGGGGGCGGTCATCTCCGGTGCACTCGCGTTGATCGGTGCGGTCATGACGCCCGCGCTGCTACAGATGATGGGGGCCAGTGCCGATGTTCTGTCAACCGGCACCACGTTTGCCCGCGTCATGCTGGGTGGCAGTTGGACGGCATTCCTGCTGTTCGTGGTCAACGCGACCTTCCGCGGCGCCGGCGATGCGGCGGTCTCGATGCGGGTGCTGTGGCTGGCCAACGGCATCAATATCGTGCTCGGGCCGTTGCTCATTTTCGGCGTCGGACCGTTCCCGGAGATGGGCGTGACGGGAGCGGCCGTGGCGACCACCATTGGCCGCGGCACGGGCTTGCTGTTCGCGATCTCGCGCCTGTTCCGTGGCAGCGGACATCTGCGGGTGCAACGGCATCATCTGGTGGTCGAGCTGGACACCATGCGCAGCATGCTGCGACTCTCGTTGCACGGGACGTTTCAGGTGCTGGTGGGCAGTCTCAGCTGGATCGTGCTGGTGCGACTGATGGCGGCGTTCGGCAGTGCGGCCATGGCGGGGTACACCATCGCGGTGCGCATGGTGATGTTTGCGATGCTGCCAGCCTGGGGTCTGGGCAACGCGGCGGCAACCATGGTGGGTCAGGCGCTTGGGGCGCGGAATCCCGATCGGGCCGAGCGCGCCGTGTGGACGGCCGCCCGGTACAACGTGGCCTTTCTGGGCGTGATGGGGTTGACCTTCGTGGTGTTTGCGCGCGCCATCGTGTCCGGCTTCACGCATGATGCGGCCGTGGCCGAGGTGGCGGTGTACGGACTGCGGATCATCGCCTTCGGGTTTCCGCTGTTCGCTTTCGGCATGACCCTCACGCAGTCGTTCAATGGTGCGGGCGACACGACAACACCAACGCGCATCAACATCGGCGTGTTCTGGGGTTTCGAAATCCCGCTGGCGTGGTTGCTGGCCCGTCACACCAATATGGGATCGCACGCGATTTTCGTCTCGATCACCGCCGCCTACTCCGCGCTGGCGGGTGTCAGCTTGCTGATGTTCCGGCGTGGGCGTTGGCGGACGCGCCGCGTGTAGTCACGCAGCGTGAGCGGCGTGGGACTATGGTGACGGGGCAAGTTGTCGCAGCAGCGTCCCCTTGTTTCCGAAGTCCCACGTACCGCCATAGCGAACATCGTGCACCAGCCATCGTCCGTCGTGCTGCGTCACCACCACCGTGTCGGTCCAGCGCACCACCGGGCGTTCCTTGTCATTCGTGAACTCGACAGGCACCAGCGCGGGGTCCGTGTTGGGTATCGCCGGCATCACGCGGTACGCCGTCGCCCCTTCGAACAGACTCGAGAACATGTCGCCCTCCACAAAGCGCGGCTTCTCGTCCGGTGCCCGCTCCATGTCCGCCTGCCGCAGGGAATCGGCAATGAACAGACCGCGCGCCAGGGAATCGGCGATGAACGGCCGAAGCGCGGCCAGTTCCTTCGCCGTTGGCGCGCCCGTGCCGCCGAGGGCGTCGCGCATGGTGTAGAACTGCAGCACGGCGTCGGACGCGGTGGCCGGGTGCTCGCCACGACAGCCGGCCAGCAGCGCACACAATCCGATCGGCCACGTCCGACGAATCACCTGCCTGACGGCGCGCATCAGCGCGTCCCCACGTAGCCAGCACCGCGCAGGGCGCGTCCCGGTTTCGCACCGGTATGCTTTCCGTTCTTCCACACGGCGACACCGTTCACAAACACGTCACGAACGCCGGTCGCCAATTGATGTGGCGCCGAAAACGTCGCCCGATCACTGACGGTGGTCGGATTGAAGATCACCAAGTCGGCAAACATGCCTTCCTTCACCAAGCCACGATCCCGCAGTCCGAGAATCTGCGCGGTGGACCAGGTCATTTTCCGTACGGCCTCTTCCAATGTGAACAGTGATTCGTCGCGCGCGTACTTGCCGAGCATGCGAGCGAACGCGCCGTACGACCGCGGATGCACCAATGCCGTTGTCGTGTCGGGATCGTATCCCCCGGCGTCGCTGCCGACCACCACCCATGGCCGGCTGAGCATGCGCGCCACATTGTCGTCCGACATGGCGAAGGACACCTTGCCCAGCACATTGGATTCGCCGAGGGTGAGTTGGATGACGGCGTCCGTCCAGTCGAGCCCCAGCGCCGTGGCGATGGCATCAAGGCGGAGCCCCTCGAAACGCTTCCACTCAGGTTTCTTGAATCCCGCAATCTGATAGGCGTTGGGCGGATTCTGCTGACAGAGCGCCGGCGCCGTTGGCGTCTGGTCGGCCATTTCGCGCTTGATGCGCGCGCGCAGCGACGTATCGCGCAGTCGGTCCAGCAACCGGCCATCGGCATGTACCCACCCGGGAATGCACGACGAAAGGTTGTTGCCTGAGGCGGGATAGGTATACATGGTCGCCTTCACGTCCTGCCCGGCCGCGCGCGCTGAATCGATCTTCGCGATGGCCGGTCCGGCGAGGGGCCAATTGACGCGCCCGCTCGCCTTGAAGTGGTAGATCACCACCGGAACACCGCCGTCCTTGCCGATGCGGATGGCCTCGTCCATGGCGGGCAACAATTCGTTTTCTTCCGAGCGAATGTGGGTGATATAGGTTCCGTGCAGCGGCGCCATGGCCTTGGCATTTTCGATCAGTTCCGCCGTCGCCGCATACGAACCTGGCGGATAGATCAACGCGCTCGAAATACCGAACGCGCCGTCCCGCATCGCGTTGACCACCACCGCGCGCATGGTGTCCTGTTCCGCGGGTGATGCATTGCCTTCGCGTTGGCCCATGGCATACGCGCGCACGGTCGTGGCCCCCAGATAGCTGCCGACGTTGACGGCGTTGCCGTGCGCTTGCATCGAGTCAAGCCACGTCCCGAAGCCGTGGGTGCCGCGGAACTGCGGCACACGTGCCAGCATCAAGGCGTCGTCGGGGTCGCCGCCCATGTACAGCGAGTCAATCCGCTCGTTTGACGGCGCCGGCGTTGTCGCTTCGCCGAGGATCTCCGAGGTGACCCCCTGGGCCACTTTGCCGATGACGCGCCCGTCGGCAAACAACAGCTGGTTCCAACTGTGCGCCTGGATGTCGATGAAACCGGGAGACAGCACGAGTCCGGCCGCATCCACGCGCTCCGTGGCAGGGGCGGTGGCCAGCGCCCCGCGCGGCGCGACGGTGGCGATACGATCGCCGCGAATACCCACGTCTCCGTCGTACCACGGATTGCCCGTGCCATCCATGATGCGGGCGTTGGCAATCACTACGTCGTAGGTGGCCGTGCTGACGCGCTCGACCGCCTGGCGATCGCACGCCCCAAGCACTACCAGCAGCGCAAGCACAGGGCCACCACGGAAACGGTGCGGACGGTGGGGCATCGAGGATAGCTTCATGAGGGTATGGATAGGGGTCCGGTCATACAATCCGACGTTACCCGCCTGTTCACAAGGAGTCGTCTCGTGCCGGTTTCCATCTGCCAGCGCACACGGCGTATCGTGTGCGTCGTTGCGCTCGCCACGGCGGCACCGACGCCGGCAGTGGCCCAGCGGCCCACGCCGCTGGTGGGCACCGTCTCGCCGAATGCGATCGGACCGGCCGCACCGACAGCGGTTCCGATTGGCGGACTGCGTACGCGGCCGTTGTCGTCGCCCACCAACGCCGCGATTGCGCCGCGTCAGGCGGGTCACCTTCGTTTCGCAGTCGCCGACGCGCCTCGTTCGCAGGCAGGAGTGGTCGTCGCCACTGGCACCACCGGGAGGCGGTCCGACTTGCCCATGCCCACGTGGCTCCCCACCGCAGAACGACCTCGATGGATTCCTGACCCACGAGTCACACCGGTGCAGGCCTGGCGCGATCTGCTTGTCACCGATGTGGTCTGCAACGGCCTCGGCACGTGTCTCGAACGTCAGCAGGCGATTCGCGCGCGGTGGATTGGCGGATGCCGTTGCTACGCGTTTGCCGACGGTTGGAACCGCGTCTGGCGCGTGGAGTAGTTCGCGCACACTGCGTCAGGCCGTGCTGAGCACCGGGCGCGGCGCCCCTCGCTTTCGCAACTCGCGCAACAGCATCAAAATGCTGAGTACGGCCTGCACGGAGACCGTGGCGACCGACAACAGCCACACCTGTCGAAGTCCGAACCCGGCGCGCGTGGACATCCACAGCGCCGGCAAGGCAAACGTCAGCATGCGGGAAAAGCTGCTGATCAGTGATGGGATGGTATTCCCCAACGCCTGAAACATCCCCGAGGCCGTGAAAATCAGTCCGGTGGCAACGAAGTTCCAGGAAATCACGCGCAGAAACTCCGCGCCCACGGCCACCACGGCGGCCTCCTTCGTGAAGATGCCGATTGGCCACTCGGGTCGGATCTGACAGAGCAGCGTGAGCACGGCCATGGGCACGCAGCCGATGATGGCAGCCCAGCGAAACGTGTCGCGCACCCGATCCATGCGTCCGGCACCAACGTTCTGACCAGCCAGCGGCGCGGCGGAGAACGCCACGGCCATCACCGGCATGAAGATCGCCTGCATTACGCGCGACCCGATGCCATAGCCCGCCTGCGCCGGCGCCCCGAAGTCGCGAATCACGTAGTACACCACCGCCGTGTACATGAACATCAAGGCAAACTCACCGCCTGGCGGAACGCCGATCTTCAGGACACGTCGCATCACGTCGCCGCGAAACCGCAGCAGATGCGACTTGAACCCGACATAGTGCTCGAGACGCAGGAAGTACGTGGTCATCATCACGACGCCCGTCCCGATGGCCAGTGAGCTGGCCAGTCCGGCCCCCGCAGGGCCCAATGGTCGGCCCGTCCCCCACCCGGCGATCAGGACGGGCGCGAGCACGATGTTCATCACGACCGTGACGATCTGCACCAGCATCGTCGGTTTGACAATGCCGGTGCCGCGAAGGGCCGACCCCATGGAGATCAGTGCGAATTGCAGCGCCAGTCCGGGCACGAAGGCCCTCAGGTACTGCGTGCCCGCCTCCACGGTGGCCGCGTCGGCGCCGACCGCCAGCATGTATCGTCGGCAGAACAGCAGACCGCCGATCAGCACGGAGACGCCGCACACAGCCGCCATCAGCGTGCTCTGATTGAACACCAGATTCGCGTCGTCCTGATCGCGGCGGCCGACCGCATGCGCGATCAACGCCATGGTGCCGACACCAAGCACTTGTGTGAGCGCCATGACAATAAACTGAACGTTGCCGGCGGCGCTCACCCCGGCTACGGCTGCGTCACCGAGCCGGGCCACGAAATACAGATCCACCAGATAGTACAGCGTCTGGAAAATCATGCCGGCCGCCATGGGGATGGCCAGGCGGACGATGTGATTCGGAATCGAACCGGAGGTGAGGTCCTTCAATACGCAGGCCTGGATTTGAGGTTCCGAACGATCAGGGCGGGCGCCACTTCGCACAAGTCGCTTTTCGTGGGCAGCCGAACGGGTGTTGCCTGCGGGTGGCCGACGCGGCCCTGTATGGATAGCCTCTCCCTGCTCCTCCCGTCATCCTGTCGCCCTTCCCCGATGACCATGCGTGGCACCACACACATATCCGTTCGGAATTCCCTGCTGTTCACCCTGCTGGCGATTGCTCCGCCGCTTGCCGGGCAGACGCCAACACCGCTCAACGACGCCCCCAATCCGTATCGTACAATCGTCGGCTGGGCCAAACTGCCCGAGGGACGGGCGTGGGGTTCCACCAGCGCGGTGGACATTGACAAGGACGGTAAGAGTATCTGGGTGGCCGAACGATGTGGCGCCAACAGTTGTGCCACGTCGTCGCTGCCGTCCGTGTACAAGTTCGATGCGTCCGGCGCGATGGTGAAGGCGTTTGGAGAAGGCCTGCTGATGTCGCCACATGGCATTCACGTGGATCGCGACGGCAACGTGTGGGTGACAGACTGCACATGCACCGGTGGCGCACCGGCGGCCGGTGCGGCACCGGCCCCACCGCGCGGTCATCAGATTTTCAAGTTCAGTCCCAATGGCAAGCTGCTGATGACGCTGGGCGCAGCCGGTGGCGGTCGCGACAGCGCGTACTTCTGGATGCCGAATGACATCGTGACGGCGCCCAACGGCGATATTTTCGTGGCGGAAGGTCATGCCTCGCGCGCCGGATCGAACGCGCGCCTGTTCAAATTCGACAAGGCGGGCAAACTGCTGAAGACGTGGGGGACGTTTGGCAAAGGGCCCACCGATCTCGATCAGCCGCATGCCCTCGCCTTCGATTCGCGCGGCCGGTTGTTCGTGGGTGATCGCGGCAACGATCGCATCATGATCATGGACCAGAACTTCACGCTGCTGGACACGTGGTATCAGTTCAGTCGCCCCAGCGGCCTCTACATCGACAAGAACGACATGCTGTATGTCGCCGACTCGGAATCAGGCTCGGTGGCGCCGCCGCACAGTGCGTGGAAGCGCGGGATTCGCATTGGCAGTGCGCGCGACGGCAAGGTGACGGCGTTCATTCCCGACCCGGACGAGAAGGCGCCGAGCACGAGTTCCGCGGAAGGGGTGGCGGTGGATGCCGCGGGCCACATTTACGGGGCCGAGGTGGGGCAGAAGGCGCTCAAGCGGTACGAGCGAAAGAACTAGTTCAAGCCATTCCTGATCGGTGCAGGATATTGAACCGCGAAGTGCGCGAAGGTCGCTAAGTCAAATCCTTAGCGACCTTCGCGTACTTCGCGGTTCACGGCGTCTTACTTTCTCGGCAACACCAACGCCGTCAGTCCGGTGCTCTCCTCCGCACCCGTTGCAAACACGATGTACTGCCGTCCCATATGCATGAACGTCATCGGCACGGCCGTGGTGCGCGAGTCAATCTTGAGCGCACCCACCTGTTTGCCCGTGGCCTTGTCCACCGCATACAGCGTGGCCGGCGAACCCGGCGGTCCGCCGCCCCGACCGGTGCCGTAGATCATCAGCGTCTTGGTGGTGATCGCCTGCGCCTGACCACGCGCGCCTTGATCAGGCAGCGTGACGCCGGCAAACAGCGGATCACGACTGGTGATCTTCTGCATGCCGCCATTCGGGATCCACCAACCCTTGTCGCCGGTGTTCATGTTGTACGCGGTGATGCCGCCGTAGGGCTTGGGTTTGACGATGGACACGCCACCCAGCATTGAGCCCGCCGAGCGCGCGCCGAAGTCCCCGCCACGATCGCCACTGGCTGGCTTGACGTAGCCCGGCGGGGCTGGCAAGGCACCCGGCAATCCGCAACTGTCGCGCACCGAGCTGTAGTCGAATTCGGAGCACGGATCTTTCTGCACCTGCGCCGTGCTCATCCCGGTGATCGACGCCACGAACAGCGTGCCGGTTTCGGGATCGACGGCGGCCCCACCGTCGATGTTCACGCCACCACTCGCACCGGGGGAATACCAGGTGCACCGCACACCGCTCTTGCCCTTTCCATCGGCCGCCGCCGGCGGAATGAAGTACGGACCCATACGGCATCGCTTCGCCATCTTGAGCGCCGAATCCTTGATGGCCGGCGTGTAATCAATGAGGTCGGCTTCCACGAGCCCCTGCTGTGAGTACGGTGCGGGCTTGGACGGAATCGGCTGCGTCGGCGATGAGATCTCGCCGGGGACGTCGCTCTGCAGCACGGCCGTTTCCGGCATCGGCCAGATCGGTTCACCGGTCACGCGATCAAACGTATACACCCAGCCTTGCTTGGTGGTCTGTGCGATCGCCTTGCGACGTTTCCCGTCGACCGTGATATCCAGCAGGTTCGGCGCCATCGGTGCGTCGTAATCCCAGATGTCGTGATGGACCATCTGGAAGTGCCATTTGCGCACACCGGTCTTCGCATCAAGCGCTACGATGCTGTTGCCGAACAGGTTGTTGCCGGGTCGATGGCCGCCGTATTCATCCATGAGCGGCATGCCCACCGGGATGTACACCAGTCCCAGTTCCGGATCAGCCGAGTAGGTTGCCCACGCGTCATTCTTGCCGACGCCCTTGGTGCCAATCTTCGATCCATTCTTCCAGGTGTCCGCGCCGAATTCACCCGGCTGCGGCACGAGGTTGAACTTCCAGACCTGACGCCCCGTGCGGATATCGAATCCGCGAATGAACCCGGGAATGTTGTGCGCGCGAATCGGGTAGTAGCCGTGAATCGACGAGTTGCCGACGACCAGCATGTTGCCAACTACAATCGGCGGCGAACTGGCGGCAATCTGGCCTGCCTTGGGGTCGATCCCGATCGTGCCATCGGCGCCAATCTTCCTGACGGGATCCCAGGTCTCGCCCGGCTTGGCCTGACGCATCGGCGCGGCATCGCTGATGATCAGCGGACCGGAATCGTCCACAGCCAGCGGAACCATCGGGTACCCGAGACCTTCCATCAGGTCGACGACACCGTTCTTCCCGAACAGCGGATCGGGACGTCCGGTCTTGGCATCGAGTGAGACCAGATGGTAGCCCGGCGTCACGACCAGCACGCGTTCAATGCGTCCGTCGGTCCAGTACGACAGACCACGGCCGGAATACTGTCGCGGCGCTTTCTGCCACCGGATACCCTCTTCCATCCGATACATCCACAACGTCTCGCCCGTGCTGGGATCAAGCGCCATCGCGCTGCGTCGGGTCGTGGCCACGGTGAAGAGTCGACCGTTCGCATACAGGGGCGTGGCGCGGTAGTACTCATCCTTGCCGAACGCCCCCGCGTTCCATGTCCACGCCACTTTCAGTGAATCGAAGTTGCTGGCGTTGATTTGTTCGAGCGGCGAGTAGCGCGAACTCCACGCATCCGCCCCCCAGTATCGCCACTCGCCAACCGCGTTGCCACGCACCAGCGGCTTGCCGGCCTGGGCCACCGAACGCACCGCATTGACCCCCAGCGCACCGACTACCACCGCGCTGGCGGCCAACACCATCCCGAACACCCGCCTGGTTGATCGCTTCGTCATGGATTCTCCGTTCATGCTGCGATGTAGTCCCGCGCCATCACCGGATGCGCGCGCCGTGCCTGCTTCCACCACTCGACCGTTGGTTCACACCGTTCGGCACGGTGTCAATACGAATGCTTTTCAAGTCCTCCGGAACCGCCTTCAGCTCACTCGATCCGGCGGGCATGCCGTTGAGCTTGAGCACGTAGGCCGTCACCGACAGGTACTCTCCTTCCGACAGCGCGCCGGGCGCCTCGTCCGGCATCAGCCGACTGACATAATCGTAGAACTCCCACAACATCTTGCCCACCCACCGTTTGGCAAACTCCTCGCCGCTGTGCGACGCGGAGGTATGGCAGCCAACGCACGCGCCATTGAACACTTCCTTGCCCTTGGTGGCCTGTTCGACGGTGTAGACACCAGTCATCGTGGTGCGCACCGAGTCCTGCGCCGCGCCCACCGACGGCAGCATGGTGACCGCCAGCATCGTTCCCGCGCACAGGGCCAGCAACAGGGCCGACCCCCGCGGACGCACCGCAGTCCAGCGCGACATGAATCCGGACAGCGCCCACGCAGTGCCACCGACGACGAGTAATCCCATGGCCAATCGAATGAGGGTGATGGCCAGCGCCACGTCCATGGCGGGCCAGCTGAGGTGATACGTGCGAAGCGTCTCGAACCGTGACGTCATCCAATGCCAGGCCGTGTGCGCCACCAGCACGGAAATAACGATACGCCAGGGGCCTTCCGCCACTCGGCGTGTGAACAGCCACGACAAGAGCGGTACGGCGACCATCAGCACCGCCAGTTGCCCCAACTCAATGCCCACGTTGAACGCCGCCAACGCCGTCACCAAATGCGCGCCGGCAAACTGCAGCGATTCCCGCAGCGCATACGAGAAGCCGAATCCGTGCACCAGTCCGAAGCCGAACGCCACCAGCCACCGCCGTTCCAGTTTCGCGCCAACGATGTTCTCGATGGCCATGTAAACGATCGACGCGGCGATCAGCAGTTCCACGAGCGGCGGGAACCACAAGGCGTCGGGCGCGTACCCCAACGCCGATGCCGCCAGGGTCATGGAATGGGCCACCGTGAAAGCGGTCACAATGCCCACCAGCGGACGGATGCGACGCACGGGCAGGATCAGGCAGAGCAGAAACAGCAGGTGGTCGATGCCATCGAGTAGATGAGTGGCACCCATCACCACGAACCGCGTGGCGGCATGCCACCAGCTGGGATCGAGTGGGAGCAAGCCGGCATCACCCTCGTACACATAGGCGCGCTCGGTCCCATCCGCGAACACGGCGCGCAACGCCGTCGACGTGCGCACGCCGAGATGGGCAAAGCGTGCACGGATGGCCAGCCGCGCATCGGGCTCGGTGGCCGGGTATTCGAGCAGCACGTCAAGCATGGCCTGCGGCACGGGAATGTCGATCGCGCCATCGAGTGGCACTCCGCGCACCAACGCGAGCGCGTCGGCGTAGCGCTCGAACGCGTGGTCGGATGGCAATGACGCGCGGACGGCGGCGAGACGTCCCGTGGGAAGGGTGACATCGTTGGCGACGAGATCGATCGCATCGGCCACCCAAATACGCGCTGCGTCTCGCAAGGTGCTGTCGGCGCGCGCCACGTCGAGGTATCCCGCACCGCGTATCGGAAACTCCACATCGCGCATCGCGTCCAACGGCACCCGCACCAGCACCCGCACCACCGTTCCGCTGTTGACGACGAATGCCTGCACGGCCACGCGCCGAGGGATCTCGTGGGCCCACGGGGTTGACGGCGCGACCACCAACAGGCCGCCCGCGACCAGCGCGCCGCGGCGCCAGCGTGGCACGCGACCCCAGACACTGCGGACGTGGTGGAGCGCGCGATCGATCATGGAAATGCGCAATTCGCTGGACAGGCGGAGTGAGGCGGGATACTTCTATGGCGTCCTGCAGGCGACCCAACGCGACCACGCGTTTGAATTCGCCACGAACTTACCACCGCGACGCGCAGAACACAGGGGTCCCCCACCCCGATGAGGCTGCGCGCTGGAGAGGCACTGATGAGGCAGTCGAACAAGGCGTTCGTCGGGCTGGGACTTGGAGTGGCGATAGTGGCCCTCGCCGTCGCGCAGGCGAAGCTGGGCGCGGCCGATCGGCAATTGGTGCAGGCGCCGCGTTTTGAGGTGGACCCGGTCTGGCCGAAGCCGCTGCCCAACCACTGGATCCTCGGCTCGGTGATCGGCGTCGGCATCGACAGCCGCGACCACGTGTTCATCATCCATCGTGGCGATTCCACGCTGAACCAGCGCACCGAAGCCGGCATGAACGCCACGCCGCCCATTGCGGAATGCTGCCAGTCGGCGCCCCCGATCGTCGAGTTCGATCCCGAAGGCAATCTGGTCAAGGCGTGGGGTGGTCCGGGAAAGGAGTACGAGTGGCCGTCATCGAATCATGGGATCAGTATCGACGATAAGGACAACGTGTGGATCGGGGGCAATGGTCGCGTCGATTCCCACATGCTCAAGTTTACGCACGACGGCAAGTTCCTGATGCAGATCGGGAAGCCGGGGCAGAATCCGAGCAGCAACGACAGCACCCACTTTGGCCGGGTTGCCAAGATCTCCTTTGATGTGAAGGCACAGGAGGCATTCGTCGCCGACGGATATGGCAACAAGCGCGTGGCCGTGCTCGACATGAAGACCGGCGCCCTCAAGCGGTATTGGGGTGCCTACGGCAACAAGCCGGACGATGCCAATCTGGGCCCGTACGACCCCAGCGCGCCGTTGGCCAAACAGTTCCGCAATCCCGTGCACTGCGCGGAGCCCAGCACCGATGGCCTGGTGTACGTCTGTGACCGCCCGAACGATCGCATCCAGGTGTTCAAGAAAGACGGGCAGTTCGTGAAGGAAGTGCGGATCGCGCCCGCCACGCGAGGCGACGGATCGGTGTGGGACATCGCTTTCTCCCGCGACGCGGCGCAGAAGTATCTGTACCTGGCCGACGGCAAGAACGAACGGGTGTACGTGATGGACCGCCAGTCGCTGGAGATCCTCACCAGCTTCGGCGATGGAGGTCGTCAACCCGGACAGTTCTTTGCGGTCCACAGCATTGCCACCGACTCGAAAGGCAACGTCTACACGACCGAGACGTACGAGGGGAAGCGTCTGCAGAAGTTCGCCTACAAGGGGATTGGATCGGTCACCCGCGCCAATCAGGGCGTGGTCTGGCCCAGAAAGCCCTGACCGGCTGCGGGTAGTTCCGTCGCGATCCCTACATGGCGTTTACGGGATCGCGGCGGAGCACTCGATCTCGACCTTGGCCCCGGCCGACACAAGCGCCGCGACCACCACGGTCGAGCGAGCCGGCGGTGATGTCGGGAAGAATTCCCGGTAGGCCGCATTCATCCCGGCAAAATCCTTCAGGTCGATCAGGAAGACCGTGCACTTGACCGCATTGGCCATGGTCGTGCCGGCCGCCTCGAACACTTTCTGCGTGTTCTCGAGCGCCACCTTGGTCTGTCCCTGAATCGTGGAATCCGGCGCGTCGCGCCGGAGTCCCAACTGGCCGGACGCAAATACCATGTTCCCTACGCGAATACCCGGGGTCAGCGTCGGCGACGCACTCTGGCCAGCCGGTATGACCGGCTGCCGCGCCCCTTGTGCCAACGCCGGTGCGGCAGCGAGAGTAAGCAGAACGGGTACGACGTGGATCGAAAGGCGGAACATCAGATCCTCGGTGAATTCAGGTGAACGGGAGAAACCATCATGCCGATCTTCGATTTCGTCTGCAGCGATTGCCAGCATCCGTTTGAAGCATTGGTGCGTGGCAGTGCGGCGCCAGCGTGTCCGGCGTGTGGCAGTGTGGCGCTGGAAAAGCAGATGTCGCTTCCCAGCGTCAAGACGGAGTCAACGCGCGGAAAATCCATGCAGGCCGCCAAGCGCCGAGACCAGGCGCAAGGCGTCGATCGGATGCATGAACAGCGGAAGTATGAGCTCAGTCATGATGACTGAGAACTAAGTACCAAGTACTAAATACCAAGTACCCAGTACCAAGTACTAAGTACCAAGTACTCAGTACTCAGTACTCGGTACTCGGTACTCGGTACTCGGTATCAACACGACTTGCACTTGTTACTGTTCTTGGCCCCCATCTTCACCAGCAGGTCGACCGTCTCGAGAAATGGCGGCACACGTTGCACGGGGCCGTTCGCCATGTCCACCGTGGTTTGTCCGCGACGACTGATCGCCATGATATCCCCGCCCTTGCTGGCGAGATACGTGATCAGCTCGTTGTCGCCGCGAGCCGCGGCATGATGAATCGGGTTGTAGCCGTTATGGTCACGGAGATTCACATCCGCATGCAACTCCTCAATCAGGTATTTCATCGACGGCAGCCAGCCATCGGGGGCGTGGCGATGTGAGTTGGCGGCGAATCCTTCGCCATAGCCCACACCCGATGCGGCATGAATCGGATACACGCCAGGGCCACCGGCAGGAATCGGGGGCATTCCGGAGGGATCCTTCCCCGCGGCGCCGTCTTCGTCTGCTGGAGCGTCATCGCCCGGCAGTCGTCCGACCGGCTTGAGCGTGGGAATGTTCGGATCGGCACCGTACTTCACCAGCAGCTTCATGGCGTCGACGTCGGTGCCGTATGCGGCACGCCAGAACGGCGTGGCCCCGGTGGTATTCACACCGAGCAGGTCGAAGTTGAAGGACATGTACCAGAGATGCTTGGTGAGGCGCGCATTCACATCGGCGCCGGCCTTGATCAGCGCTTCCATCAATTGCAGGTGGGTCGTTTGTTGCTGCAACTGCGCCGTGGGCTGCGGATATAACGACTTGGCGGCCCACTGAATGTTGATCGTGGCATACAGCGGCGTTGCGTTGGCCTCACTGGCCAGCTTGGGATCCGCCCCTTTCTCCAACAGCATCCTCGCCATGTCAAAGCGACCATTGATCGTCGCCATCAACAGCGGGCTGGTGTGATCGCCATCGCTCACGTGATTGATCTTGGCACCCGACTTGAGCAACGCCTCAACTGCTTCCAGACTCCCGTCACGGACCGCAAACAGCAGTGGCGTCAGTCCACCCTTGTTGCCGATCAATTCGCCGTAGGACGGCCCACGGGCGTTGAATCCGGTATTCGGGCGCGCCGAATCCCCGGTGGCCGCGGGAGCGGCACCGCTTCTCCCACCCGCCGGAACGGCGGGCGCCGATGATGCTGCGACCACCGGCTTGGCTGGCGCGGCGACTCGCCGAAGAGTGTCCGCCGACATCGTTGCCGCTGACGACGCCCCGGCGGCGCCGGCGGCGTCCGGCGCGCCACGACCGCCCAATGGCACGACGCTGGCCGCCAACGGCGCCTGATCGGCCGCCTTCATCGCCGCCACCCGACGAGCGCGTGTCGTCAGCATCGTCCGATCAGCACGTTCTCGCGCCGGGATATCCTCGATCTTGGACACGGCCTCGATGTCGGCGCCTCGTGTGATCAGGATCTCCATGGCCCGCACCCGATTCGCTGACGCCGCCCACATCAATGGCGTCTGCGCCCACGCGCCTTCACGGACATCCACCACAGCGCCCTTGTCGAGCAGCGCCATCACCGATTCCACATCACCATTCGATGCGGCAAAGTGCAACGCGGCCGCGCCACCGGTGCTGGTAACCGCCTTCACATCCGCGCCACCGGCCAGCAGCGCCTTCACCGCCGCCGCTCGTCCGGCGCGCGCGGCCAGATGCAGCGGCGTGTAATTGCCGTTGCGCGTCAACGCCTCCACCCGTGCACCGGCGAAGACCAGCATGCGCGCCAGGTCGGCGTCCCCACGCGTGGCCGCCCAATGCAACGCCGTCATGCCATCGGCCTGCGCCGCGTTCACATCAGCGCCCTGCCGCAGCAACAGGCGCACGGCCGCACTGTCGCCTCGCATCACCGCGTCGGCAATGGCCGACTCCGGGGGCGCCAATCTCGCTGCCGTAAACAACAGCATCGCTCCGGCCAGCCACGCGCCCGCCAGCACGCGTCGACGACGCGACATCCGTCCCTGCGCCGAATCAGACATTGGCGCTGAGCGTCAACGCGTCCGTGCTGTCGCCGAAACTCTTCGTATCCTCCATCCCCAGCGTATGCATCATGCTGAGCATGGCGTTGGCCATCGGCGTGCCATCGGGCGCCTTGATGTGCTGATTGCCGCCCAGACGCCCGCCAGCGTGCCCCAGCAGAATGAGCGGACACCGGCGATGGTTGTGCAGGTTGGAGTCGCCCATCGGCGATCCGTAGATGATCATCGTCTGGTCAAGCATGTTGCCGTCACCCTCCGGGATGCTCTTGAGCTTGTCCAGGAAGTACGGCAACATCGACACGTGATACTTGTTGATCAGGTGAAAATCTTTCACCCCCTTCTCCGTGCCGCCGTGATGCGACGCGGGGTGGAACGGCTTGTCGGTGCCGCTCTCTGGATAGGTACGACTGGACCCGTCGCGACCCATCTTGAAGGAGAACACGCGCGTCACATCGGCCGCGAACGCCAACGCCTGAATGTCGAACATCAGCTTCACATGTTCGGCAAACGAATCCGGCACACCGGCTGGCGCTTCCGGCAACGCGCGGACTTCCCCGCTGCTGTTGCGCGCCTCAACGCGCTGGATGCGACGCTCAACCTCGCGAATGTCTTCGAGGTACCGATCCAGTCGTTGTTTGTCGGCAGGCCCCAGCGTCGACTTCAGCGAGGACATCTCGCCCGAGACGAAGTCCAGAATGCTGCGACGCGTGCGTCGACGCTCGGCCCGCTCGGCAGATGATCCGCCCACGCCGAAGAGCTTCTCGAAGGCCACACGCGGGTCCCGGATTACCGGCAGCGGATCACTGGGCGACGACCAGCTGATGGAGTCGGTGTACACGCAGGCGTACCCATACGCGCAGCCGCCCGCCTGGTCGACGTTCTCGATGCACAACTGCATCGACGGAATCGGCGTGTCCTGCCCGAAGCGTTTGGCATAGAGCTGATCGAGCGACGTGCCGACCTTCACGTCGGACCCTTCGGTCTGCTTCGCATGCGCCTGCGTCAGGAACGTCGCGCTCGAGCGAAAGTGATCGCCGCCAATTTCATTCGGCGACGTGGGTTCGGCCTCGCGCACATCGGTGTTGCTGATGATCGTGAGATAGTCCCGGTATGGATCGAGCGTGTGCAGCGCCGTGGGACTCAGGTCGAACTGCCGACCCGCCGCCGCCGGCGACCACATGTTCATCTTGGCGCCGTACTCGTTGCAGCCGGCGGCCCCGTGCACCATCTCGATCGCCACCAGGCGAGGCGCCTTGTTGGCGGCCCGCCACGCGCCGCGGCCCGTGGGCAGCATGGCATCGAGATAGGGTAGCGCAAACGTGGCGCTCAACCCCTGGACAAACTGTCGGCGCGGCATCGCCTTTCCGCTCAGAAAATGCATGGGTGCTGTACTCCGTGACGGTATGAGCGGGTGACTACTGGCCGCGGCTGTTTGCCGCGCCAGTGGACGGTGATGTGGACTGCGCCACCGGCAGGCGGCGCATGCGGAAGGCATCGCTCTTGACGACGCCGATCACGAAATCCTGCAGGCGGTAGTTGTTGGCGCGCGCCGAACCTTCGATGCGTCGGATGGCCGCCTGATCGTAATACTCGATGCGACGACCCAGCGCGTATGCCATGAGATTGCTGGTAAAGGCGCGCACCAACGGCACCGGTCGCTTCAGCAGCGCCCGCTGCAACTCCAACGGGCTGGAGATCTTGGTGCCGTCGTAAAAGTCGCCGCGGGTATCCAGCGCCGTGCCGTTCTCCCGAATGCGCCACTGCCCGTTCACGTCGAAGTTGTCCAGCGCCAGGCCGATCGGATCGATGAACTGATGGCACGACCGGCACGACGCGTTGTCGCGATGCATCTCCATGCGCTCACGGGTGGTCAGCATACGGCCTTCCTTGCTGGCACCGGTCTTCTCCAGGTCGGGCACATTCGGCGGCGGCGGCGGCGGCGGCGATCCCATCAGCACCTCCATCACCCACTTGCCACGCAGCACAGGGGACGTGCGATTGGCGTGCGACGTGAGCGTCAACACCGACCCATGACCGAAGATGCCGGTGCGCGTGCTATCCGCGTACGGAACACGCCGGAACGCGTCACCGGTGACGCCGGCAATGCCGTAATGGTGGGCCAGCCGCTCATTCATGTACGAGTAATTCGCCGTGTACATCTCCAGCAACGAGCGATTGTCCTGCACCAGATGATGGAAGAACAGCTCGGTTTCACGCCGCATATCCAACGCCAACTGCTCATGGAAATCCGGATACTGCAGGGCATCCGGATGCACCTTGTCGATGTCCTGCAGCCGCAGCCATTGGGCGGCAAACCGTGTCGCCAGCGCCTCGGCCCGCGGATCGGCCAGCAGACGCCGGGTTTGCGCCACGAGCACCGTGGTATCTGCCAGCAGTCCGCGACGTCCAAGCGACAGCAGCGTGGAATCCGGCGGCGCTCCCCACAGGAAGAACGACAACCGCGCAGCGAGATCCAGTCCGCCCACCGCCAGCAGATCGCCAGGCTTGGCCGACGCCGGTACTTCCTCAACTCGGAAGATGAAATGTGGACTGGCCAGAATCGCTTCCACCGCCGATCGCACACCCATCTCGAATCCCTGCTTGGCGCCTTCATCATAAAACGCCATCAGCGACTTCACGTCACCGGCGCTCAGCGGACGCCGATACGCCGCGGCGCCCAGTCGCGCGACAATGCGCTCGGCGCACGGACGTGCCTCGGTCGTCGAGGTGGGACGGCAACTGAAAATGCGACGACGACTGGGCGTGTCCGACACTCCGGTGGGGTTATACGGGCCCGTCACCGCGAAGCTCTGCAGATGCGACAGGATGGTCACGCCAGCCTGTGACCCGATCTGCGTATCGGCAATACTGTGTCCGATGGGCGCGATGTTGTCGTTGACCGGCCCCTCGAAGGTGCGGGTGTAGGCCGCGGTGATGCGCTGCGGTCCGGCCCGAACCTGGATGGGCTTGGTGCGGATATCCATACCCAGCGGGTCAGCCTGCGACATCCCGCGATCGATGTCCAGCAGCGCGACGCGTTCGCCATTGACGGAGATCTCGATCTTTTCGTCGAATGGCGCCGTCGAGCCGTACAACTGCCCGGTGGGAATCGCATGCAACGTCACCGCGAAAACGTACTCTCCGTCGGCCGGAAAGTTGTGAATCGCGGATACGCCACCGCGCGTACCGCGCGGCGCCCCGTCCACCGTTTCCAACTGCGACGCCAGGCGCGCAATCTTGTAGGTGCCGGTCGACACGCTCGCCTTGGGATCGCCCACCGCGAGTCGCGCGATATCGCTGGCCGCGTCGAGATAGGCATCGAGCGTCGTGGCCGATGGCATCTGCACATCGGCAATGTTGTCGAAGTTCGCGCTCTTCGTGTCGAGCGGCAGCCACGACGCCGGATCAATGTCGATGGCCAGCACCTCGTGCACCGAACGCTGGTATTCCGCGAGGTTCAGTCGCTGAAAGGTGCGCATCCCCGGATTCGGCGAGCGTGCCGCCTTGGCATCCATCAACCGTTCGAGCGTCGTCATGAGCACGTCAAGCGTGTCACCACCCGGCCGGGCGTCCGGGGGGCGGCATCATACCCGTGCGCAACTTGCCAATCATCTTCTCGGCGATTTCCGGCGACAGATTGGCCACGGACGCGAGGTCAAAGTTGGCCAGAACCAGATTGCCCAGCTTACGCTGCTCGCTGTGGCACCCGGCGCATGTCTTCTTGACGACCCCGGTCAACGCTTCGGGAGCGATGACCGTCGGCGCCGGTCGCGGAACCGCATGCGAGGCGTACGTTCGTGGCGAGGCGGTCCGGCCGTGGCCGGGGCCCGCCAATCGCGTGAACGCCGCGGGCACAATCCGAGTCGCGTTCTGGGCGGCCGGACTGTCGACGATCACCAAAGCAAGCAGCAGCGCGATGCTCGCGCGGGCGGCGACGTGTGACAACATGCCCGGTCCTCAGGGTCTGGGCGGGAAACGACGGGGAGCCCCTCAAAGTTGTTACGGACTCGACCGTGCAGCAAGAGCGAACATCGCGCGGTGACATCAACCACTGGTGCGCCTGCCGCGTATCTCTTGCACTCCCATTCAACCGGGGCGTAGATAGTCGGCGTTACCAGTACCTACGGGGCACAGGCGTGCTCTGTTGGAGGCCCGGATGGGCTGCCAATCCTCAAGGAGGAACACCACGTGCGCATGCGCTGGATTTTGACGGTTTCGGCCGTGTCAACGTTCGTCGGACCACAGACGGCAATCGCCCAGCCTCATATGAACCCGGTCGTTGACCTGCTGGCGGGTCGCAAGCCGGTATTCGGGCTATATGCGCCGGCCAACCGCCGTGGTGGCCGAGGCGGGCAACCGGCTCTGCCGCCGGACTCGGTCAAATCGCCGGCGCAGTTGGCCGCCGACGCGGTGGCCTACAAGCTGACGGACTACATCTTCGATGGCAGTATGGAGGGCAACTTTGATATCGGATATGCCGGGTTTTCCGAATTTTCAAAGGGCATGGCCGCCGCCGGGATGCTGCAGACATCACCCGCAAAGCGATTCTCACACCCGCTGTTTGTAAAGACGCCGGAGATCGCACCCGATCCTGCGAAGGCTGGTGAACGCATCGCCAAGCAATTGGATCTTGGCGTGGCGGGCATCGTCTTTGTCGGAGTCGAGAGCGCCGATGAGGTGAAACAGGGCCTGGCGATGATGCGTTTCAAGTCGAAAGGCGGTACCCGCCCGGACCAAGTCGGCGATGCGGCCGCGCGATGGGGGCTGAGTGACAAGGAGTACCGCGAGAAGGCCGATGTGTGGCCGCTCAATCCGAAGGGTGAGCTGGTCAATTTCACCATTGTGGAGAGCAAGGAAGGACTCGCGCACATTCGAGAGATTGCCGCCGTCAAAGGCATTGGTGTGCTCTTTCCAGGCGCCGGCACGCTGCGCGGTGTTTTCAGCCCGCCCGACGCGAACGGTCAACGGGTGTTCGATGAGAAGGGTTGGGAAGCTGCCATTCAGCAGGTGCTGGCGGCCTGCAAGGAATTCAAGGTGCCCTGCGGCTATCCCGCCGGCGCGGCAGACATCGAAATGCGCATGAATCAGGGGTTCAGCGTATTCGTGATTGGCTGGGGCGACGGTGGCTTCAAGGCCGTGGATATCGGACGCAAGGTGGGCGGACGCTGAGACTCAGTCGCAACGCACCGTGTGCACGCGATTGTCGCATGGGATTTCGGTGACATACCACCGCAATCGCAGCGAGCACCGAGGCACAAACAGAACGGGCGGGCCATCACTGGCCCGCCCGTTTCGTATCTCGACTATCAAACCGACTTACGGATTCCGATTGAGGCAGCCCGTGAAGTTCGGGTTGTTTCTCTCCGGGAACGGTACGATGAAGTTCACGTCGCTGCCGTACGTGGAGCCCGGCCGTAACGACATCGGGCCGGTTGGGAATACCGTGTTCGCCGCACGTCCGTACTGGCGAATGAGGCGACGCATATCACCCATGCGATGGCCGGTCAGCCACATCCAGAATGCCCGCTCCTTGAACAGCATATCCACCGCGGCGTCCTGCGTGGTTGGCGACGTCGGCAGCGGCGCGATGGCCGTGGCGAGTCCCGTGGCACGCAGGGTGTTGAGCAGCGCAAACACCGCATCGCGATCTCCCTGTGAACCACCCGACGTGGCGTTCAGCCGCGCCTCAGCTTCAATGAGACGCGCTTCGATGCCGTCGGCCAGCACCACCGCCGAGTTCTGCGCCGGGTACTTCTGCTCCACGGGCAGGTTCCGGCTGGTACCGTCAAAGCCTACGCGCGTGGACGCCGTCCACGGCACACGGGGATCGGCCGGTGTGGTAAGGAAGTTCAAGCCGTTGATGCCTTCGCTGGTCCCCACCGTGTAGCGTGAAGCGGACTGGAACGTCGCGTTGAACACGCCGTTCTGCTGTCGGCCGGTAGCCACGGAGTGGTACAGCGTGTACTTGAAGTTGGTCGGCACACTGCCAACAGCCGCAGCCGCCTGGGAGAACTGCCCCAGGTTGACCAGTACGCGCGCCTTCCCGACGGCGGCAAGATTCTTGTAGGACGTACCTGTGGCCAGCGTTGTCGCGCTGTCCAACGAGCTTCCGGCAACCGCCAGCATCTGCGCCGTAGTGAGCGGTTGCCCAAAGATGAACGAACCGTCGCCGCTCACTATGCTGAACGGCACGCCCGAGCAGTACGCTTCAGCGAAGAAGTCTTCGGTGTACCCGCGAATGGAGTACATCTCGCTGAGTGAGTCCTTGGCGGCCGACGTGGTGGGCTTGACCTTGGCCCAGGCCACAATAGCCGACGTGAGTCCGGCACGGGCCAGATGCAGCCCGTTGTACATGGTGTTCGTCGCGCCACCGAGCACTTCGGTTTGCGCGCGTCCGTCGGTGAAGTACCGATCGGCAAAGGTGTCTGACGTCTGGATTTCGTCGGCCATATTGCCGGTCGACACCAGGAACCCATCGATGGTGCCGGAGAAGCCGACGACGAAGTCCTGCATGGAGCCGTTACGCAGCGTGGTGGCCCCAAGACTGCCGCCAAGCGCCGACTGCGAAAGCACGTCGGGCGTATCGACGGTCAGGATTTTGTTGCTGCAACTGGCCAACGCCATGGCCGCAGCCACGGTGCCAACCGGACGGAGTGCCCGGCGAGCGGCGGAAGAGAAGTTCATGTATCGCTCGCCTCAGAAAGAGAAGTTCATACGCAACGTGAAGTAGCGCAGCGGTGGAGTGGCAAAGTACTCCTCATTGCCACGCGTGTCGCTATTGGATGCAGCGGCCTCGGGATCGACGCCCTTGTACTTGGTCTTCACGCCGAGGTTACGGCCCGTAAGGACCACACTCCACCGTTCGGCGCGCATGGCGTTGGCCCACTTGGTGGGCATTTCGTACGACACCGACGCTTCGCGCCAACGGGTGAAGGCTCCGTCTTCGAACATCCCGGTAAACACCGACTGTGACGTGGCCAGCGCGTTCGCCTGCTCCTGCAGCGACGCACTCTGGTCGTAGCGCCCGCGGCAGGACACGCCGTTCATGCACTGATGACGCAGCGTGTTGTTGAACTTGAGGAAGCCCCACTTGCTGTCGAACTGCGAAGAGATGCGCAGCTTGTGGTTGAGCAGCTCGATGCTCGGGCTGAACGCGATTTCACGGGTCGGGAACGTGCCACCCTGGAATACCGCCGTATCGCTGTACGTCAGTTCGCTCAGCACGATGATGCCGTCGGCGTTGGCATCGTTGTACTTGATATTCTTGTCCCACAGACCGTACAGCGGATACCCAGGCAAATTGCGTTGCGTGTTGCGGTTTCCGCTGGCAATGGGCGAGACGCCCTCACCCAGTTTCAGCATGCGGTTCTTGTTGGTCGACCCCGTAAGCGTCAGGTCGAGCGCGAACTGCTTGGTGTCCATCACCTTCTGATTGAAGGTCAGCTCCACGCCCGTATTGCGGATGTTGCCGATGTTCACGAACTGATTGGTCAGCCCCGACAAAGACGGCGCAATCAGAATGTTGATCAGGGCGTCCGTTGTGTTCTTGTTGTACGACGTCACCTCGAGGTTGGTGCGTCCGGACAGCATCGTCAGGTCGAAGCCGAACTCGGTCTCGGCCGAGAACTCGGGCTTCAGCACGGAATTGCCGAGCGATCCCAGCGAGGCGCCCGGTGTGTCGCTGCCGGTGGAAAGCGTGGTCGGTCCGGCCGAGTAGTACAACACGGCGGCCGTGGCACCGGGGATCTGCCCCGAAGCTCCATAGGTGCCGCGCAACCGCAGCGAGTTCATCCAGCTGGGCTTCGGAAAGAACGACTGTTCCGACACCAACCATGATGCGCCAAGCTTCGGGTAATACACGGCGTTGAAGTTCTTGCCGAACGCGCTGGCCGCATCGCGACGGACACCGCCGGTGAGGAACAACTTGTCATGAATGGCAAGCTGCTGTTCGACGAAATAGCCCAGCGTGCGGTTTTCCGAGCGCGTCTGGGTGCTGGACCGCGTCGCCGCCGTCGACACTGTCACGCCGCCCGGCGGCAGGGCGATGCCCGTACCGCTGGTCTGGTTGAGGGCAGTGCGGATGTAATTCATGCCGACCGACGTCTTGGAGTTGAGCCACGGCAGCAGTTGGAACGTGCCGGTGGCCCCATAGTCGACCGTCTGCTGATTGATGTCGGCACGCGTGCTGGTGATGTTGCCCGTCCGCGTGGTTCCCGTGTTCGGGCCTTCGCCAACCTTGGACAGGAACAGCTCGTTGCGGCCGGTGAAGTCGAGACCGACCGACGCGCGCGTGGCCAACCACGAGAACGGGTTGTACTGCGCATTGACGCCGTTGATGAAGCGGTTGATGCCGAATGTCGTGGTCTGCGACAACACATCGCCCATCATGAAGGAGCGATAGCCACGCAGGGAGTCGCCCTGCGCATCCAGCAGGTCGCCGCGCCAGGCGCCTCCCAGCGCCGCTACCATCAGGCCGTTGGCGTTGTCCTCGTTCTGCGGCAAGCGCAGGTCACTGTTGACGTACGCCGACGACACCTGCACGAACAGATTCGATGCCAGGCGGGCCGACAGGTTGGCGCGCAGGCTGTTGCGACTGAGTGCGTTGGGACGGACCTGCGTGGACGGCAGCTGACCCACGCCGCGGCGGGTGAGCAGCCGCGAAACTTCCGCGTCGGGCATCTTGTAGACACCCGCTTCATGCTCGGTCTGCCCGGAGACGAAGAACTGGACCTGATCGGAACCGCCCGAGGCCTGGAAGCTGTACTGCTCGCGATTGCCCTTGTCGATCGGGGACAGGCGATCATCGTTCAGCACATTGCCATGCGACAGCGAGTCTACCGTGCACGTCTTGGCCGCAACGGCCGACAGCAGACAAATAGAGGAGACCGTGGGCGCCGCCGTGGTCTTGCCCCACAACGACCACATATCCGGATAGTCAACGGATTGGCGATCGTTCCGGCTTTCCGCCGACACCGAGTAGCGCGTCTTGCCCGACTTGCCGCGCTTGGTCGTGATCACGATCACGCCGTTGGCGGCCTCGGTGCCGTACAGCGTGGCGGCCGACGGACCCTTCACCACTTCGATGGTCTCGATTTCAGCCGGGTTGATATCGTCCAGTCGGGACGGACCTGAGCCACCGACACCCAAACCGTTGTTCGTTGTGGACGTGGCCCGAATGCCGTCGATGACGACGATCGGATCGTTGCTGAGCGAGAACGAGTTCTGGCCGCGAATACGGATGCGCGAGCCGGTGCCGGTAGCACCCGTTTGCACCACCTGTACACTGGAGGCGCGACCCGAGAGCAGCGCGCCCATGTTCGTCACCGGCAACTCGGCCAGCTTGTCGGCCACCGCGATTTGCGTGGTGGAATTGGCCAGTTCGACCTTGCGCTGGTTGCCACTGACCGTGGTCACCACTGCCGCCAGCGAGAACGCCGATTGGGTGATCTGGAAATCGGCCACGGCCGGGGTGTTCGCCAGGACGGTGACCGTCGCCTTCTTGGCCTCGTAGCCGATGCGATTGATGTCGATGACATTGGGGCCAGCGGTAAGACCACGCAGCGTGTAACGACCATTGTCGCCGGTCAGGGTGCCGTTCGTGGTTCCCGTGACCAGAATGCGAACCTGCCCGACCGGTTGGCCGGTTGCCGCGTCCACGACGCGCCCAGTGACGGTTCCGCCACCCTGTGCCATCAAAGGGGTCCATCCCAGAAGGGCGAGTGATGCCAGTGCCCCCAGTGCCCTGCGCACGGTCGCGGCGGCGCCACTCGGCGTGTTGGGAATGGCTGAACGCTGTCGCCCTCGAACCGATTGCCAAGCATATCGGAACACGTGCGTGGTTGTCTCCCCTGAGCAGGATCTTCAGCCGACCACGGTGGGCGGCCCGGCAAACCGACTTGCGCGCTCGCGTGAGGCCACGATACGCGCACGAAGGCACCTGGGTGGTTCACGGGCGCAACCGCGCCCGAAAAGGTCAATCGGGGGTGGACCGCGCCGCGAGGCCGCGCGCAAAGGTCCGACGAACGGTGGGATCTGGAACAGCAGACTGGACAGCGAGCCATCGTACGGATTTCAGACGGCCCTGTCAATAGTTGTCCGCTCCACGCGGAGCGCGTTCCTGTCAGGGCGCCGGCGGCGGCAATTCGAGTTTGACGTTCTTCATGGCGCTGCTGTCTGGCATCACCGGGGTATCGCCGGCTGGAAGCCCGTTGAGCTTGAGAATGTAGGCCAGCGCCCCGGCATACTCGTCACGTGAGAGCCCGCCCGGGTTGCTGTCAGGCATCGTGGTCCTCACCAACTCGAACAAGTCCAGGATCGGACGCCCCGTCCACTTGGCACGGAAGTCCGCCTTGGTGAGGTCCTTCTTCTCGTGGCACTCCGCACAGACGCGGCCAAACAGCACCGCTCCGGCCGTGGCCTGTTCCTCGGTATACAACGGCGTCGAGTCCGCCCGCACCAGAGGACGGTCCGATGGAGTCCAGTGCCCGAGCGGCCGGCCGCTGACCTCTCCCGCACTATTGGAGACGGCCAGCATAAGCGCGGCCAGCACGGCAGAGAGCGACGTGAAAAGCATCATGGGGGAAACGTGCAGGACGGCAAAACCGCTGACCGCTCGGGACCCGTCGAAGGAAGGGCGTCAGGGAGCGAGCAATTTGCCACAACGCGTTCGAGTTTGCATCTTCGCCCCCTACCCTTTTCCCAATCGACATGCCGGACGCCTCCAATCCCTTCCTGAATGCCACCCCCGCGCCTCCTGCCGCAGATGCGGGCGGCGATATCGACACCATCGCACGACGTGACTTCCTGCGTATGGCGGGGATTGGTGCCGGCGCGTTGCTGGCGACAGGCTGTGCGTCGGGTGGCACGTTTGCCTCGGCGCAGCCCGTCGTCGGCATCGATCGCAAGGGTCCACGCGACAAAGGCGTTGGACACGTCGTCGTGATCGGCGCCGGAATCTGGGGCGGTTGGACGGCGTACCATCTGCGTCAGCGCGGCGCCCGCGTGACACTCATTGATGCCTTCGGACCGGGCAACTCCCGGTCGACCAGCGGCGACGAGACGCGCGGTGTTCGCTCGTCGTACGGGGATCGCGCGGTGGGCGACCTGTGGACGCCGTGGGCGCGCGCCTCGATTGAACGGTGGAACCTGTTCGAAAAAGAATGGGGGCCGGTGTTCAAGACCAAGTTCTTCCACCAGACCGGCGACGTGATCATGCGTGCCGCCGAAGAGCCGTTCATTACGAAGACGCTTGAACTGTGGAAGGCGAACAACGTGCCGCACGAGGTGCTGTCAGGTGACGAGGCGCGCAAGCGCTGGCCGGTGATTGACGCGCACGACATCACCATCGCGATTACCGAGCCCGATGCCGGCGTGGTGCGGGCCCGCGCCTCCACGCAAGCCATCGCCGCGATCGGCCAGCAGATGGGCGTCAAGCTCGTCGTGGGGCGCGCGCGATTGGGCGAGATTCGCGGTGGACAACTGCAAGGCGTCATTCTCGACGACGGCACGGTGATCCAAGGCGATTCCTATGTCTTCGCCTGCGGCCCGTGGCTGCAGAAGCTCTTCCCGTATCTCGAGAACCGCATGCGCGTTCCCATGGGGTACGTCTGTTACTTCGGGGTGCCGGTGCACGACACCCGATTCACCGATCCCAACTTGCCCAGCTACAATTTCCCCGGTGTCACGGGATGGGCAATGTTGCCGACGGACAGTCGCGGCTTCCGTGTACGTGGCGCCATCGCTCCGCCAGCGGCACCGGGTGCACCCACCGCGCCGCCGCCATCAAACTCGCCCGCCGGTGCCGCCCCGACGCGAAACGCCACGCCAACGGCGCCGGTGGACCCGCTGCAGCAACATCCGGACACCAGTTCCCGGTGGGCGTCGCAGGAGCGTATTGACGGATCACGACGATTCCTCGCCGCACGCTTTCCGCTGCTGGCTAATGCCCCACTGCTGGAGACACGCGCCTGTCACTACGAGTCCAGCATCAACGGCAACTTCATCATCGATCATGTCCCGGAAACACAGAACGCCTGGATCGCCGGGGTCGGGCAGGCCGAAGGATTCAAGTTCGCGCCGTTGGTGGGTGAGTACGTTGCCCAGCGCGTGCTGGGCAACGACGGCGATCCGAAGCTCGTGAAAGCATTCAAGCTGCCCACCGAGCAGTACGAAGTACCCAAGTAGGGCGCGGTCAGCGTCCCCCGCGCTTCCCCCACACCGGAGGCGCGGGTTCCTTGCTCATCCGGTCACCCGGCTTGGCCGCGAGCAACCGCAGCGCCTCAGCGACGGCCCGCTCCAACTGCGCGTCGCGACCGGCGATTGCCTCTTTCGGCCAGTTCTCCACCTCGATATCTGGTCCAACGCCTTCGTTCTCCACCGCGAACTTGCCGTCGCGGGCGAAGAATCCGAAACGCGGCGCGATCATGGACCCTCCGTCCACAAATGGCGGCGTGTCCGTGGTGGCCACGAGACCGCCCCAGGTGCGCATGCCCACCAGCGGCCCCAGCTTGCGTCGCTTGAACATGAACGGCATGAGGTCGCCGCCCGAGCCGGCCATTTCGTTGATGATCATCACCTTCGGGCCCCAGATGCCGTTGGCCGGGCTGGTGAATGGATAGCGATCGCCAACGGGGTTGTTGAAGTATCCGTCGTAGTCGCGGCCCAGCAGGTCCACGATGTAGTCGGCCGCAGAACCACCGCCGTTGTAGCGCTCATCAACCACGACGCCCTGACGATCCTGCTGCGCGAAGTAGTAGCGATTGAAGCTGGTGTAGCCGGGCTGTCCGGTATTGGGCAAGTAGACATACGCGATCTTGCCGCCGGAAAGCGAATCAACAATGCGGCGATTCCGCTCCACCCACGCGCGCGTCCGCAGCCCTTGCTCGTTGGCAATTGGCACCACGGTGATTTGCCGCGCGCCTTGCACATCGGGCCGTGCGTTCACCGTCAGCACCGTCTGCCGACCGGCCGTGCCATCCAGCAACCGAAAGATGTTGTCCGGTGCCGCCAACGCCACGCCGTTCACCGCCAATATGTAGTCGCCCACACTCACGTTCACACCCGGCGTTGCCAGAGGCGCGCGCAACTCCGGATTCCAGCTCTCGGCATCGTAAATCCTGGTGATACGGTACCGACCGCCCTCCACGCTGAAGTCGGCGCCCAGCAACCCGCCGTTGCCGTTCGGCACATCGGGCAGGTCGCCGCCGCGCACGTACGAGTGCCCGATCGCGATTTCCGCGCCCATGTTGTCCATGAGGTAGTTCAAGTCGGCGCGGTGCATCACGAACGGCAGCAGCGGCTCGTACATCTTCTTCATCGCCGCCCAATCCGATCCGTGCATATTGGGCACGTACAAATTGTTGCGCTCGTTCCGCCAGCCTTCGTTGAAGATCTGACGGAATTCCTCCTTCGGGTCAACATACGCCCGCAAAGTGGCACTCAAGCGTCCCGTGCCTGCGGCTGGCACCGCACGGTCGGCATCCACGAGATACAAACCACTCTGCGCCCCGCCGGTGCGATACAGCAGCTTTCGCCCATCGGCACTGACCACGAATTGCGCGACCCCCTGAGCGAACGGCGCGGCACGGCGCGTGGACAGCTGATAGCGATGCAACGTGCCTCCGCCTCCGCCTGCGCCGACACCGCCGCCGCCGGTGCCAGTGGCCGGAACCGGTTCGACAAAGAACACCGTGCCGGCGGGGCCGGTACGCAGCTGCGAATAGTCGCGATCAACGATGCCCGGGACGGCGATGATCCGCTGTTGGATCCCGTCGAAGTCAATCGTCACCGCGCGGGTGACAACCGGTGGAGCGGCGCCCGGCCCGCCCGACGCGGCCGTGCGCGCGGAGTCGGACGGCGCACGCGCGCTGTCACCACGCGCCCGGGCGATTTCATCGTCACTTTCCGGCAGCAGTGGCGATGGATCAGCCTTCGTGAGCACGGCCAGGTACAACGATCGCGTATCCGGATGATCGTACTTCGACATGTCCAGCAACGACGAGTTCAGTCCGAAATTCGTCGACGCGAAGAACCACAGATACTTGCCACTGGCATCCCAGGCTGGGGTGGTCGCATCGGCCAGCCCGTCAGTCAATTGCTTCACCTGACCCGACTCCGCATCGTACGCGTAGATGGCGCGGAACAGCGACTTGAGTCGCTTCGGATACGCCAGCCAACGCGAGTCCGGGCTCCACACCGGTATAATGGACCGATCGGCCATGAAGTACGGATCGGTGTCGACAACTTTCGCCGCGCCCGTCGCGACATCCAGCAGCCAGATCCGGAAGTGCGTATCCTGAAACGCGATCTTGCGCCCGTTGGGTGACCATGCCGGCGAATACGGACGACTGGGTTCCGGCAGGGTGATCTCCCGGGGTGCCGCGATCCCGTCCTGCGACGCAATCACCAGTCGGTATTCGCCGGATTTGTCGCTGAAGTACGCCACCGACCGACCATCCGGTGACCACACGGGCGCGATCTCGGCCGAGCCGCTGGAGTTGGTCAGGTTGCGAACATCGCCCTTCTCGGCAGGAATCGTGAAAATCTCCCCACGGGCTTCAACGGCGGCCCGTTTTCCCGTCGACGACAACGCCAGACTGGTGATGCGCGTGGAAACGTCCTTCCACTGCGCCATCATCCACGGAAAATCACCCGTCGCCGAAATGTTCACGATGTGCGAACGTCCAAGCTTCGGATCGTACTCATGCAGATACCCGGCCTGTTCGAACACGACGACGCCGGCGCCCGCGTCGAGAGACTTGACATCGAAGTCCGTAAATTTCGTGGCTTGCGCCAGCTTCTTCGACTTCGTGTCGTACGACCAGACATTCGACACACCATCCCGATCGGAGAGGAAGTACACGACATCACCCACCCACGCCGGATCCATTTCCTTCGAACCGGCAAATGGCGTCGTGTCCACCGCCATCGTCTTGAGATCCAGAATCCAGATCGGACGATTTTGTCCGCCACGATAGTTCCGACGTTCTTCGTCCCACGAGGACGGCATGCGATAGGCGACGCGTCCGCCGTCGGGCGAAATCTTTCCCTGGTTCGCGCGGGGCATCGGCATCGGTGATTCCACTCCGCCCGCTGCCGGCACCGTCCAGAATCGCGGCACACCATTGGCCGCCCACGTTGCACGCCCCGAAGCAAACACAATGGTTCGTCCGTCGGGCATCCAACCCTGCACGAGATCGGCGCCGGGGTGCCACGTCAGGCGCGTCGGTTGGCCGCCCCCAACCGGCACCGTGTACACGTCGGTATTTCCCGCGTACTCGGCACTGAACGCGATCATCGTTCCGTCTGGTGACAGCTTGGGGTTTTGCGTCTGACCCTGAAAGCTCGTCAGCCGGCGCGCGGCACCGCCGGCGCGCTCGACCACCCAGACATTGTTGGCATAGGCGAAGGCGATATGCTGCGCACTCACCGACGGCGTGCGCAGCAGGCGGGTGCCAGCGGGCGACTGCGCCGATGCGGCCAAGACGGCCGCGGCCTGCACCACCAAGGTCAGGGAGAGCGGGAATACCGGAAGACGACGAGTCGCGCGCATCGGCAGAGTCCTGAGAGGCGGGTTCGAGTCATGCGCAATCCGCCCATGACGGCTGCGCGTCATTTCATGCTACGCCCCAACCCTCAGTAAGGCCAGAGCTCACCGTTCGCATTTGTGCGGACGGACAGCGTCGCGACCGACTTCGAGGCGATCTGGCCGTCGCCGGGCGACGTCGCGATGCGATCGAGGATGATCCGCACGTCGTACGAAGTATTTGGCTCCAGCGCCTCAACCAGGATCTTCGACAACGGCAGGAGATAATGCTGCCGATCGGGGGCGGCAATCCAACCGTCGCTCGAAACAGGCGCATCGGGTGCCCCTGGCATGGGCAGATAACTCGTGCCCACCAGCGCCGACGGGCGGTTGTCGCGGCGCGAACGACGCACATCAATGAACAGGATGCCCCGACCGTCTGCCCACTGCAGTTGCTTGCCGGTGATCGATACCTCGAGCGCCACCCCACGATTGCCCGCGAGCCGCATCGAGCCATCACGTGTAAACGGACTCCGCTGATCGCGGCCAATCAGCCACGCGCTCGTGAGCCGGGCGCTGGACGATCTGATGCGCACCGCGCCGAGGTCGGCAAAACCGTCAAACTGCTCACTGATGCTCGTGGTGAGATCGTCGCGCGTGTCACGGAAGTTCGTCATGACGACACCCAGCGAGTTGGTATTGCTCAGTGCGCCGTGCGTGCCACCCAGTGGACGCATGCGATTGGCGATGGACACCATGCCAAGACCCACGCGATAGGAATCGGCGATGGACACGAGAATGGGAGCGGGATTGAGCGTGACCACGGTGTGTCCCCGCACGATGCGAACAACCGCGGCAGGGTAACGCGCACTGGCGGTGTACCGCACCCACGTGGGAGCATCGGCGAATCCGTCGTCATCAAACGCGCCATCCTGCTGCATCCGGTTGATCGTGCCGGCATATCCCAGCGGATCGCCGCTCAGCGGCACATACCGATAGCGATCCCCGGCGGCTCCTGCGCGCCGGTCAATGCGCCCGTCCTGGGTCGCGTTTCGTACGATGTACACATCGTCGTTGACGCGTTCCGACACCAGGTCCACCCCGTCCACGGAGGCGAGCAGGCGCGACAGCGACGACACGGAGTCCGCCGCGGCAAATACGCCAAACCCGGTGGTCACCCCGTCGACGCTGAATGCCACGTCGGTGGGAAGGCGCAACCGATCGGCGGTGTGGAAGCCGCGGGCCTCCAGGGCCTTCACCACGGGGAGAAAGCGCGCGTCCACGGCACGATTGTGCCCGTGATCGGAGAGTACCACGATTTCCAGCGACCGTCCCGTGCGTTGGCGATACTCCGCGTCCAGCGCGGTGAGCTGTTGATCGAGATGCTCGAGGTAGCGCACGAGGTCGCCCCGCGTATGCTGCAGCGCATCCGGTCCCACGTTGTACACGTACACGGTCGACCGACCACTGACTGTCAGGAAATCGCGCACCGCCACATCGACTTCACGGCGGGCGATGGTGTTGGAAATGAGGTACGCGCCCAGATGATGAAATTTGGCGCCGAACGCCATGTCCATCCGGTCTTCGAATTCAATGGGACGAATGGCGTCGAGGGGAGCGCCAACCACATCGTTGTAGCCGGCGCTGTAGAAAATGCGCTGATATCCGCGGGGCGCCTGAACGCGAAAGATCTCGTGCCACGCGATGTCGCTGATCGACGGGAAGGTCGAGATCAGCCGACTGGGTTCGTGAAATCCGGCGAACAGGCCGCGTTCGCGCGCCGCGACGATGTCGCGATAGTCGATGCCGTCCAGTGCAAGCACCAGTCGCCGCGCCAGCAGCGGCGCCGGGGTTGCGCGACGCAACGAGGGCAGACATGCCGCCAGCAGCAGAGCGAGCAGCAGCGGCCAGCGACAGGATGATGGACGGCGAGCGGTCATGGCTCAACCTACTACGCCTGCACCCGCGACGGGTTTCCGCCTACTCCCTGGTGCGTGCCGCCGAAGGCACGTTGTACTCAATGTGCCGGAGCACGAATCGCCCGTAGGTCCAGGCTTTGCCATCCTCAAGCCATTGGGCCTCGCCCACGGCCGCCAGTCGCATGCCGCCGAAGTCCCTATATGAGGAAACCGGCGTGAGCCACGGCAACAGCTTGTCCGTCTTGCCGTCGAAGTAGTGCCGATCGTCCGAACGGAAGTTCGCCAGATCCCCCTGCGCGTCAAACGTCAGGACGGCTGCAATGCCGTATCCGGCGTTGCGGAACTCGGCGCGGACATGGGTGGCATCAAGCGTCTGCCAGGTGATGGGCGCGTCCACCAGTGCCGCCGGCGCCAGAATGCACATGTCGTTGAAGAGCGTCACGGTCTCGCTTTGCGTCATGACCGGACCCGAGGCATCGACCATGGGCACCAGACCGGCCACACGAACGGTGAACGCCGCGTCGTTGCCCACGTAGCGGTGATATCCGTCAAACGGCACGCCACTGCGGGTCGCCGTCATGAAGAACAAGCGCGCGGACGGGTTGAAGAATTCATACTGCTCGACCGACGCGTTCATCCACGGCGACGCCTGATTCATTTTGAAATCGGCCGAGAACGATGCCCGAAAGTTCCACACATGTGGCCATCCTACCACGCCGACGCGCCGCAAGTATCCCTGAACCAGTGGTGGCAAAGGCGCCAGATCCGCTTCCGTCACGTGGGACCGCTCGTACGTCGGCGCCGTATCAAGGAGCGCCCGTACGTCCGCGTGATAGCGCGACGCGAGACTGCCGGGGCGCTGGTCCGCCAGCACCACCAGCACTGGCAGCAGCACGAGCAGATTCACGACGGTACCGAATCTGGCGTCCCCCCAGGCACCCACAATCAGGGCCTGTGACAGGAGGACGCCGATGCCAGTCGGTATCCACCACCACCGGGACGACGTGGCCACCAGCAACGCCGACAGACTCAGGAGCAACGCGGCGACCAGCCACAGGCCGCCGGCCAACAGCGTTACCGACTGACGGAGCGCCGCGACGTCGGAAAATCCGAACGCTTTGACGAAGCCCAGCAGATGAATGCTTCCATGCAGCAGGAGCAGCAGCGCAAACGCCACGCGCATTGTCGGACGTTTCAAATGGGCATGCGGGCAATGGGTCGCTGCAGAATCGCCCAGTCATCCGCCCGCGTCGATCAGTAGAACCCCTACACCCCGGGGTGCGATGGGCCGACCAAGGCGATATCATTGGCGGAGCAACTTCGACTTTCCTCTTTCTCAGCCGCCCGCACCCGGTCGTCACCCGCGACACCGACTCGGACGGCGTCACACAACGTCATGGCCAAGATCAAGGTAGTGAACCCGGTCGTCGAGATGGACGGCGACGAGATGACCCGCATCATTTGGCAGTTCATCAAGGACAAGTTGATCCTGCCCTATCTGGATGTGCAGCTCGACTACTACGACTTGAGCATCGAACACCGGGACGCCACCAGCGACCAGGTGACGATCGACTCGGCTGAAGCGGCCAAGAGGCACGGCGTGGCCGTGAAGTGCGCGACCATCACACCCGACGAGGCGCGCGTCAAGGAATTCGGACTCAAGAAGATGTGGAAGAGCCCCAACGGCACGATTCGCAACATTCTTGGCGGCGTGATCTTCCGTGAGCCCATCATCATTTCCAACATCCCGCGGCTGGTACCAGGGTGGACGAAACCCATCGTCGTGGGTCGCCACGCGCACGGCGATCAGTACAAGGCCACCGACTTCAAGGTCCCTGGGCCCGGCACGGTCACCATGACGTACACACCGGCCGACGGGAGCGCGCCGATGCAGTTCGAGATCGCCAAGTTCGGCGTGGACGGCGGTGTGGCCATGGGCATGTACAACTACAACGATTCCATCCGCGACTTCGCGCGAGCCAGTCTCACCTACGGCCTGCAGCGCAATTATCCGGTGTACCTCAGCACGAAGAACACCATCCTCAAGGCCTACGACGGCACGTTCAAGGATATCTTCGAGCAGGTGTTCAACGACGAGTTCAAGACGGACTTCGACAAGCTTGGCCTCACGTACGAGCATCGCCTGATCGACGATATGGTCGCCTCCGCGCTCAAGTGGGAAGGCGGCTATGTGTGGGCCTGCAAGAACTACGACGGTGATGTGCAGTCGGACATCGTCGCCCAGGGCTTCGGATCACTGGGATTGATGACCAGCGTGCTGCTGACGCCTGACGGCAAGACGATGGAAGCCGAAGCCGCCCACGGCACCGTCACCCGCCACTTTCGCGAACACCAGAAAGGCAATGCCACGTCCACCAACCCGATCGCCTCGATCTTCGCCTGGACGCGAGGTCTGGCCCATCGGGGCAAGCTGGACGGCACGCCGGCCGTCACGACGTTTGCGCACGCGCTGGAAGCCGTGTGCATTGAGGCAGTGGAAGCAGGCGAGATGACCAAGGATCTCGCCATCCTCATCAGCAAGGACTCGCCGTACCTCAATACCGAAGCATTCCTCGACGCCATCGACCGCCGGTTGCAGGCGAAAATGGCGTAAGTCGCGTTCCGCGACGATCAGCGCGACGGTGCGTCGATCGTGTTCGCCAGCAACGTCACAAAGTCGTCGGCTGAGGTGACTCCGGGTACATCATCCATGTGGATGGTGTACCCGTGCGCTTTGGCAATCGCTTCGTATAGCGGGATGCGATGGCGGACGAGTTGCTCGAACCCCCACGCGGCGAACCCGTCGGGGTCCACCGCATCGTCATCGCGAACACCGGCCAGCTCCTTGTAGGTTCCCCACGCCGTCTCGAGGAATTCCGGCTGGTAGTACATCGGTTTCGGATGGCGCTTGAATCGCTCCACCAGTTGACGGGTATGCGCCTCGGTGCCTGCGATGTACACCAGCATCGTGTGCTCGGCCAGGCTGCACAGTACCGGGTCTGACGCGTCCGCCGGATCCACCACCTCGCACAGGCTCCCGCCGGAATCGCAGACGAAGTTCTGATAACCATAGATATCACGCGCGCGATCGATGAACTCCGCTACGTCAAGCAGCGCGCGCGTTTCGGCGAGCCGGTGCTGCTCCTGCCGCCGACGGTATTCGGCGAATGGAATGCCGCCTTTGGATGGATCGCCAGGCTGGCCCAGATACGTCGACAGCGGGCTGAGATTCTCGAACGAGAGATTCGACCGGATGTAGATGGAATCCGACCGTAGCAGCTGCCGCAGCAGCGGCACCTTCATGGCCTCGCGCTTGAAATTGTCGACGATGTGCTCGTCCATGTACCGCGTGCCAATGCGGTAATCCACCGAGTACTGGAACCAATCGTGCTGCTGCAACCGACCCGCCAGGGTCGTCTTGCCGACCCCCGACATCCCGAACAGTGTCACTGCCTTCGACGGCTGCGCGCGCAGTTCCTGCCCAGACACGAATCGCACGGCTACTCCAGTTCCCGACCGCGCGTTTCCGGAATGCCACTCCAGGCAATGGCACTCAGCAGGTAGGCCGCACCCGCCACGGCGAACGCCACTTGAAAGCCGCTGCTGGTGGCCAGCTTGCCTACCGTGAATGGTGCTGCCGCGCTGGCGATACGGCCGATGTTGTACGTGAAGCCCTGCGCGGACGCGCGAATCGTGGTGGGATAAATCTCCGCCGTGACCGCGCCGAAACCGCTGAAGAAGCCGGTGCCGAAAAAGGCCACAAACGGTCCAAGCAGCAGCAGGATGGTCGGGTCTTTCATCGATCCGTACAACGGGAGCAGCAGGCTCGCCATCAGCAGGTACGTCACGTACACCCGCTTGCGACTGATGACATCGGTGATATAGCCGAACGACACGTAGCCCAACCACATTCCGACCTGCATGAACACGATCAGCCACGACATGGTTTGCGTGGAGAGCCCAATGCCACCTTGGGTGGTTGGCAACGACAGGTACGCCGGTACCCAGCCGTTCAAACCCCACCATCCGAACAGGGCACAGGCGTTCATGAGCGTCACCACCGCCGTGAGGCGCAGCGTGCGGCCGCGAAACATGTCCAGCACGCTGCCCGTCGCCTTGCGTGCCACGTCACCGCCGGCCTTCTTCGCGCGCTGCAGCGCCAACCACGGTTCGGGCTCCTGCACGCTGCGGCGCAACCACAGCGTGAAGAATGCCGGCAGGATGCCGACAAAGAACACGGCGCGCCATCCGTAGCGAGGCAACACAAACCCCACCACCATGGCAGCGCTCGCAAAGCCGATGGCCCACGAACTCTGCATGTACCCCAGGGCACGTCCTCGATGCTTGGCCGGCCACGACTCCGACACCAGCGCCGCGCCGCTGGCCCATTCGCCACCCATTCCGAGTCCCAGCAACGCGCGGAACGCGGCGAATTGCCAGAAGGTCTGTGAAAATCCGCAGGCGGCGGTGAACACGGAATACAGCAGCACGCTGGCCATCATGGCGCGGGTGCGACCATAGCGATCGGCCACGAACCCGAAAATCAATCCCCCGGCAGCGCCTCCGAGGAGCGTGATGGACCCGAGGGCGCCGGCCTGCGTCTTCGTCAAGCCGAGTTCTGCGATGACCGCCGAGAGGGTCAGGGAGAACAGCATCACATCGAAGGCGTCAAGCGCCCAACCCATCGACGCGGCGATCAGAGCGCGGCGCGGTTGCGGACCGGCCACGCGCCACCAGCCGAACAGGCCGGCGTCGGGTTCTGGGGCGAGAGGAATTGACATCGCTCGAAGCTACACATCGGCGCCCGGCCGGTAAGTCAGTCTCCCCAATCCGGATCGCACGGCTCTTGACCTCGGTCTCCGCGAACGGCCATTGTCCATATCCGGCCCACTGATCATTCGCGCTGAATCCGAGCGCCCAGTCCTCTTTCCCAGGTCCGATGCGAATTCCGTCCGTTTGCGTGGCTGCCGCGATGTTTGCGTCCCCGATTGCCGAACTGTGCGCGCAGGACGCCGGGATCGTGACGCGGCAGGAGACGGCCGCGCGTCGGGACGCGCTGGCCGCGCGGCTGGACAGTGGCGTGGTGATTGCGTTTGGCGGGCGCGAACTGGTGCACGACTTCAGCACGTTCTTCCAGCTGCCGGCCTTTCGATATCTCACCGAGTTCGACGAGCCGGACGCCGCACTCGTCATGGTGGTGCGCAACAAGCGGGCACAAAGCACCCTCTTCGTCACGCCGATCGATGCACGCACGGCGTTCTACTATGGACAACGAACGAATGCGGGTAACAGCGAGGCGCGCACCGGGATGCCCGCACGCCCGTTCGACGCGCTGAACAGTGTGCTCGATTCGCTCGCGCAGACCGGACTGCCGTTCTATCACATCCCGGATGTGGAGACGATGGACTTCGCGCGCAACGACTCGCTGACGCGTGGTCAGGAGGCCGTCAAGGCGCTCGGTCGCCGGTATCCGGCACTGGCCATCCGCAACGGCATGCCGGCGGTGCTGCAACTGCGCGCCAGGAAGTCAGACGCCGAACAGGCGCTCATTCGACAGGCGGCACAGATCAGCGCCGAGGGTCACCGGGCCGCCATGCTGACGGCCAATCCCCTGCATGAGTATGAATTGCGCGCCTCGCTGGAATACGAGTTCACGCGCCGCGGCGCGGAGCGGCCCGCCTATGGATCGATTGTCGGCGCCGGCATCAACGGGACGCAGCTGCATTACATGAAAGATTCCGATCCGGTGAAACCGGGCGACCTGGTGGTCATGGACGCCGCCGCGGAGTTCCGCGGGTATGCGGCAGATATCACCCGCACCATTCCGGTCAGCGGGACCTACACGCCGGCCCAGCGCCAGATCTATCAGCTGGTGCGTGATGCGCAGGATATCGCCGAGCGCTATTCCAAGCCCGGCATGAGCGTGCGCGCGGCGGCCGATTCATCGGTCGCGGTGCGCGCCCGGGGATTGGCGGCATTGGGTCTCGTCGAAAGCGAAGACGCCTCGTTCGATCCGCCGTGGTCGGTGAATTGCACGGCCAATCCCGCACCGTGCAAACAAAGCAACCTGTGGATGATTCACGGCATCACCCACGGCATCGGGCTCGCGGTCCACGACCCCATTCAGGGCGGCGGTGCGGATGCGCGCTTCCAGATCGGTGACGCGTTCACCATCGAACCCGGCATCTACGTGAGCACTCGCGCGCTCGACGTGCTCCCCGATACGCCGAAGAATCGCGCGTTCATTGCCAAGGTCCGATCCGTCGTGCTCAAGTACCAGAACACCGGGGTGCGCATCGAGGACGACTACCTCATTACCGACAAGGGCCTCGAGCGCATTTCCATGGTGCCGCGAGAGATGGACGAGATCGAAGCGCTCATGAAACGCCGGGTCAAGGTGCAACCGTGAACAAGCGCGAGTTTCTGCAGGCGATGGGCGGGGCGTCGCTGGCCATGCTCTTCACGCCCGATCACCTCGCGGCATTCAGCGCGCTTCCCGCCACGGAGTTGGCCGGTCGCGCGGACTTCTGGGACACCGTTCGCGCCAGCTATCGCCTGACGCCCGCCTATATCAATCTGGAGAACGGCTATTACAGCATGCAGTCGCAGCCCGTGCTCGAACGGTTCATCGGGCATGTGCGCGAAGTGAACGTGCTGGCGGCGCGGTACATGCGCACCGTGCAGTATGACAACAAACGGAAGGCGCAGGAACGATTGGCGCAGCTGGCCGGCTGCTCACCGGATGAGCTGATCATCACCCGGAATACCACCGAGTCGCTGGACACCGTCGTGTCGGGCTATGACTGGAAGGTGGGCGACGAAGCCGTGATGTCCGTGCACGACTACGGCGCGATGCTCGATCAGTTCACCCTCATGAGCCGCCGCTGGGGCACGAAGAACGCGCTGGTCACCGTCCCGTTCGACCCCGCGTCCGACGATGAGGTCGTGCAGGTATACGCCAACGCCATCACGGCGCGCACCAGACTGTTGATGGTATGTCACCAGATCAACATTACCGGTCAGGTGCTGCCGGTCCGCAGAATCTGCGATATGGCGCATGCCAGGGGCGTGCACGTGATGGTGGACGGGGCGCACGCGTTTGCGCAGTTCGACTTTCGTATCCCCGATCTCGACTGCGACTATTACGGTGCCAGCCTGCATAAATGGCTTGGGACCGCCCTCGGCGCCGGCCTGTTGTACGTGCGCAAGGATCGCATTGCGTCGTTGTGGCCGATGTTTGGCGATATGGGCGTCCCCAATGACGACATCCGCAAGCTGAACCACACCGGCACGCACCCCGTGCACACGGATTTGGGCATCATCGACGCCATCGAGTTCCACGAGCATATCGGCATTCAGCGCAAGGAAGCGCGCTTGCGTTGGCTGCAACAGTACTGGACCACCAAAGTGCGCGGCCGCAAGAACGTCAATCTCTTCACGCCCAGCGACCCCAAGCGCACGGGCGCGATTGCCAACGTGGGTATCGCCGGCATGAAGCCCGGCGATCTCGCCACCACACTGTTCGACAAATACCGCATCTGGACCGTCGCCATCGATTCGGCCGGTGTGCAGGGTGTACGCATTTGTCCGCAGTTGTTCACGACCACCCAGGAACTCGACACGTTGGTGCGCGCCATCCGGGAGTTGTCGGCCTAGCGCACGGCGGATAAGGGTCTATGGGGCCGGACTAGAGTTGCCCCGTCGACCCCCACGTCGCGAGCATGGCCACATACCTCGGGTCCTCATACCGATCGAGTCGGAACGCCGACGCGTACGACGGCACCGCTCGGCCGGTAATGTGCGCCGCCAGCAGTTCACCGGCCGCTGGCGCGGCCATCAGCCCATATCCCGACAGCGCCGCATTCACATAGGCCCCCTGCACCGCCAGCGGGCCAATGAGCGGGCGGTTCTCTTCGGTCTTGGTGTAGTAGCCGCCATCTACATGGGTATGCGGCAGTCGATCCAGATACCGGTGCAGTCCCGGTGCGAGTCGCACCATGCCGCGCATCACCACTTCCGGATAGAAGGGATCATCGGGTAGCGGCAACACGGGCGCGTCGTACCGATGCGCACTGTGATAGTCCCAGAGCATCAACACGGTCCGGCTTTGTCGATAGCCTTCCGGTCGCAAGTGAATACCAGCGGGCAACCGGGTCGTGAGCCAGCGCGTCTCGTCACTCTCGGCGAATTCGGCGCGTTCCTCGTCCGACCATGTCAGCATTTGCGCGTCGTCCAGAATCACCAGCCCTGTATTGCGATCAACCACACCCAGTGTGTCCTCGAACGCCACTTTGAGATGCAGTTCCGAGAACACCGGCAGGTCAACGCCGACCAGCGTTGCCACGGACTTGGCAAAGGGACCGGCACAGTTCACAAAAACCGGCGTCGCGATGCGAGAACGCGTACCGTCGGTACACGCCACCGTCACCGAGTTCACGCGTCCGCCGTGCACATCGACGGCCTCCACGCGTCCCGCTAATACGGAAACGCCCAGGGCACGTGCTTCTTCCAACAGATACATGCCCAGTTGCTGTCCGCTCAACCACCCGCAGCGGCGGGCATGCAGCACCGCCACCACCTCATCCGCCAGAAACGAGAAGTGCGTCCGAATCGAGTCTGGATCGAGGAACAGGTCGGCGCCAATCGGATGATCGAGGTAGCCACTGTGCGCACTGACTTGATAGGCTACGGCGTCGGACGCCCGACGATACACCCGCAGATCACCCGCCCCTTGCTGCTCGGCCAATCGCGCGTCCGCAAGGAACTGCTCGGCCTTGGCCGAATCAGCCGTCGCATAGACGTAGCCTCGGCGGTTAAGCTGGAACCGGTTGTCGCTATGCGCGGCCCACTGCTCCAGCAGGTCGATACTGCGGTTCATCAGCCGCACCATGGCGTCGTCCGGCCCTGGCCACCAATTGCGGTACGCTTCGGATGATTTGTCGCTGGTCAACGTGAGTGGCGGGCGTTCGTCCACCAGCGTGATATTCCGCACGCCATGCACGGCCAACGCGTGCGCCGTGGCGATGCCGGCAATGCCGGCTCCACAAATCAGTACGTCACACGTTCCGGTCATGTCGGGAAGAATAGCGCCCGATTCACTGTCGGGGGAAACCCCTGGACCCGGCGCGGGTGACCAATTCGCAGGCCGGACCTCAACTCCAACGGAGCCACACCGATGACGCGCACACTCACGACCATTGCACTACTCCTCACGATCTCCGGCAGACTCTCCCCGCTGGCGGCTCAGACTGGTGCGGCGGTCGTCGGAAAATGGGATATCGAATTTGCCCGCGGCCAGCGCGTCGAGAACGACGTGGTCACGAATATCATGGCCAAGGGCAAGATCACCATCGCGATGTCCGGGGATTCTCTGCTGGCGACCCTCGAGGTGCCGCCACGTCCCGACGGCACGCCGGTGCCAAACGCCACCATTGGTGGCCGCTTCACCGATGGCGCGGCCGTATTCGTGCAAAAGCAAACCGTCCAGCTCAACATGAATGGTGAGATGCACTCCGCCGAGGCGACGGTCACCTGGACATTGCGGGCGAACGGGGATGCGATGACGGGTGGGATTGTCCGGGAGCTTCCGGGCATGTCGGTGCCCACCGAACCGGCTCCAGTCACTGGCACGCGGTCCAAGGCGTAGTGGCGCGACGCGGAGTGCCTGGTGTCGTCAGGCAGCCCGCGGTTGAACGGGTGCGCCACTACGACTTGCGAACGCTCACCACATAGCGACCCGTCTGCGATGCACCGATCCGCACCAGATAGTCTCCGGGTGTGAATGTGCGCGACACGCGAGCACAGTAGTCGTTGCCCGCCGGATCGATGTCGTCACTGGACGCCACGGCCGCGCCGAGCGCGGTGGTGATCGTCACCACGGGATCGGCTTCGAGCGCGTAGCGGCAGGCACCCACCTGACCGGTCACTTGCACGGTGTAGGTTCCCGGCTGCGCGATCCGCAGCCGGTAGTAGTCCGCGTCGTTGAGTGCCGTGAGATCACCGTTCATGTATCCATCGACGACCAACTCGTTGGCCTGTTCCGCTGTCCCATTCGGCTCAAGTTCAAATCCAGTCGAGACTGAAAACGTGGCGGTGTGCACGCCCGCGCCATCAACCACCACGCTCGTAGGGGAGGCGGCGGTTCCCAGTGCTCCCCATGCGCGCCACGGCAGCCCCGTCAGACCGTCTCCGCTTTCATCGTGGCCGGCAAATACCCAGTACGAACCATCAGGCAAGCCACCAAACTCGTACGCCCCACCGGCGCCGGCCGTCAGGGTACGTACGATGGCGCCAGTGGTCGCATTCATCAGGCGCACGAACAGCGATCGTGGCGGCCCGAGTGAACTCGTGAGCACGTTGCGGGCATTCAACAGACCCACGCCAAAAAAGTCATCGCGACCTGCCGCTCCGATATCTACGGCATAGTCGAGCAGCCGCTGACGCAACTGCGTAACGGTCAGCGACGGCTCGCGAGCCGCGAGCAGAGCGGCCACTCCCGTGACGTGAGGTGCCGCCATGGACGTCCCCTGCCAGGAATCGACCGTCGGCGCATTGGTTACGAAGTTCCAGGTCGAAGAGAGTACGCCGTGCGAATAGCCACTGCTCACCTGTCCGCCGGGCGCGGCGATTGTCACCGTGGCGCCGTATGACGAGTAGGTGGCCCGATTGAGTGTCGGTCCCACGGCCGACACCGAAACGACATCCGGGTAGGACGCGGGATACGATGGTGTCGAGTTGTTGTTGTTCCCGGCTGACGCAATTATCAGCGTGCCATTGGCAAGGGCTTGCGCGACGGCCGTCGACATGGCCGTGCTGAAGGTGGTCCCGCCAAGACTCATGTTGATGATTCGCGCCGGCCCACCCGTCGGCGTGACGGTTCCGCCGGCGCCGTCATCGGCCGGTAGACCGGCCGCATAGAGAATGCCCTGCGCCACGGTGAAATTGGAACCCGAGCCGTGGACTCCGAGCACCCGAACCGGCCGGATGCGAACCTGCCAGTTCACACCCACCACGCCGCTGGCGTTGGTGCGCACCGCACCAATTGTCCCGGACACATGCAGCCCGTGGTTACCGCTGCTCTTCACCTCGTTCACGCAGGTGCCGGCGTTGTTGAACGAGCGATTCGATGGCTGTGTCGGATCGGGGTCAGGGCCGTCATCATCGCCATTCGTGCTGGCGGTGCCGCCGACGCACAGCGCGACGGTGCCGACCGGCACGAAGTCGTATCCATCGGTGGTGGTCACACCGGCCATCGCGGGATGGTCGAATCGGATACCGTCGTCGACCACCGCCACCAGGACACTCGCGCTGCCCTGTGTCAGTCCCCACGCCTGCGGCAAGGCAATCATGTTGTAGTGCCAGGCCTGACTCATGTAGAGTGCATTCCCCGGGTAGGTCCCGTCACCAGGGAACGTCGCGAGGCGCGCGGCGTCAAAGGGATACGGCATCAGCCGTTCCAACACGTTCGACTTGACGGTGGCGTCGTGCCCGCTGTGCAGGAGCAAGGCTTCCATGGCTGTCGGCGCCACCACATGCGAGTACACTCGCCCGTTGCGCTCCACTGCCAGCACGCGCGGATCAGCGCGCAAGCGCGCGAATGCCGCCGCCTCCGAGATCCCCGGCTTAACCCTCACCAGCGCCGTCAGGATCGCCGGTGAGACGCCTGCGACGCTGATCAGTCCATCACGCACCGCCGGTGCAATGGCGTCCCGAATGGATACGCTCACCTCGGCGGCCACACTACGCTGCTGAAACGCATGTGACCCGATGGCCGGTGCGTCAATGCGATCGGGCCGATAGGTCACCAGCAACTCACCCGGAATCGCATCGTCGATGGACGCGACGTCTTGCGCGACCGAATTCTTCGGAATGACCGGTGGCGCACTGGATCGCTCACGGGCAGCCGCAGTGGAGCGCAGATTGAATGCCCGGATTCCGGAGACAGATGACGACACAACACCGCTGATCACGCCGTTGGGCGTGGCGGTGATCGAAAACTGCGCTTGCGCGGACGGGATGGCGCTCGACGTCGCCACAACCACCGACGTCCCGGCGTGAAGCGGCAGCGTGTAGCTGGCCGTCGCATTGCCGTTCTGGTCGCTGGCCGACGCGACACTGGACAATGTCCCGCCGCCCTGCTGGACGACGTACGTGATCGGCGTGCCGATCACCGGATTGGTGTAGCCGTCACGGACGCCCGCCTGCAACAGCGCGCTCAGCGTCGTGCCCGCCAGCGCCGTTTGGTTGTTGCCCGCGACCACCACCAGCGCAGCCGCCACTCCCGCCGACAAGGCAAACGCATCGCTCGTCGCTCCGCTCACGGAGGGAGCGCCGAACTGCAGCGCTTTCAATCCGATGGCACCACCAACGGCGAGGTTCGAGAACGTCACCACACCGGCAACCGACGTGGCAGTGGCGCCCGCCACAATGGTGCCGCCACCGGTGGCAACCGACGCGGTCACGATGGTGGAGTTGTCGCTCACCACACGAGTCCCGCGGGCGTCCTGCACCTCCGCCTGCGGTTGCGTGGTCAGTGCGATGCCGGCACGCGCGCCGAAGGGCTGTCGCGTAATGGCGAGTCTCGCCGCGCGTTGACGCACCTGCATGGTCCGCTCGCCCTGCACCGCGTCACTGCTGCCTCGGACGATGGCCGTCCCTTCGGCGACAGCCGTCATCAGTCCGTTGTCGTCAATCGTCACAACGCCCGGACTGGCCGAACTCCAGGTGAGTGTCTTGCCGCTGACCGCGTTGCCGCGCGCATCGCGCGCGGTGGCCATCGCGCGCGCCGTATCGCCAATTGCACGCAGCGTATCCGTCGACCACGTCACGACCACCTGCGTCACCGATTGCTGCACGGTCACCTGCACCGCGCCACTAATCGATCCACTGGCCGCCGTGATGGTGGCGGTGCCGTTGCCAACCGCCGTGACCACTCCGGCGGCAACCGTTGCGACATTCGGGTCGGACGACGTCCAGGTGAAGGTGACGGACGCGATGCTCCCTCCTTTGGCGTCCTTCGCCGTCGCCGTCAGCTGAACCGACTCCCCAATCGCGGCAATCGCCTGCGGCGGACTGGAAACGGCAATTGAGGCGACCGCGGCCGGGCCAGTCGGGCCGTCCCCGCCACCGCAGGCTGCCAGCGACACCAGAGCACAAACTGCGACCAATCTGAAACGCATGACCAAGTCCTCTGGCGATGCCGCCGGAGGACCGAAGTCGCCCGACCGCGTAGGTGAACAGAACCGTCACCTATTGATGCGCAGAAGACGGTGTCGGTGGCTCATGAAGCGCCCGAACTCGCCGATCGACGCTGGCCGGTCAGGGGGGAACGCCGTTCCCGTCCCACAATCCGGCCCGCGTGCTGCGGTACGGCTGATAGCCCCGACCCCAATCGATCCCCACCACATCCAGCCAGATGCGCGCGCCATCGACATGCACCACCACGTAGTGATATGCGTTGTCACCGGGTTCCATGCCGGGACGCACCAGATGCTGCAGGCGCACCGAGTCTCGACCAGCGGCCGTGATGTACTGGCGCAAGTCGGGCTCCCCTTGATAACTGTACAGTGGCGCCCCGCCGCCGCCGGTCACAATCTGATCGAGTCGCCGACGCACGCCCGTCGCGTCGGTGTAGCGTTCCACCCAGTGCTCGAACAGGTGTTCGTGCCCGGTGACCACGAGTTCAACGTGGTGCCGTCGAAACAGCGGCATATAGCGCGCGCGAATGGCGGCGGTGGGCCCTTCCACGATGGCCGCTCCATGCGGACCCGACGAGTACGCCGGATGGTGAAACGACGCCACGACGTGCGTATACCGTTTGCGATCAAGACCCGCCAACTGCGCACTGGCCCAGGCAAACTGCGTGGAGTCATCCGCGATGTTGGAATCCATCGTGAGGACAAACGTGTTGCCATAGCCAAATGCGTACGAGGGATAGCCGTTCAGTCGACGGGTCGCACCGTCAGCGGGGATCAATCCTGACACGGCCTGCAGGTAGTTCTTCAATCCCACCTGTCGTCCCGCATTGTTCAGGTCGGAGGCGGCGGTGACATCGTGATTGCCCGGCACAAGAAAGTACGGGACGCCGGCTTCCGTGGTGAGCCGATTGATCAGTCCCACAAAACTCACGTTCCACTGTTTGGGGTCGCGGCCGTTCACCACCGCATCGCCACTTTGCAGCACGAACCGCACGGGATCGGGACCGCTCTTGAGCGACCGGATCGTCGCCAGCATCGACTCCACCACCAGCGAATGCTCGTACTGTGGATCGATGCCGTCCCGACGCCCACGCGTATCACCATACACGATGAACGAGAATCGGGTCTCGTTGGCGCTCGCGGCCTCCGGCGGCAGTGGGTTGAGCGGCCGCTTGATCGCAACGACGGCCTCGACGGGGGAAGTCTGCGCCGCAACAAGAACGGGCGTGACACCAGCCAGCGTGACAACAAGCATCAGGGGGATCGATCGCATATTACCCGGTTGGTTTGCGTTTACGCGCCTTCTTCGCCGCCTTCTCCGCCTGCACCCGCTCGACCTCGCGAATGGCCGCTTCGCGCAACGCAATCAGGGTGCTCCGTTCCGCCCACGCCTCACGATCGCGCGCCTCCGCCTCGCGCGTTCGCTCCAGACTCTGCGCCTCGCGCCACGCGTTCACCTTGGCATGATCACCGCCCAGTAACACGTCGGGCACAGACAGGCCGCGGAAATCCGCCGGGCGGGTGTAGCTGGGCGCGCTGATGCCCCGATCGAAGAACGAATCCCCGCGCGCACTCTCGATGTCACCCATCGCGCCAGGCAGCAATCGGACAACCGCATCCACGATGGCCAGTGCCGCAGGTTCTCCGCCGCTCAACACGAAGTCGCCCAGCGACAGCTCCTCGGTGGCCAGATGTTGTGCCACACGCTCGTCTACGTCCTTGTAGTGGCCACACAACAGCGTGAGCTCGGTGCCCGCCGCGAAGCGCACCGCGTCCGCGTGTCCGAATCGTTTGCCGCGTGGTGACAACAGCACAATCGGCGCGGTCACCTGCAGTGACTCAACGGCCTCATAGAACGGGCCGGGTTTCATCACCATGCCGGGGCCACCGCCGAACGGGTAGTCATCCACCGTGCGATGTCGATCGTGCGTGAAGTCCCGCAAGTCGACCACATGGTACGAGGCCCCGCCGGTCCCCGCCGCCCTGGCGGGAATGCTCAGCGCCAGTGGCGCCGCGAAGAATTCCGGGAAGATCGTAACGATGTTGATGCGCAGCATGGAGCCAAACCTACTCCAACAACCCCTCGAGCGGTTTGAGCACGATCAGGCGCGCTTCCTCATCCACCCGCTCGATGATATCCGGATGCCAGGGGACCAGGGGCCGCCCGGTAGCCGTCTCGACTTCCAGCAAGAGCCCCTGCGGCGCGTCGTATACATCACGCACGCGACCAACCTGGCCCTGGCCAATCATTTCCACCTGCATGCCAATCAACGCCGAGACATAGACATCGTCCGGATCGGGCTCCGGCAGGCGTGCCGCGTCCACAAGCAGATAGCGCCCGCGCCAGAGATCGGCCTGATCACGATCCGGCACCTCGCGCACGCGGACCAGCCACTCCTTGTTCATATGCCGTCCGTCCACCACCGTAAGCGCGATGGGCGCGCCGCTGGCACTCATCGACAGCTTGCCTTCGCGGTCGCCCGCATAAATGACAACGCCGGACGCGAAAACCACGTCCGGCGCATCAGTCATCGGTTCGATGGCCCATGCGCCACGCACGCCATGCGCGCGACGCACTCGCCCAACTACCGCGTACTCGACCAGGTTACGCCTCGCTGTTCGGCATGGCGACGGCGGTGGCCTGCAGCTTCGCAGCCAGACGCGCTTCATGGCGTGACTTCATGACACCGGCACGACGCAGCAGCGAACGCACCGTATCCGTCGGCAGCGCGCCGACGTTCATCCAGTGGTGCACGCGATCGATCTTGAGATTGAGGGCGTTCTCGCCGCTGCGCGGCTGATACTGTCCGATGATCTCGATGAAACGGCCATCGCGAGGAGCGGTCGAGTCGGCAACAACAATGCGGTACATCGGGGTCTTCTTCCGCCCTTCACGGCGGAGACGAATACGAACGGCCATCTCGAGGTCCTCTGGCGATGAAATTCATGGCAGCGACGCACACGTGCTCACGTGGCGCACCACCGCCTGAGCTCTTCGCGCGTCCGGCGTTTCCGGGGCGCACTCAGGGCCCGCGTTCCAGCGGGCGAGGGACAGCCTTTAAAAATAGCCACAGGCGGGCGGTCAGCGCTACTGCACTGAGCCATTCCGCCCGCGATCTACCCTGCTAAGCTGTTCAAAGGGAACGGGTTACTTGACCGTGAAGGCCGCTGAGGCACGCGTCTTGTCCCAAGCCACAGCCAGTTCTCCCCCTTTCCCATTCGCCTTCACCGTGATCTCCATCTTTTCCACCACCGCAGGAATCGGCGTCACCACCATCGGCACCCGACCCAGATCCATCTCGGGCTTGTATTCGGTGCCCCACTGGCCGGTCTGCTTGTTGATGATCAACTGCCACTTGCCGTTCTCCTCAAGCAGCACCCGCATGGTGTAATTGCCTGCCGGCACGGCCAGCGCGCCAAACTGCAACGGCTTGCTGGTGGTGAACGCCGTGGCCTCGTTCGCGCCCATCCGCCACACCATACCCCACTTCATGTCGCCCAATCCGCCAAAGATCTCCCGCCCGCGTTTGGACGGCCGGCCGTAGTTCACGGAGATGTCGGCGCCGGCGATGGTCACTTTGAGCGAATCGCGCGGCGACGCGGGGGGCTGCTTGGCTCCCGGCGCTGGCATGGTCATCGCGGCTTGCGCCGACAGCGAATTCGGGGCGGCACAGAGGATCGCGGCCAAGGCGGAAAGGACAGGGGCGAAACGTGCGAAGTTCATCGGTATCGAGAAGTGTTGGGAGGTGAAAGATGCCAGCCGCGTAGTATACCGTACGTCGGCCGATTAGGTTGCTGGCCATGTCCAAATCGTCGCTCTATCGCGCTCTTCCGACCGCACGCCGCATCGCACTCGTCCAGCACGCGGTGTCCAATTTCAAGGGGACCAAGGCCATGTACGCCCAACGCCTGGTCGCCAAGGGCGGCGGGTTTCGCGCGGCCACGCTCGTGACCTGGCCGGCCGAACGACTGGCCAAGGAAGTCGTCCGCCTCAATGCCGAAACGGCACAGGACGAGCTTGAGCTCTTGCAGTTGCTGTATGTCGATCTCGAGCCGGGCATCCAGATTGCCTTTCTGGACGCGGCGGGTGTGACGCACGAGAAGGGCGTGATTCCGGAGACCGCCGAGCCACCCTATGCCGATGCGGATGCCGTGGCCCGTGCCGCCGCGTTGGTGCAAGAACAGTTCGGCGACGACGGTCTCCATTACCTCAATGTGCTCGTTCGCTACAACCTCACGGCGTGGCCAGGCCTGGACGCTCTGGTAACCTGAACCGCGCCAGCGCTCACGGCGCCAGCGCTCACGGCGCTTGCACGCGGTCGTCCAGTCGTACCATCAACAGACGCGCTGGCAACACCGAGCCCTCCAACGGCGCATACGTGTGCGGCTCGGCACTGCGAAATACCAGGCTCTCGCCGCGCGCGAGGGTAATCACCGTTGAGCCCACCGTGATTGTTGCCGCACCGTCCAGCACGTACACGAACTCCTCGCCCGGATGCGCGCGCGTCTCACTCGGCGCGTAGACTTCCACGACGTTTGACATCAGCTGGCCGTCGCTCAGTCTGGAGGCGAGCACCACGATCGGCACAGCGACCCCTTGGCGAGCCAGTTCGGCGCGTTCGTCCGGCGTCAGGGGACGATCGACCCCGCCCAGCGGTCCGGCACCAAAGTCTGTCAGGTCGTACCACCGATCGTCGTCAAGCCGGTGCACGGCCAGACGGTCGTCACCGGCGCTGTCGGGGTCCCGCAACCGCGCCACGTGAAGACCCAGGGCAGCCGCGACCTTCACAATGGTCATCGGATACGTGCCGCCACCCTGCTCGAGGCGAACGATGGAGGACTTCGAAAGTCCGGCCGCGTCAGCCAACTCGCGGATCGACCGACCCTGACGCATACGCGCGCGCCGCAGGCGGTCACCCAGCGCCTCCGACGACAGACTCTCCATCACGCGAGCCGCTTCCAGTTCCTGTTGTCGAATCGACGTTCCAGCCATCGCGACGTCTCCTCTACCGCATGCCGAACATCCCGCCACCGCCGCCACCAAACGGCAGGCGCGGCATCCCGCCACCCTTTCCGCCACCGCCACTCATCTTCTTCATCATCTTCTGCATCTCGCGGAACTGATCCAGCAGCTTGTTGATCTCGCTGACCGGACGTCCGCAGCCCTTGGAAATGCGCGCACGCCGTGAGCCGTTGAGGAGCTCCGGCTTCTTGCGCTCCTGCGGAGTCATCGAAAGCACAATCGCTTCGATGTGCTTCATCCGCTTGGGATCCATGTTCACGTCTTTCAGCATCTTGCTGTTCACACCTGGCAGCATCTTCAGCAGGTTCTCCATCGGTCCAAGCTTCTGCATCTGCCGCATGGCCGACAGGAAGTCCTCAAGGTCCATCCCTTCCTTGCGGACCTTTTTCTCCATCCGCTTCGCTTCCACGGCGTCAAACGATTCCTGCGCCTTCTCCACGAGCGAGACAATGTCGCCCATCTGCAGAATGCGTCCGGCCATGCGCTCGGGATGGAACTCTTCAAGCGCATCCGGCTTCTCGCCGACACCGATGTACTTGATGGGCTTCTTGAGCACTCCATAGATCGAAAGCGCCGCACCGCCGCGCGCGTCGCCATCCAGCTTGGTCAGGATGACGCCCGTGATATTCAGCGCGGCATCGAATCCCTGCGCGATCTTCACCGCTTCCTGACCCGTCATGCCGTCGGCGACAAACAGGATCTCGTCGGGTTTGATGGCCGCCTTGAGCCGCTTGAGCTCATCCATCATGTCGGCGTCGATCTGCAGTCGACCCGCCGTATCGATGATCACCACGCGCTCCCGCGCGCGGACGCCCTGATCGATGCCGGCCTTGGCGATCTTTACCACATCCTGCGTGGTGCGATCGGCGTACACCGGTACGTTGAGCGCGCTGCCAAGGGTCTCAAGCTGATCGATGGCGGCAGGGCGATACACGTCGGCCGCGACCAAGCGGGTGGACTTCCCTTCGGCCATCAACCGTCGCGCCAGCTTGCCGGCCGTGGTGGTCTTACCCGATCCCTGCAGACCGACCATCATCACGATCGTCGGGGGCACCGTGCTGATCTTGAGCCCTTCGCGACGTTCGCCCAGCATCGCCGTCAGCTCGTCATGGACGATCTTCACCAGCTGCTGGGCAGGCTGGATCGTCTTGATTTGCAGCACGCCCACGGCCTTCTTCTCCACCCGTTCCAGGAACTCACGGGTGAGGGCGAAATTCACGTCGGCTTCAAGGAGGACGCGGCGGACCTCACGCAGACCGTCCTTGATGTCGGCGTCGGTCAGGACGCCGCGTCCTCGCAGCTTGGCGAAGACGTTGCCGAGTTTGTCGGATAGTTCGTCGAACATAGTCTGGAAAGGCTAACGGCCGCCGAGGATGGGTACAACCGGACCCGGTGGGCGAACTTTCGCGTACCGGTTGTGGCCGGGGGGGTGACGAAAGGGGCCACCGGGAGCGCAACTTGCGTCGGAAACACGCGTTTCCCGTGACCCATGGCACAATAAATTGCGCTCAGGTCGCGGTCTCCACCCTCCCATCCGTCCCGTGTCGTCCACTAATCCGCGTTTTCCGGCCATTGCGATGCCCCGCGGCCAGCGGAAGGAAGAGATCCTCCGCGCCGAGTTGCCACCGACGTTGCCGCTGATGGCCTTGCGGTCCACCATCGTGTACCCGCTGGGAACCATTGCCGTGCAAATGGGCGCCGCAGAAAATCTGGCCTTGCTGCGCGCGCACGAGGAATCGGGGCTGGTGGTGGCGTTGGTCGTGGCGTCCGGCGATGGAGACGACGCGGTCGACCCGCACAAATTCGTCGGTCGCGTGGGCGTGGCCGCCCGGGTGCATGAGCGCATCAACTTGCCGGGCGAGACCATCCAGATCACGCTGCAGGGGCTGCGTCGGATCACCATTGATGCCATCGACCAGGTCACACCGTACGCCATCGCGCAGGTGCAGGGGGCGAAGGAAACACCGGCCGATGCCTCGGAGCTGGACGAACTCGTGGCGCGCACCGTGACCGCCGCAGAAACGCTGGCCGAACTGGTGGACCGCATCCCCAGCGAAGTGCCGCAGATTCTCAAGATGAACGTGTCCGACCCGGGTCGCTTTGCCGATCTCGCCGCCACGAACATGAACCTGCGCATCATCGACAAGGAAGAAGTGTTGCAGCGCCTCGACATCGGGCAGCGCATCCGATTCATCCTGTCTCGGCTCGAGCGCGAAGTGGCGCGCGCGCGCGTCATGGACGACGTGAAGAAGCAGACGGAGATCAAGATCGAGCAGCACCAGCGCGAGTTCTACCTGCGTCAGCAACTGCGCGCCATTCAATCCGAGCTCGGTGAAGCCGATCCGAACGAGAAGGAATCGGTCGACCTGCTGCGCAAGATCGAGGAAGCCGGACTGCCGGAGCGGGTGGTGCAGGAAGCGCGGCGCGAAACGGAACGGCTGCGCATGCTCTCACCGGCGTCCAGCGAATATCAGGTGCTCCGGACGTATCTGGATTGGGTGCTGGCGTTGCCGTGGAACGCCCGCACGGCCGACGATCAGGAAATCACGCTCTCACGCGTCGAACAGGCCTTGGAAGATCGACACTACGGGCTTGATGAAGCCAAGGAGCGCATCACCGAATACCTCGCTGTGCGCAAGCTGCGCGGCGGCGATCCCAGTGGCCCGATTCTCTGTTTCGTGGGTCCGCCGGGCACCGGCAAGACGTCGCTGGGCGAGGCCATCGCGAAGGCCATCGGGCGCGAGTTCTATCGCATTTCCGTGGGCGGCGTGCGCGACGAAGCGGAGATTCGCGGTCATCGCCGCACCTATGTGGGCGCCATGCCCGGGTTGCTGTTGCAGGCCCTGCGGCGCGTGGCCGTGCGCGATCCGGTCATCATGATCGATGAGATCGACAAGATGACCAACGGCGGCAATTCCGGCGACCCGACGGCGGCGATGCTGGAAGTGCTCGACCCCTCGCAGAACTCGAGTTTTGTCGATCACTATCTCAACCTGCCGTTCGACCTGTCGAGCGTGCTGTTCATTTGCACGGCCAACAGCCTGCATGACATTCCCGGCCCGTTGCGCGATCGACTCGAGGTGATTCGCATCGCGGGGTACACGATCGAGGAGAAGGTCGAGATCGCGCAGCGATATCTGATGCCGCGCCTGCTTGCGGATCACGGCTTGACGGTCGAGGACATTCACGTGTCGGAGGCCGCGCTCGGTTTCATCACCAGCCGCTATTCGCGTGAGGCGGGCCTGCGAACATTTGAACGCTCGCTGGCATCGCTGCTGCGCAAGCGTGCGCGCGCAAAGGCCGATGGCAATGATGCGCTGTGGGAGATGTCGATCGCGCGCATCGAGGAAATTCTTGGCACGCCCCGATTCACCAACGAGGCGGCCGAGCAGGAACCGGAAATCGGCGCGGTCACCGGGCTGGCCTGGACCAACATGGGCGGCGACTTGCTCACCATTGAAGCGCTGCGCATGCCGGGTACCGGCAAGCTCACGGTCACCGGGCAGTTGGGTGAGGTGATGCGCGAGTCGGTTGACGCCGCATATTCGTTCGTGCGGTCGCGGTCGGTGCCGCTGGGCATCGACGATGGCGAGTTTCGTGAAGCCGATCTGCACCTGCATTTTCCCGCCGGCGCGATTCCCAAGGATGGCCCATCCGCCGGCATCGCGGTGACGCTGGCCTTGGCCAGCGCCTTGTCCCGTCGCCCGGTGCGCCGGGATCTCGCCCTCACCGGCGAGGTGACGTTGCGCGGCAAAGTCCTGGAGATTGGCGGCGTGAAGGAGAAAGTGCTGGCCGCGTATCGCGCGGGACTGCGCGAAGTCATTCTCCCCAAGGGGAACGAGAAGGACGTGCGTGATGTGCCGCAGGAAGTGCGCGACAAGATGGCCTTCACCTTTGCCAGCACGATGGACGAGGTATTCCATCTGGCCCTGCTTCCGCTGCCCAACGCGCACCACGCCGACAGCGCACCGCTCTCGGAGGATCCGGCGGACGTCAGACCGCGAAACGCACCGCGATCAGATGCAGCAGCACCCCGACCATCCCGCCCACCAGCGTCCCGTTGATGCGAATGAACTGCAGATCGCGCCCGATCTGCAGTTCGATCTTCCGTGAGGTCGCGTTGGCATCCCACGCGCCCACCGTCGTGGCGATCAGTTTGGCCACTTCTTCGCGCGCCTGTTCAACGGCATACGTGACCAGTTCCACAACCCATCCGTTCACCTTGGCCGCCAGATCCGGATCGGCCAGCACCTTCTGGCCGAGTCCCGACAACCACCGCTCCACCTGATCGGGTTCGGTCTCCACGTCGTCGGCAAGCCGCTCGGCGTACCCCGTCAGGCGGGTCTTGAGATCGTCCCATACGCTGCGTGAGAAATCGCCGACGGCGGGATGCGCCAGCAACTCCAGCTTGATCTGCTCCGCGCGGGCGATGACCGTCGGGTTCTCCCGCAACGACACCACAAAGCGATCCACCGCTTCGTCGTAGCGCTGGCGCAGCGGATGCGCGGGATCGGCCGCCACCGCCACCAGCGTCTTCTCTACGCCACTGACCACGCGATCGCCCAACTTGTCCTCGACTGCGCCAGGCACCCACCACGGACTTTCTGCCTTCACCCGTTCGCGAATAACGTCTTCGTTTTCTTCCAGAAAACGCGCCGCAAGGCGCAGCGCATCATCCAACAGGGCCTGATGGCGACCGCCGGCCGTAAAGAGCTCGAAGATGCGCGCCAGCAGCGGTGAGACCTGCAAGGTCCGTAGTCGCGACACGATGCCACGATCCACCACCTGCTGCACGTCGTCGTCACGCATGACACTGGCGGCACCATGCAGGCCGCGCGCCACCATACGGGCCAGTCGCCGGCTGTTCTCAGGCTGCGACAACCACGTCGCGGCGCGCTCGCCAAGCTTCATGCCCGCCAGCTTGGATGCGACCACCTCGCGCGTGAGGAAATTGCGCTGGACAAAGTTGCCAAGCGCCGTGCCAATACGATCCTTGCGCGCCGGGACGATGGCCGTGTGCGGAATGGGAATGCCCAGCGGGTGCCGGAACAGCGCCGTCACGGCGAACCAGTCGGCAATCCCCCCCACCATGGCCGCCTCGGCGAAGGCGCGTACGTAGCCAACCCAGGGGAATCGGGTCTCGTACAAACGAGCCACCAGGTAGAGCAATGCGACCACGACCAACATCACCGTGGCCACCCGCTTCATCCGCACAAGACGGACGCGCTTGATCTCATCGTCCGCCGTAATGCGCAGCGCCAACGGCGTCGTGTCCACCGTCGTCATGCGGTCTGCGTCATGCGGTCTGCATCATGCGGTCTGCATCATGCGCTCAGTGTCCGATCGTCAGGCGCGCCGGATCGATCAGCGTCGTGCTGATTCCCGCAGGAGTGTCCATGAAGAATACTACGGGGCGACCCTGCCGCTGTTCCACCGACAGCGTCACCGTACGGGCGCCGTGCGTCTTGCCGGCCGGCACATCAAGCCGTCGCACGGTCGCGCCTTCGGCGACCGCCTGGCGCCTCATGTCGTATCGGCGCCGTGCAGCGTCCGCCAGCAGGTCCATGAAATCCGCCGCGTCCACCGAGGTATCCCAGACGCTCGCCCAGGCCAGCGCGTCGCCCTGCGTCGTGCGAATAACCGCGTACCGATCGCCATCGATACCGCCTGCGCCACGTCGGGCCAGTGCCTCGTCCTTGAGGTGCTGCACCAGCACCAATCGCGTCTCGAACTCGCCGAAGCTGTTGGCGTAGATCACCGTGCCGGACGATGGCGGCGGCAACGTCACGGGCGTTGGCACTTCCCGTTTCGATTTGTCGTCGGTGAAATACGCCGCGTCATTCAGAATCTGACGGGACGAAACCGGCAGGTCGGTGAGCAGCTCCTTCATGGGGCGCTTCTCGGCAAAGCGTCGCACGAAATCCGCACCGCCCAGATAGGGGAACAGCAGCCCCTCGCGAACAGCGCGCGGCGCCGACGCGAACACCGGCATGCCGCCTTGACCATCGCGAATCACATCGCGAATGCGATCCCACCCCCCCGGCATCCGGATCACCGGACCGGAATTGGGATCGACCAGCAGCTGGGTGTACACGGCCTGCCCCTCAAGGATGGCCTGGGCGGCCCCTTGCCGATCCGCGTCATCCGTCTGTGCCTGAATCGAGTCCACCCGCACATACTGGTCCTGCAACGCATGCACCAACTCATGCGTCACCGTCTGCTGCAGCAGCGCCTTCGGCGCGCCATCCACCACGTACAGCACCTTGGTGGAGGGATCGTAGTAGCCGATCACCTGCTCCTCCAGCAACCGTTGAAGCAGCGCGCCGAGGTCGAGCGTATCGGGCGAGAGCCCCAGCACGCGATAGGCACTCTGCTGCCCGTCGATCTGCTTCTTCGCGCGGTCACTGGTGAGCTGCTGCATCACGAACTTCGCCACGTCGTCGTGGGAACGAGTCTGCAGTCTGGGCGGCGTCTTGAAGGTCAGGCCCAACTGCTGCTCGATGCGCGGCACGGCGTCGGACACAATACTGGCGTACGGACCGTCGCCCTTGGGACGACGATCACCGCAGGCGATGGTCAGCAGCGTGACCGCCACCATGACCACACGACGGCTCACGGCGGGACGGTCGATGGTCACCTGGCGGCGATGGCGGGAATCTTCTTGGGTGCGGTTATTCACGTGGGGAATGCGCGCTGCACGTACCAGACGATGAGGCGATCACCCCAAAGCAAGGCCAGCATCGCGGCCGGCGCAAGGAACACGCCGAACGGCACATCAGGAAACTCGAACGGCGTGCCATTCCGTTTGCTGCGCACCCACACGACCGGTCCGACAAACACCAGGAAGAAGAGCGCGCCAACGAACGCGCCACCGATAATCGTCAGGAGTGCGCGCTCCGGGCCCAGTGCGGCGCCGACCACCGCCATCAGGGTCGTATCCCCGAACCCCATGGCTTCGCGCTTCATCGCAACTTCCGCCAGCCATCCGATAATCGTGATCGCCCCGGCACCCACGCACGCCCCAAGCAACGCCGGCCAGGGCGTGGCAAACTGGGAGGTCTCACCCACGAAGAAATTGGCGACCGCCATCCCGAGCACCAGAACAAGCCCGGAAATCGTGAAGCCGTCGGGGATCAGGTAGTGCTTGGCGTCCGTGACGGCGATGCCGAAGAGGATCGTGCCGAAGATCGCCATCCGCAGGGCTTCGAACGTTACGCCAAACGTCACCACACTCGCCACCCAGCCCAGCGCCACCAGCAGCTCCACGGCCGGGTACTGCATCGAGATGGGCAGCCCGCAGCCGCGACATTTGCCGCGCAGCAACATCCAGCTGACGACGGGGATGTTCTCGTGCCAGGCAATCGGCCGTTCGCACTTGGGACACCGTGATCGCGGTTTGACCACGCTCAACTCGGCGGGCCAGCGGGCAATGCACACGTTGAGGAACGAGCCGATGGACGCGCCGATCGCAAAGATCGGCAACAGCACCATCGCAGCGAATTCGGCAGTCAGTGGCAGCATCATGAGTGGGAAGTCCTGCCTGCGACCTTCCGGACGTCAGCCCGGACGCAGCGCATGCAGCAGTATGCCGGTGGCCACAGCCACGTTCAGCGACTCGACATTCGAAGCCATGCCAATCGCGACCCGCCGCGATGCGCATGACGCCGCCTGTGCTGAAAGCCCGGCGCCTTCGTTGCTGACCACCAGCGCCAATCGCGCAGGCAGGGCATCTCGACGCAGCACCTCCGACGAGTCGATCACGAGTCCGTCCGCGTCCGCCGCCCAGCAGGCGATGTCATGAGCATCGAGGAATGCCGTGACCTCCTCCCACGTTGCCGCTGGGACGGGGTGCACGAACAGGGCCCCCATCGAGCTACGGACGACCTTGGCGTTCCATAGGTCAACGGTTCCCGGCAGGGCGATCGTGGCGGTGACACCCAAGGCCGCCGCCGTCCGCACGATAGTGCCCACGTTTCCCGGGTCCTGGATGGCGTCCAGAAGCAGATAGCGGGCGGTCGGACCTGCGGGGGCCTCCAAGGGCAGCTCCGGGATTTCCCCGATGGCCAGCACCCCCTGCGGCGACTCAGTGCTGGCAGCGCTCTCCAGATCGGCACGCGTCACCACCTTGACCGGCACCCGGAGACCCTCCGCCACGACCAACAGCTCGGCACCTCTCGGGTCCTCGGCCACGTCGTCGGTGACCAGCAGCCCCACGATCGACAGCGGTGAGGCGAGCAGCGCTTCCACCGACCGCACCCCTTCCGCCACGAAGCAACCCTGCCGTTCCCGGGCTTTCCGCCGCTGCAAGTCTCTGGCAAGTGTCAGTAGCTTCACGGCAATCCGGCAGTTGGAGGACTGAAACGTCGGAGGCGGATGGCTCAAAATCACCGCCGTCGGGTACAGACTCTAATATGCGACACAGTGACCCTTTCGTGATGAGACGTACCCCAATGACACGAGCAACGATGCGCCCCCCCCTCGCGCTCGCCGCCGCCGTGGCGATGATTTCGACCAGCGGCTGTCTGGCGTCCACGCAGCAGGAAGTGGACCTCGGCAATGACTACGCCACACAGGTCGCGCAGCAGTTGCCGCTCATCCAGGACCCCGAAGTGGCGCGGTACATCACCCTGCTCGGCGATTCCATTGCCCGCGTGTCCGACGACCGGAGTCTCAAATGGTCGTTCCAGGTGGTCGACCAGACCGACATCAACGCCTTTGCGGTACCCGGTGGACACATCTACGTGTATCGCGGCCTGATCGAACACACCGCGAACATGTCGGAGTTGGCCGGCGTCATCGGGCACGAGATTGCCCACGTCACCCGACGGCACAGCATGCTGCAAATGCGTGACCAGCAGCGCGCGAATGTCGGGGTCACGCTGGGATGCATCATCGCACCGTCGGTGTGCAACAGCGGCGCCGGCAGTGCGGCCATCAACGTGGCCGGCGGTGCCGCCTTTGCGAAATTCAGTCGTGACGACGAAGCCGAGGCGGACAAATTCGGCGTCACCTTTGTCACCCGAGCCGGGATCGACCCGCGCGGCATGCCCAGCATGTTCCGCACGCTCATTGCCGTGCGCAAGACGAATCCCAGTGCGGTGGACAACTTCTTCGCCTCGCACCCGGTCGAGGAAAGCCGCGTCGCGGCCACGGAAGCGGAGATTGCCAAGATCAATCCCGTGGTGCTCAAGTCGCTCACGCGCGATTCACGGGCGTTTCAGGCGTTTAAGAGCCGGCTTTCCAGCCTGCCGAAAGCGCGCAAGTAAAGACGGGAGAATGGAGACGGGAGACTGAAGACATCCAGCCATCCGGACGTCTCCCGTCTGCCGTCTCCATTCTCCCGTCTTCAAATCCCCGCCTACAGTCGGCGCAAAAACTCCACCACCAGCGCCTCGAAATCGGCGGCGACTGCCTTTCCGGTCTCCACCACTTCACTGTGCTCAAGGGGCTGCAATGAGAGTCCGGCGGCCTTGTTGGTAATGCACGAGACGGCGGCCACGCGCATCCCGATGGCACGCGCCACCACCACCTCGGGGACCGTGGACATACCAACGGCATCAACGCCAAGTCGCTCCAACATCCGAACCTCGGCGGGCGTCTCGTAGGTTGGTCCCAGCAGGCCGCAGTACACACCCACCTGCAACGACACCCCGACCGCGCGCGCCGCATCATGCAGCAGCGTCTGCAGTTCGCGATCGTACGGCTCGGACATATCCGGGAACCGCTCATCGCCCGCTTCCAGCGGCCCCGACAGCGGATTGCGAAACATGAGATTCATGTGATCGGCAATCACCATCAGGTCGCCCGGGGAAAACGTGCGTCGCACGCCGCCGGCTGCATTGGATGCGAGATAGACGGGGGCACCCAGCGCCTGCATTACGCGCACCGGGAACGCCGCCAACGCGGCATCATGCCCTTCATACATGTGAAATCGACCTGCCATGAGCACCACGGGGCGATCGGCCAGTGTGCCGACAATCAACTGACCGGCGTGACCGGCCACCGTGGCGTTGGGGAATCCCGGTACATGGGAAAACGGAATGCGCGTGGCGTGCTCCATTTTCGCTGCCAACCCGCCCAAGCCCGACCCCAGCACAATGCCGCACACGGGAGTTCGGAAACCCGACCCCACGCGTTGCCGCACGTAATCCGCAGCGATGCGGGCCTCGGCGGAGCCGGGACCGCTACGCGCAACCGGCGCGCTCATTCGCTCTCGCCCCACGACAGCACGGCGGGATGCGCATCGGCCAACAGTTGCCGGATGTCACGTTCGGCCGCATGGCGCAGTCGCTGCCGTTCCACCTGCGGCAGGAATGCCGCATCGAACGCCGCCAGTGACAATGCCGTCAGATCGGCCAAACCGTACGAGAGATGCTGTGCACACCGCACGTACTCGTCGGTCAGTGACACACCGCTCATCAATCGGTTGTCCGTGCTGATCGTGACCACCGCTCCCAGTCGCTGATACCGCACCAGTGGGTGCTCGCCAAACGTCGGCACCACGCGCGTCTGCACATTGCTGGTTGGGCACACTTCCAGCGGAATCTGACGATCGACCACGTATGCTTCCAGCGACGGGTCTTCGTGCAACCGCGTCCCGTGGCCAATGCGGTCGGTGGCACAGCGATGCACCGCCTCGCGAATGGAATGCGCGCCATCTCCCTCGCCCGCGTGCACCGTGACCGCCACATCGTTGGCGCGGGCGAAGTCAAAGGCCAGCGCGTGCAGGTGCGCCGGATTCCCCAACTCGCCGCCGGCCAGGTCAAACGCAACAACCCCCTGCTCCTTGAACGCCACCGCCAGCTCGGCCATTTCCATGGCGTGTGGCCAGGGGAGGCTTCGTAAGGCGCAAATAATGACGCGCGCCAACGTGCCGCACTCGGCCTCGCCGCGAGCCAACCCACGGAGCACGGCCGCCACCACGTCGTCCAGCGACAGTCCGCCGCGCGTATTCAGTGCCGGGCAGAAGCGCACCTCGATATACCGCACGCCATCGAGTGCGGCATCCAGTACCAACTCGTGCGCAATGCGTTCAATCGATGCCGCGTCCTGCATGACGGCCAACGTGATCTCGAAACGCGCCAGGTATTCCGTCAGATTGTGCGCATCATCCACCCGCATCCAGTCGCCCAACGCCGCGGCCGTGGACACCGGCATCGGGCGTGATTGCTGAATTGACAGATCCAGCAGCGTTGACGGTCGCAACGAGCCGTCCAGATGGCAATGCAGCTCCGCCTTGGGCATCCGCTGCAGGATTTCGGTGAAGGCGGCGGACAGTTCAATCACGCGCCATCCTCCGTGCGATCACGCACCGGTACCACGCGGAAGATCGCACCACCGGTCAGCCGCGTATCGTGCGGCACCGGCAGCCCACGGCTATCCGTCAATCGTGAGACGCCGGCACCAATGGCCTCAGCCTGATCGGGAAAGAGCGCGCGTACTGCATCCAGTGCATGCGATCCGATCGGCACGCTGACGCCGCGTTCGTTCACATACACCCGCACGTCGGTCGGGGCGTTCATCGAATCCCGCCCGGCGCGACGGTACGGATGCGCGGCGTTGCGCTGGACCGCACGGGCTGCGGTTGCCGCGTCAGATACCCGGCAACGGCGTCGATATCGCGAATCGTCAGCACCTCCTGCGAAACCGAGGTGAGGCGGTCACTATTGTCCGGGTCGTCCAGCATGAAATCGTTGATGATCATGGTGTAAAGTCGCGTACTGACCAGCGGCGTGCCATCGCTGGTGGTCAGATGGACGACACGATCCCACTGGGGCCTTGCGGGATCGAAGTCCACCAGCAGCCCACTCACATGGATATCCGGGCGGCCGCGTAGGAGTCCTCGCTCTACCATGGCGCGAACCTGGTCCCCACGGACCCGGAGGCGCACGAGGACGTTTCCGAATGGCGAGATGGCATGGACGCCACCGTATGTGATCAGCCCTGACGGCACGTCAGCCCGAATCCCGCCGTTGTTCCAGGCGCCGAAATCGCCGTTGCCCATGATCCGGGCCGCATCAGCAACCAGGTTCCCCAGTCCGTACTGATTCCCCGTTCTTGGCATGGCCACTGCCATGGTGGCGACCGGTCGATTCATCCGACCTCTCACGCGAACCACCGCCGCGCGAACGATCGAATCGACCATCGGATCGGCACCGACACTGTCGGCCGCGGCAATCGTGCGCAAAGTGGATACAGCATCGCCGCCTTCCAGTGGGATATCGACCACCTGAATGGCGCGACCACTCGACGCCGGCTCCACCACCGGGAATCCATTGATCCGCAAATCCACGTTGACGTGGGAGTGCCCGATGATGAACGCGTCGGGCCGCTCGGTCAACCGTTGCGCCACGTCGATGCCACCGCCATGACACTCCGTGGCGGTGCCGGCCTCGCAGCGACCGCCGTCGTGAATCACCGCCACCACCACCTGCGCGCCGGACGCGCGCAACGTCCGAATGCGCTCACTGATCAACGGAGCCGGATCGACAAACGTGAGATCGGCCACGTTGCGGCGCTTGGTCGTGGTGCTCGTATGTGTCCCGGCCGCACCGACAATGCCAATGCGGATACCGTCGCGACTGACCACGGTGTCGTCGCGCACCCATGGTGGCATGCGGTTGCTCCGATCACGCACGTTCACCGCCAGCAGTCGATGACGCAATTCGCCCGAGCGCTTTCGCAGCGTGTCCTGCCCGAAATCGAACTCGTGATTGCCCAGGGCGCCGGCCGCCACGTCCAGACGATTCATCACGGCAACAGTTGGCCGTCCGGCATCCCAATCAGAGGCCGGCTGTCCGGTGAACAAGTCACCCGCATGAATGACCACGCTGCGACAGGTGCCCGTGCATTCTCGCTGTGCGCGGCGAATCGCCGCCGACAGTGCCACCGCGCCGCCCGTTTCCCGTCCCGGTTCTCCCGAAGGAAGGAGCGCGGCGTGAAAATCGCTGAAAGCAATCACGCGCACCATGCCGGTTGGGCGGCCACCAGGTGGCGTAACGGACGCGGTTCGGGAGGTCGGTGACGGTGCACTGCCGGACGCCTCCGATTGGCGACCGCGCATCTGCTCCGCAAACGCCGCCCCGCGCGCAGCCGCCGGTTCGAGCGTCCAGTTGCGCGTCGCGTACTCCGCCGGGATCAGCGCCTTGCCCAGCGAGGCGACCCGCTGCACTTCGTCGATCACCAGCTGTCGGATGTCGACGTCGCGCCGATACACCACCGGCGCGCCCACCAACATCGTGTAGCCGCCACCACCACTGGCGCGATAGCTGTTGAGCGCCATAGTGAACGAATCCGTGGGCGCCACCGTGCGGCCGTGCACCGTCAGCCTGACGAGGCGCGACCCCAGGGGGCGCGCAAGATCAATCGTGTAGTCCGCGCCGGCCACCACATCGAAATTGAATCCCGGGATCGCCGGATCAACAATGCCATCGGCGGGCGCTCGGCCATTCGCGTCAAGCGACCGATAGTAGCGCGCCGAGTGTTCAAGGTAGGCGCGCAACTGCGCACCGGAAATCTTCACGGCGCGGAGCAGATTCTCGTATGGGTAGAGCTTGCTCAGCGCTGCGATGGTGATGATGCCGCTGTCCAGCCCCGCATCAATTGAGAACGCGGCCGTGGCGGACAGATCCGCGCCGGTGGCGCGCCGCATGATTTCGTTCACCAGGTCGGTCACGGGCATATCCGCAACGCGGGCGCTATCCGCCCGCCACGCCACGGTGGTGCGACCAGCCGGCGCCATCACCCACGCCACCGCCGCCTGATGGGAGGCGGTTGTCGCGGCAAGCACCGTGGGCGACTCGGCATGTCCCGCCACGCGCACCGACTGTCCTCGGTGCGCCGCAACATGCCACCGACCGCGGAGGCGTTCCATCGTGAGTGACGCGACCGCCACACTGGCCGCCCAATTGCGCGGCTGCATGAGCAGGGCGCCATTGATTGTCGAGTCGACGAGCTCACGGTGGGAATGACCATAGACGACCAGGTCGATGCCATCAATTTCGCGCGGCAATCGCGCCGCCACGTTCTCCGACGGCAACTGCGTGGCGACGGTATCGTAGGTGGCCTCTTCATTAAGCCCGGAATGCAGCAGCACCACGATGACATCGGCCCGTTGACGTCGCGCATCCGCAACGGAGCGCCGCACCGCGGGAATGATATCCGTGATGGTCAGTCGCGCCGCGCGCAGGTTTTCCGCGTCCCACACCATGGAGCCCGGTGTGGTACCGCCAATGATGCCGATACGCACCACACCGCCGCGCGGCATACGCCGCGTGATCATCGTCATCGGTGCCACAAAGGGCGTGCCACCGGCGTCGCGCACATTGGCGGCCAGGAACGGAAAGGCCGCTTGGGACACCGCACGCTTGAGCAACGGCACGCCGTAGTTGAACTCGTGATTGCCCAGGACTGCCGCGTCGTATTGCATGACGTTCATGGCGGCAATGGCCGGATGAACAGGAGGCTGATTGACCTTGGCGGCCACAAACAACAGCGGATTGCCCTGCAGCAGGTCGCCGCCATCCACCAGCACCACCCGCCCGGGATTGGCTCGGCGCAGGGAATCGACGATGGTGGCCGCGCCGGCCAGCGTTCGTGTCGGGTCCGCAGCGTTCGCGTAGTAGTCCCAGGCGCGCAGGCGACCGTGCACATCGGTGGTCGCGGCCACCACCAGATCGTATCGATCGGCCCCTTGGGCGCTGAGGGCCGACGCCCACCCGTTGACCGACAGCATCAGGGCCCCGAGCGTTGCCGCCCGCCGTCTGCCAATCCGAAGGGGGTACACCAACCCGCACCGTGGTCTCATGGGCGAATGCTAGTGACCGTCCAGCACCCGCTCCACCCGTAGCCGCCGATTGAATGCGGCCGAATCCGGCGGCACCCCTCCCCCGGCCCGCCGTCGGCCGCGAAGTTCCATGTATTCAACGTCGGACCGGGCCACCGATACGTAATCGTTACTCGGTCGTGGCAGGCCTGACACGACCCTCAGGCAGGATGTTCATCGTGGTGTTGCAATCAGATTCGGCAGTGCGAGTTCCACCGTTGTGAAGCCGCTCATCATCGGCATTGCGGGCGGGACTGGATCCGGGAAGTCCACGGTAGCCCGCAAGGTTGCCGAGGCGCTTCCGGACGCCTCGGTCGCATTCCTGGAAATGGATGCGTACTACCGCGACTTCCGCCACCTGACGCTCCAGCAGTTGCAGCATGTCAACTGGGATCATCCGGATGCCTTTGACGTGGAGCTCCTGACCGCCCATCTCGCGGCGCTGTCGCGCGGTGAGCGGGTGGAGATGCCGGTGTACGAGTTCGCCTCACATTCTCGCAGCACACGAACGCGGGCCATTGAACCCGCTGACGTGGTCGTCATCGACGGGATCCTGCTACTCTCGGACCCCGCAGTGCGTGAGCTGTGCGATGTGAAGGTGTTCGTGGATGCCGATCCTGACATCCGTTTGATCCGTCGCATTCGCCGGGACACGGCGGTGCGCGGTCGCACGCTGGAGTCGGTGCTGGAGCAATACCTGACCACCGTGCAACCGATGCACCTGCAGTTTGTGGAACCCAGCAAGCGGTACGCCGACGTGATTGTCCCGCGAGGTGGCAGTAATACCGTGGCGATCGAGATGATCGTCGCCAAAATCCATCGGCGCCTCACCGCGCGTCATCTGGCGCGCGCGGCGTCGCCCACGCCGGCGTTCGTACCGACAGCGCCAGCCGACATCTGAGCCGCATGAATCCTGCACCGTCTTCCGTCGAACGCATCCTTGTTGTTGACGACGAGCCCGACATCGTGGCCCTGGTGGCGTACCATCTCGGAAAAGCCGGCTATCGTCTGGCCACGGCGTCGACCGGTCAGGATGCACTCGAAGCGGTACGACGGGAACGGTACTCGCTCATCGTGCTCGACCTGATGCTGCCGGGAATGTCCGGCTTCGATGTGCTGGAGGTGCTTCGCGGTGACGAAGCCACCCGTGACGTGGCCGTCCTGATGCTGACGGCTCGTCGCGAAGAGCCGGATCGCATTCGAGGGCTGTCGCTCGGCGCTGATGATTATCTCACCAAACCGTTCAGTCCCGCCGAGCTGGTCTTGCGCGTTGGAGCCATCTTGCGTCGGGCCGGCAACATTCCGGCGGCGACAGCAGACAGCCTTATCATTGGCCCGCTGCGAATTGATCGCGCCGCCATGACCGTGCTGGTCGAGAATCAGCCGGTGGAACTGACCCCGACGGAGTTCAAGCTGTTGCTGACGCTTGCCGAGCGCCGCGGACGTGTGCAAGGACGCGCGCACCTGCTTGAGACCGTATGGGAGGCGGCTCCGGACATTCAGACGCGCACCGTTGACATGCACATCCAACGCCTGCGCACAAAGTTGGGGGTCGCTGGTGACCTGATTGAAACGGTCCGGGGATTCGGCTATCGCCTCCGCGCGGCTGCAGCGCGGGGCAGCTGACGCACCCGCCACGTGCGAGGCACATCTCGTCTCCTCTCGAAGATCACCTTCGTCATCGCACTGGCTGTGGCGACGGCGCTCTTTGCGGTCGCCCAAGGTGTAAACATCTTTGCCGCCGCCGGATTCGCCGTCGTGGTTGGCGCCCTCGGGGCTAGTGTCGTGGCGGAATCCGTCCGACGACCGCTTGAGGAGCTCGATGACGTGGCGCGCGCCTTGGTTGGCGGTTGGTTGTCGCGGCGAGCGTCGTTGGCACCCTATGACGAGGCGGGCGGCCTTGCGGACTCCCTGCGACAGCTGGCCGATCAACTGTCGGCGCGACGACAGGAGTTGGCCGCCGCAGAAGAGTTGCTGATGGCCCTCACCGAGTCGCTGAATGAAGGGGTCGTCGCGGTCGATGCGCGGAAACAGGTGGTCCGCATCAACGATACCGCCAGACGACTCCTGCGACTGAGCGAGCCGGTGCCATTCCCGGCCGAATACCTGCCGCGTGATCGGGCGTTGCGAGCCGCGCTTGTCGACGTGCTCTCTGGGCGAGAAGCCGAACCGGATGAAGTCCGTGTCGATGATCGCACGCTGTCGTTGACGGCCCGGCCCTTGCCCGCCGGCGGCGCGGTGCTGGCGCTCTACGACCTCACGCCGTTTCGCCTACTGGAGTCCGTCCGTCGCGATTTCGTGGCCAATGTGTCGCATGAACTCCGTACGCCACTCACCGTGGTGTCAGGGTTTGTGGAGACGCTGACGGACGAGGCACTGCCGATTGCGTTGCGACGCCAGTTTCTCGGGATGGTGGCCAGCAACGTTCAACGAATGCAGCGCATCGTTGATGATCTGCTCGACCTATCGCGAATTGAGTCTGGCGGGTGGCTCCCCAACCCCGTCGAGCAGCGGTTTGCAGCGCTTGCCGAGGAAATTGCCGGCCCACTTCGGGCGGCCGCGCAGGCGAAAGGCGTCGCGATGCGGGTAGAGGAGGCGCCTGATGCACCCCACATTTACGCCGACACCACTGCCACCCGCCAGATACTCAGCAACCTGGCGGAAAACGCGTTGCGCCATACGGTGAATGGTGAGGTCGTGCTCTTCTCGGAATCGGCGACGGACGGCGATTGGATCGGTGTGCGCGATACGGGGACGGGGATCGGTGCGGCACAACTCCCGCGAATCTTCGAGCGATTCTATCGCGCCGATCCTGGTCGCTCTCGCGAGGCGGGAGGCACCGGATTGGGATTGGCTATTGTTCGACACCTCGCGGAGGCCCATGGCGGTCGGGTCCGCGCCGAAAGCACTCCAGGAGTCGGCACCACGATTGCCGTGCTGTTTCCTCGCCGTGATGAGACAGCGACCTAGTCGACCTCAGCGACTCCCCTGCTCGGTCGGAAAATCGGATAGCGCGGGCCCCGAAGGCGGTCCGCCCTCTAACGTCTCAAGCGGCTCGGAAACTGGCATCGACGGCTCGTCGGAACTTGACTGGGCGACGGCCGAACTTGCGGTCTCCACTCGTCGCGGCCGCTTTCCCGCGTACGCTTCCGCGATCAGTCTCGGCAGCATCACGCCCGACGGGCCTTCGACTGCCAGCACACTCGGACCGCGGCGTTGGCCTTCCATTGAGGGATTGACCACAATCACGGTCGCCCCGTGTGCCGCCGCCACCCACGGCAGCGATGCCGCTGGCTCGACCACGTTGGACGTGCCCACTGACAGGAAGACGTCACACGCCACCGCCGCATCGCGGGCGCGCTGATACTGGTCCATCGGAAGCGGCTCACCGAACCACACCACATCCGGACGCATCAGTGCTCCGCACTGCGGGCATCGGGGCGGGGTGTCGGACTGGTCTAACGTCGGTTCGATCGTTCCCGCGCACCCCGCACTGCACCTCGCGCGCATCAACGAGCCGTGTAACGACACAACATCGCGATTGCCCGCCCGTTGATGGAGGTCGTCAACATTCTGCGTGACCAGGGTGCAATGCGACACACGGGCGGCAAGTGTTGCCAGCGCCACATGTCCTGGATTCGGCAGCGCGGCACGCACCATGGCCCGGCGAGCGGAATACCACTGCCAGACCCGTTCGGGATGTTGGGCAAAGGCGTCAGGCGTGGCCAGTTCCTGCGGGGTAAACTGCGCCCAATGGCCAGTCAATGCATCCCGGAACGTCGGAATGCCGCTTTCTGCCGAAGTGCCGGCGCCCGTGAGGACACACACGTGTTCGGCCGACCGCAAAGCACGAGCGGCGACCGACAACGCCTCGGAGCGCGTCTGCGGGTCGGTGGTTGGGGGCGACGCGACCCGGCGCGGGTGGGCGTCAGAGCCATTCGGAGTGTGGGAGGCAGTCATTCCGAGGCGACATTACACGGCTCAGGCTCGCTCGGCAACCGGTCAGGGCCACGAATTCAACGCTTGAGAGGTCCAGGTCCCGGTGTGCGGCCGTGACACGGTCGTTGCAATTCCGTCGGCTGTTCGAAACCTGAGTCACGGAAGTTGCACGGCATCCGGAGCGCGCGGTGAGCCGCCCGGAGCAGTTCGACTCTTCGACTCTCACGCCGACTCCATATGCGCTTATCCGCCGACGAGACACGCCGCTTCGCCCCCATCCATTCTCGGAGCGGAGTGTCAGCCTCCGTTCGGGGAGTGGCCCTGATTCTGGGGTTGGCCGTTCCCCTCGTCTCCGGCGGCGCACAGGTAGCGTCGCCCACCGGCAAGGTCACCGGCCGCGTCATCGATGCGGCCACCGGTCAGGGTCTGACTGGCGCGCAGATTCAATTGGTGGGCACCACTAACGGCACGATGTCCGGCGTCGATGGTCGGTACCTCCTGCTGCGGGTGCCCGCGGGCACCGCCACGCTGCAAATCCGCCGCATTGGCTATGGGCCAAAGTCGGTCACGGGCGTTGTAGTGCCCGTGAACGGCGACGTCGAACAGGACGTGTCACTCACGGCCGCCGAGTTCCAACTGGCGGCAATCAGTGTGACGGCCAGCAAGGAGAAGGGGTCGGTCAACGACGCCCTCGATCAGCAGAAGAACGCCACCAACGTGGTGAACGCGATTACCGCCGAACAGATCGCGAAAAGTCCGGATGGCGACGCCGCCCAGGCCGCACAGCGCGTCTCCGGTGTGACCGTGCAGGACGGGAAGTACTTGCAAGTTCGCGGATTGGGCGAGCGCTACACCACCGCGTCGCTCAACGGTGCCCGCATCCCGAGCCCGGAGCCTGAGCGCAAGGTCATTCCGTTGGACCTGTTCCCCTCCAGCCTGCTGCAAGAGATCACCACCAGCAAGACGTTCACACCAGATCAGCCGGGCGACTTCGCCGGCGCGAATGTGAACATCCGGACCAAGGAGTTTCCCGCCAGTCGGCAGATCAACTATACCACCAGCTTCGGTGGCAACGATCGTGTGGTCGGACGGACATTGCCGATGGCGCCGCGCGCCGGCGGCGAGCTGGTGGGATTCTCGTATGGTGCCCGCAAGATGCCGCAGGCACTGTCGCAGGCCAACTTCTTCGGCAATGTATCGCAGACCCAGTTCAACCAGATCGCGCTGCAGCAGCGCAATGTATGGGACGCCGCCCCGCGCGCTGGAGGGCCGAACGGGTCGTTCGGCGCCTCAACGGGCGGCAACACCATTTTGGGTAAGCGGGTGGGGTACGTGTTGAGCGGCAACTACGGCTACACCGAGGAAGTGCGTGCCAACGAGCGCTTTGCCGTGGGTAATCAAGGCCCGAACAACACGGTCGTACCGCTCACCTCGCTCTCCGGGACAACCGGGCGCTCGAGCATTCAATGGGGCGGCATCGCGAACTTCGCGACGCTGGTTGGCCAGAGCTCCCGTCTGTCGCTCAACACCACCGCTACCCGGAGCGCCGACAACGAAGCGCGAACCGATCGGGGTTTTGACGAGAATCTCTCGGACAGCATTGCCCGCACGACGTTGCGCTACGTCGAACGCGGCGTGGTCACGGTGACCGGTCAGGGTGAGCACCAGTTGGGTGATCACAACAAGACCACATGGTCGGCCACGTATGGCAGCACCACGCGACGCGAGCCGGATCGTTCAGATGTGGTCTACTCCCGCGGTTCCGATGGCCAATTCTCGCTGCTCGCGTCCCTGGATGGCGCGCGTCGCCTGTATTTCAAGCTCACCGAGAACAACACCACCGCGCAGCTCGATCATGCGTTCCAGATTGGCGAGACGGCCAAGCAGAACACGCTCAAAATCGGCGCGTACACGCGCAGCACCGATCGCCAGGCCGATGCGCCCATCTACGCGTTCATCTCCCGCGCGCCATCGTCACTGCTGACCGAGAGCCCGAGTGTCATCTTCGGTTCGACCCAGTCGTGCGCCACGTGCTCGCTGATCAATGTCCAGCCCATCGGACAGGCCGGATCGTACACGGCGACGGATCGCACCTCGGCCGGCTACGCCATGCTGGACTGGGGGCTGCGCGAGAACATTCGCGTCATCGCCGGTGCGCGCGTGGAAGCGGCCAAGATCAATGTCGATGCGAGCACGCAGGGAGGATTTACCGCGGCCGCGCGCCTTGACAACACCGACGTGCTGCCGTCGCTGCTCATCAACACGCGCCTGTCGGAAACTCAAAACCTCCGGTTGGGGGTCACGCGCACGCTCGCCCGGCCGGAGTATCGGGAACTGGCACCGGTAACCTTTCGCGATGTGTTGGGGGGCGTGAGCGTCACGGGCAACGACAAGCTGCAGCGGTCGCTGATCGACAATTACGATGTGCGCTACGAACTTTTCCCCAATGCGGGTGAAGTGCTGAGCATCGGTGGCTTCGTCAAGCACTTTGACCGGCCGGTGGAGCGCATCGAGTCGGCAACGTCTGGCGCCTATCAGGCGCTGTATCAGAACGCCGTGAGCGCCACCGACATCGGCATGGAACTGGAGGCCCGCAAGCAGCTCGGGTTCCTGGGATCATGGGCGCAGGCCTTCACCGGCTTCTCCAACGTCACGTTGATGTCGTCCAAGGTGACACTCGATACCACGCGGGGACTGGCCGTCACCGATCGGTCGCGTCGGATGGTTGGACAGGCGCCGTACGTGGTGAACGCGGGCCTGACGTATTCGTCGCCCAGTGGGCGGACCAACGCCACGATTCTGTATAACGTGGTCGGCGAGCGCATCTACGCCGCTGGCGTGGCCCCGTTGCCAAACATCGTCGAAGCGCCGCGCGACATTGTGGATTTCTCGCTGCGTTTCCCCGTGTGGCGCGAGGTGTCGGGGCGTCTCGATGCGCGCAACCTGCTTGATGCACGCTATCGCTTCATGCAGGGCAATCTGGAGCGCGAAGGTTACAATGCCGGCCGCACGATCTCGTTCGGGCTCTCCTGGCGGCAGTAGTTTCCGCCGCGGACGTCGACGCGGTGTCTCACGGTCGTGTCGCGCCAGGTGCGCGTGACACGACCGTGACGCGTTACTGACCGTGTCACCACATCCGTGTGCTTCTATGGAGACGGCACAGTCACCTTCATCGATTGGCCGCTCACTCTCCACAACACAGGAAACCCGATGACGATGTCTCTGCGCATTCGCGCATTCGTCGCTGCTACAGCCGCCGTCTTGGCGCTTACGGCGTGTGGCAGCGACGACCCGGTGACGCCGCCGGCGAAGGGCTCGCTGACCGTGACAATCTCCGGCCTGCCGACGGGCACCAATGCCGGCGTCTCGGTGACCGGCCCGAGTTCTTTCTCGCAGAATCTGACGGCGACGCAGACGCTCTCGGTCGACGCCGGCAGCTACACGGTGGCGGCCGCACAGGTGACCGTCGGTGTCACCAAATACAATGCCACGGTGACGGGGTCGCCTGCGGCCGTAACGTCCGGTGGCTCGAGCAGTGCCACGGTCGCCTATAGCCTGACCGCGAACCCCACGATTGTCCTCAGCGGGTCGATCGCCGCGAACCGCACACTCACCCCCGATACGAACTACGTCATCCGTGGATTTGTGTACGTGAACAGCGGTGCCACCCTGACGATCAACGCGGGGACCAAGTTGGTCGGCGACACGACCGCGCTTGGCTCGGCGCTGTTCATTTTGCGCGGCGCGCGCATCGTGGCCAACGGCACCGAGACGCAGCCGGTTGTGTTCACGTCACAGCGGAGCGCTGGCAATCGCTCGCCAGGCGACTGGGGTGGACTGGTCATCGTGGGCAACGCGCGCAATAACCGCTCGGGGAGCATTATCATCGAGGGCTCCAACGGATCAGTCGTCGGGGCCGATCCCAACGGCATCGTGTACACCGGTGGCACCAATGACGCGGACAACAGCGGCACACTGCGATACGTGCGCGTGGAATTCGCGGGCTACGCCACCTTGCCGGACAACGAACTCAACTCCTTCACGTTCGCGGCAGTCGGCCGGGGCACGACGTTCGAATACCTCCAGTCGGTGGCCGGGCTCGACGATTCATTCGAATGGTTTGGCGGCACCGTGGACGGCAAGTACCTCGTCTCGTATGAGGCGGGAGACGATCACTTCGATACCTCCGAGGGATACAGCGGTCGCAACCAGTTCCTGATCGCCTATCAGTCGACGTTCCTCACGCCGCGCGCCGGCGCCGGCGCGATCTCGGCCGATCCGCAAGGCTTCGAAGTGGACGGCTGCAATGGTGGCGGATGCACGGCGCCATCCGGCGCGAATGCCCAGAGCTCCGGTCGCGACGACGGGCTGTACACCATGAACCTCTTTGCCAATTTCACGGTGATCGGTGTCGGCAGCACCCAGACGACTCCGACCAACGGCGGCGTGGGCATGGTGCTCCGTCGTGGCACGGGCGGCTACTACCTGAACGGTGTGGTCGCACGCTGGCCGCGACAGGCCATCTCGTTGCGCGACTCGACGTCCAACAACCGGTTTGTGGTCGACTCGCTGATCGCCCGCAACCTGTATTTCGCCGACAACGGCACCCAGAACACCGGTGTGATCTTTGATCCCACGGGCACCAATTTCGGACAGGAGTCCGCCTTCAGTGCCCGCAACGCGAATATCACCGTCGCGGCGGGATCGGTGACGGCCGCCAGCCTGTTCACGGCACTGCCCGCAGGTTCGGCAACGACCACGGGAGCCGACTTCGATTGGTCACCGTCGGCGAGTTCCCCGATTGCCACCGGTGGCCTGAGCAGCTTTACGGCCGACCCGCGCATCGCGGCGCGCGTGGGAACGTTTATTACACCAACCGCCTATCGCGGCGCCGCCGCCCCAGGTGGTACGAAGTGGTGGGCGAACTGGACCAGCTACACCCGCAACTAGCGTGTGCGGGGCCGACAGGGCGCCAATCCGCCCTGTCGGCCCGATCGCTTGCCGGAAGAGCCTTGAACGGTTGGCACCGTATGGTACGGCGCCAACCGTTCGTACTTCCCTCATCATTCCAGCCCCATGAATCGCTGTCGTGACTCCCTGCGCCTTCTCGCCTCGCTCTGCACGGCCTATGCGCTTGTGGTGAGCGCCTGCTCACCGCGCGACACCAACTCGTCGGCCGCAGACTCACAGGCCGCTCATGTTCGCGATGTGGTGGCGGCCGGGGGCACCGTCGACTCCATTCATCCGATTGCCGAACAGCTGCAGCGCTTTCAGGTCGATGTGGCGGAGCCTCCCGATTCGCTCCGGCACGCCAGCGCGTCCATTGACGGGTTGGTCACGCGCTGGGCGCGCGCGGTCGCCACGCGCGACACGGCGTCGCTGAACCGCATGACCATCGACCGGGCAGAGTTTGCGTGGTTGTACTATCCCGGATCACGACTGAGCAAGCCTCCGTACGAAGCGCCGCCACAGTTGCTGTGGGGGCAGATTCTGGACAACTCCGACGGCGGTGCGCGCCAGCTGTTCGCCCGATTCGGCGGCTCACCCTTCCAACTGATTCTGGTGAAATGTCCGGCGCCAAGTGACACAACGTCCACCAGTCTGGTATATACCGACTGCTCTGTACGTGTACGGCTGACGAATGGACATGTCGTTGAGGATCGCCTGTTCGGCTCAATCATCGAACATCAGGGTCGGTTCAAGTTCCTGGGCTACGCCAACCGCCTCTAGGCTGGAGGAATACGATGCGGTTGCTCCGGAATTGCCTGGGCGTCACGGCCCTTCTGCTCGGCGCCTGTGCCACTTCCCAAGAGGCCGCGGGACGAATCGACTCGGTCGGCGAGTCGCCCGCCGGCAGCACGCGCGTCGACCTTACGGGCGCTGGGGCGACGTTCCCGTATCCGATCTATGCGCGTTGGTTCAACGAGTACGCGCAGCGCACGAATGTCCGCATCAACTATCTCTCGATCGGCTCGGGGGGCGGCATTCGACAGGTGATGGACGGTACCGTCGATTTCGGCGCCACGGATGCGCCCATGACGGATGAGGAGCTGGCGCGATCGTCAACGCCGATCATGCATATTCCCACGGTGATGGGTGCCGTCGCCGTCACGTACAATCTCCCGGGCCTTGCCCGTCATCCGCTCAATCTGTCCGGTGACGTCCTGGCCGACATCTTTCTCGGCCGAATCACCACATGGAACGACGGCCGGATACGCGCGCTCAATCCTGACGCGCCGCTGCCGGCCGACACGGTGCAGGTCGTGCATCGCTCCGACGAAAGCGGGACATCCTATATCTTCAGCGAGTACCTCGCGGCCGTCAGTCCACGATGGCTCGCCGGACCCGGGCGCGGAAGAGACGTCCGCTGGCCAGTGGGAATTGGAGGTCGGGGAAACGAGGGCGTGGCCGGTCAGGTGAAGCAGACCGCGGGATCGATCGGCTACCTGGAAGTTGTCTATGCGCGCCAGAACCGCCTGCCGGTGGCACGGGTGCGCAATCGATCCGGACGGTTCATCGCACCGATGGCATTCGAAATTGCCTCGGCGGCGGCAGGCGTCATGAGTCTGGCGGGGCCGCGGTCCGATTTGCGCTGGTCACTCGTGAACGCGCCCGGCGATCAGTCCTACCCCATCGCATCGTTCACGTGGATGCTGATTTCGCCACAACGCATTGGAACGGAGAAGTCACGGCAGCTGGCGGACTTCCTCCGTTGGGCCCTGACAGACGGCGGTGACGTTGCGGCCAGTCTGGGTTATGTCGCGCTGCCGACGGTGACCGCCACCCGGGTCCTTGAGCTGCTCAACACGCTGGGGGCGACACCAGCGAATCGTCCTTGAAGGCGCGTCCTACTCGCCCCCATCCTCGGCATGATGCTTGATGGACTTCCCCTCAACGAGAAAGACCACGCCTTCGGCTACATTGGTCGCGAGATCCGCAACGCGTTCGAGATTCCTGGAGACCAGGAGGAGCTCCATACCCGTGCTGATCATCTGCGGATTCTCCATCATGTGCGTCAGCAGTATCCGGAACACCGAGCGATTCAGCGCATCGACCTGGTCGTCCCGCCGGCAGATCTCACGTCCCGCTGCCGGATCGCCGTGAATGAAGGCGTCAATGGCGTCGGCCAGCATCTTTCTGGTGAGACGGGCCATTTCGACGATTTCCGGCTCCGGCACGATGGGCCGGGCCTTGGAAACCCGCATCGCCGACTGCGCGATGTTGACGGCGTGATCGCCAACGCGCTCCAGATCGTTGGCAATGCGCATGGCCGACGTAATCGTGCGAAGGTCGCGCGCCATGGGCTGCTGGAGCGCAAGCAGCGAGATACACCGCTCCTCGATATCGACTTCCCGGGTGTCGATCTCCCGATCACCCAGGATGACGCGCTGCGCCTTCTCGTCATCGCGCGAGAGCAGTGCATCGACTGCCAGCGCCAGCGCCGTCTCGGCCGCGCCCGACATTGCGACAAGCCGCGAGCGCACGTCCGCGAGTTCCTCGTGAAAATGCCGGTGCGTCCGGTCATCCGAATCTCCCGGTGATGTAGTCTTCGGTACGCTCGTGCTGCGGCGTGAAGATCTGCTGCGTGTCGCCCATCTCCACCAGGCGCCCGGCATCGAAGAATCCGGTGCGGGCCGCGACACGCGCCGCCTGCTGCATATTGTGGGTCACGATAACGATTGTGTAGTCCTGCTTCAACTCAAAGATCAACTCTTCGACTTTCTGCGTGGCGATCGGGTCGAGCGCCGAGCAGGGTTCATCCATCAGCAGCACGGTCGGCGCATTGGCCAGCGCGCGCGCGATGCACAGTCGTTGCTGTTGGCCGCCCGACAACCCCGTGGCCGGCTGAGCAAGGCGGTCCTTCACCTCATCCCAGAGCGCCGCGCGACGCAAACAGCGCTCCACCACGTCGGGCAACTCGGCGGGGCGCACCAACGCGTTGAGCGCTGGCCCGTAGGCGACGTTGTCGTAGATCGACTTGGGGAAAGGGATTGGGTCGCTGAAAGACCATGCCGACGCGTTGTCGATGGGCGACCAGGTCCAGTCCCGCCCCACACGCGTTCGGCCTTCCACCATCAACTCGCCGGACACGCGCGAATCCGTGACCAGATCGTTCATCCGGTTGATACATTGGAAACCCGCATCGCCGACTGCGCGATGTTGACGGCGTGCTCGCCAACGCGCTCCAGATCGTTGGCAATGCGCATGGCCGACGTAATCGTGCGAAGGTCGCGCGCCATGGGCTGCTGGAGCGCCAGCAGCGAGATACACCGCTCCTCGATATCGACTTCCCGGGTCGATCTCCCGATCACCAGGATGACGCGCTGCGCCTTCTCGTCATCGCGCGAGAGCAGCGCATCGACTGCCAGCGCCAGCGCCGTCTCGGCCGCGCCCGACATTGCGACAAGCCGCGAGCGCACGTCCGCGAGTTCCTCGTGAAAATGCCTGTGCGTCTCGGTCATCCGAATCTCCCGGTGATGTAGTCTTCGGTACGCTCGTGCTGCGGCTTGGTGAAGATCTGCTGCGTGTCGCCCATCTCCACCAGGCGCCCGGCATCGAAGAATCCGGTGCGGGCCGCGACACGCGCCGCCTGCTGCATATTGTGGGTCACGATAACGATTGTGTAGTCCTGCTTGAACTCAAAGATCAACTCCTTCGACTTTCTGCGTCGCGATCGGGTCGAGCGCCGAGCAGGGCTCATCCATCAGCAGCACGGTCGGCGCATTGGCCAGCGCGCGGGCGATGCACAGGCGTTGCTGCTGGCCGCCGGACAACCCCGTGGCCGGCTGAGCAAGGCGGTCCTTCACCTCATCCCAGAGCGCCGCGCGACGCAAACAGCGCTCCACCACGTCGGGCAACTCGGCGGGGCGCACCAACGCGTTGAGCGCTGGCCCGTAGGCGACGTTGTCGTAGATCGACTTGGGAAAGGGATTGGGTCGCTGAAAGACCATGCCGACGCGTTGTCGATGGGCGACCAGGTCCAGTCCCGCCCCATACACGTTTCGGCCTTCCACCATCAACTCGCCGGACACGCGCGAATCCGTGACCAGATCGTTCATCCGGTTGATACAGCGGAGGAACGTGCTCTTGCCACAACCCGATGGCCCGATGATGGCCGTGACCTCTTTCGGGGCAATCTGGACCGTCACATCATGCAACGTCTTTCGCGCACCATACCAGAACGAAAAATCTTTGGCCTCGATAGCATGCGCCAAGGGCGCCACTCGCGTGTCAGGCATCAGCCGAACCGACCGGTGATGTACGCTTCGGTTTGTTCCTCACGCGGAGCCGTAAAGATCTGCTTGGTCACGCCATGCTCCACCATCGTTCCCATATAGAAGAAGCTGGTCGTGTCCGACACGCGAGCCGCCTGCTGCATGTTGTGCGTTACGATGACGATCGTGAACTCCCGCTTCAGATCGAAGACAAGCTCCTCGATCCGCTGCGTGCCTTGCGGATCGAGCGATGCCGTCGGTTCATCCAACAGGATGACTTCCGGTTCCGGCGCAATACTTCGCGCCAGGCACAGGCGCTGCTGCTGTCCGCCCGAAAGGGCCATCGCATTGGCGTTCAGCCGGTCCTTGACCTCTTCCCACAGCGCCGCCCGCCTCAGCGAACGCTCGACGACCTCGGCGACGCGCGCTTTGGACAGCGTCCGGTCCATAACCAGACCCGCTGCCACGTTGTCCGCGATCGACATGAAGGGAAACGGCGTCGGCTTCTGGAACACCATACCAATGCGGCGGCGCAAGCGCACCGGCGACACGTCCGGCGCATAGATATCCTGTCCGTCGAGCATGACCCGGCCGTCAATCCACGTACCGGGTACCGTCTCGTGCATGCGGTTAATGGTCCGCAGGAACGTCGACTTGCCGCACCCGGATGGTCCGATCAGCGCATGAACCTGATTCGTGGCGAAGGACAGGGAGACGTCCGTCACCGCGGCGAATGCGCCGTAGCGCGCCGTCAGTCCCTCGGTCCGGATGCGCGCGGTCGCGTCAGTCACGGCGACCGAACCGCTGGCGGGTGGCAAGTCGCGCCGCAATGCTGAGCACGAGCACGACCAGGATCAGGACCAGCGATGCGGTCCACGCCAGCTTGTGCCACTCTGGATATGGTCCGGTGGCATACTTGTACACCACCAGGGGAAGCGCGGCCATCGGCCGGTCCAGGTCGAACGAAAAATACTCCGAGCCGAGAGCGGTGAAGAGGAGCGGGGCCGTTTCCCCGGCGATGCGGGCAACGGACAAGAGTGACCCCGTGACGATGCCCGGCAACGCGGTGCGCAGCACGACCACGAGCGTGGTGCGCCAGCGGGTGTACCCAAGCGCGAGCGCCGCCTCGCGCAGCGAGTCGGGCACCAGGCGAACCAGCTCCTCGGTGGTGCGCATCACCATCGGAATCATCAGGAACGCGAGGGCGAACGAGCCCGCCAGCGCGGAGAAATGCCGCTGCGTGGCGACCACCCAGGTCCAGGCCAGCAGCCCGACGACGATGGACGGCGTGCCGTTCAGCACGTCAGCGACGAAGCGGGTGATCCAGGCGAGCCGCGTGCCGCGATACTCGCTGGCGTAGAGTCCGGCGGCGATGCCCAACGGCACGCCAACCAACGAGGCCACGCCGACAATCAAGAGCGTGCCATTGATGGCGTGCGCGACGCCGCCGCCGGTCTCGCCGACCGGCACGGGCCGGTTGACGAAGAAGCCGAATGAGAGCGACGAGGCGCCCTTCAGGATGAGCGAGCCGAGGATCAGGAAGAGCGGCAGCACCGCCAGCACCACGGCGACGCCCATGAGCGACACCATGAGCCGTGACTTGCCGCGGCGGATCGCGCGAGCGCATGGTCACGAGGCATGCGTTCCCGCGTCCGCGCGACACACGCCAGATCATCAGGCGGGCGGCGGCATTGATCAGCACGGTCACGCCGAAGAGCAGCAGTGCCATGTAGATCAGCGCCGACTCGTGGATCGGTCCGCCGGCGGCGTCCGCGAACTCGTTGGCGATCACGGCCGCCATGGAATAGCCGGGCGCGAAGAGCGAGGCCGCGACCTCATGCCGGTTGCCGATCAGCATCGTCACGGCCATCGTCTCGCCGAGCGCGCGGCCGAGTCCGAGGATGACGGCGCCGATGATCCCCGACTTGGCGTAGGGGACGATGGCGGTGCTCACCGCCTCCCAGCGCGTCGCCCCGAGGGCGAGCGCGGCCTCGCGCTGACCGGCCGGCACCGCGAGCAGCACCTCGCGCGAGACCGACATGATGAACGGCACGATCATGATCGTCAGGATCATCGCCGCGGAGAGTACCGACGGACCATAGATCGGGCCCGGAAAAAGCGGAGGAACCCGAGGCGCGCCTCGAGCACCGGATAGACCCACGTCGTCAGGAACGGGATGAGGACGAAGATGCCCCACATGCCGTAGACGACGCTCGGGATCGCCGCGAGCAGCTCGATCACCGTCGCGATCGGCTGGCGGATGCGCCCCGGCGCGAACTCGGTGAGATAGATGGCGACGCCGAGCGCGAGCGGCACGGCCATCGCGAGCGCGAGGAAGGACGTGAGCAACGTACCGAAGATCGCCGGCCAGGCCCCGAAGGTGCCCCGCGACCGGGTCCCAGGTGGAGGATGTGATGAATCCCAGCCCGAAACGACCGACCGCGGGTAGTGCGCCCCGCGTCAGTTCCGCCAGCAAAGCCAGAAGCAGCGCAGGGATTGTGCAGGCGGCCGCGATCAGCAGCCACTTGAAGAGCGTGTCACCCTTCGACCTACCCGATAGGGTGACCGGCTTGGTCTTCAGGGAAGCACCCGTCCTGCGCCCTTGAGCGTCGCGATCCGAGCCTTCACGCGCTCAGCCACGGCAGCCGGGAGCGGCGCATAGTGCAGTTCGCGCGCCATCGCGGCCGCCTCGGGTCCGGTCATCCAGGTGAGGAACGCCTTGATGGCCTTGGCCTTGTCGACGTCGGCGACGTCGGGGCTGACGAGGAGCCAGGTGAACGACGAGACGGGGTAGGCCCCTGCACCCGCGGCATCGACGATCGAGACGCGGAAGTCGGTGTCCTCGGCGAGCTCGACGCCGGCCGCGGCCGCGCTCACGCTCTCGAGGGTCGGCGCGACGAAGGCGCCCGACTTGTTCTTGATCTCGCCGACGGGCAGGTCGTTCGCGAGCTCGTAGATCAACTCCACGTAGCCGATCGTGCCCTCGACCTGCTTGATCTGCTGCGTGACGCCCTCGTTGCCCTTGCCGCCGAGACCGACCGGCCAATTCACGGACTTCCCGCGCCCGACCTTCTCGGCCCATTCTGGCGAGATGGTGCTCAGGTAGTCGGTCCAGATGAATGTGGTTCCCGATCCGTCGGAACGGTGCACGACGAGCAGGTCGATGGCGGGGAGCGTCACACCGGGATTGAGCGCGACGAGTCGCGCGTCATTCCACTTGGTGATCTTGCCGAGGAAGATGTCGGCGAGCGTGGCGGCGTCGAACTTGAGCGCGGTCTTGCCGAGCGACGGCAGGTTCCAGGTGACGGCGTCGGCGCCGAGCACGGTGGGGAGGTGGATCACCTGGCCCTTCACGGCAGTGATTTCGGCATCCGACATCGGGCCGTCTGTCGCGCCAAACTCCACCGTGCCTTCGGTGAACTGCTTCACACCGGCGCCGGACCCCAGCGACTGGTAGTTGACCTGGTTGCCCGTCGCCTTGTAGAACGCGTCGAACCACTTGGAGTAGATCGGATAGGGAAACGTGGCACCGGCACCGGTGAGCGCCACGGTCTTGTGCTCGCCGCCCTTGCAGGCAACAGCCGCGAAGGCCGAGACGCCAAGGACCAGCGACCGCACCAGCCCAACACGAAACGAATTGCGTGACATCAGGGCTCCAACGAGAGAGTGACGAAGGCAGACGCCCGGCGATGAGTGCAGCCGGCCAACGGCGCCATCGATTCCCACGAAGCTCACGGGGCCGTGTCACGGATACGTCACGGCGGCGTCACAAAGGGGCTACGAGCTGGGCTGACGCCGCGACCGGGCAGCCGTTCGAATGCAGGCCCTGTCGATCGCGCGCCGGTCCGATAGCTTCAGTCGTGGCCAATCCTGTTCACTATATGGGACCGAACGCATGACGGCACGCCCGCTTACACCGCCGTCCGGTAGTGGCGCGAGCGGCGATCAACGCATCGCCGCCATCGATATCGGGTCGAATTCCATTCGCCAGATCGTGGCCGACGTCTCGCTCACGGGTCAGATCCGGGTCATCGACGAGATGAAGGCGATGCCCCGACTCGGTGAAGGCCTTGAGCGAACGGGAGCCTTGGGCCAGACGGCGCTCGACGCGGCGTTGGCCTCGCTCCAACGCATGGTCATGCTGTCGAGGCAGCTGGGGGCCGCCCGGATCGAGATCGTGGCCACCAGTGCCGTTCGGGACGCCACCAACGGACTGGAGTTCACCAGTCGGGCGCAGTCGCTCACCGGCGTCGACATTCGTGTCCTGAGTGGTGAACAGGAAGCCCTGCTGTGCTATCGGAGTGCACTGGCCCACTTCGATCTGGGCGCCGGCCGCGCCCTGGTCATGGACATCGGCGGCGGCTCATTGGAGATCGTCCTGGCAAAGGATGGACTCATCGAGCGCGTGGCATCGATGCCCTTCGGCGCCGTACGGCTCACCGAACGGTTCCTCACGCCCGCAGTCAGGCCGCGCGCCGTGCGCGAGTTGCGCGAGCATGTGCGTGAGGGGCTTCGGAAGGCGTCCCCGGTCAAGGATTGGCGCGGGGTGCGTGTGATCGGGTCAGGCGGGACGTTCACGAATCTCGCGGGCATTATGCTGCAACGGCAGGGATTGACCTCGCGCGCACCGCACGGGACCCGGGTCTCGCGTGTGGAACTTGAACATCTGCTCGATTGGCTGCAGCGACTCGACCCGGAAGAACGCTCGCGCGTGCCGGGTCTGAACCCGGCCCGCGCCGACATCATTGTCGCCGGCCTGGCGACCGCGGCCGAAGTCATGGCGCGCTTCGACGCGCGCGACCTGGTGAGCTCCGGCTACGGAATACGTGAAGGCCTGCTGTTGGAATCGGCACGAGTGACGCCGGTAGTGGCCGATCCGGGGGCGGCCCGCGAGCGTTCCGTTCGAGAATTCGCCGAGCGGTGCCACTACGAGGAACCGCATTCGCGACAAGTGCAACAGCTCTCGCTGCAGCTCTTCGAGGCGCTGGCGCCGCGAATGGGTTTGGGCGCCGTGGACCGCCGCATCTTGTCGGATGCGGCGTTGCTGCACGATGTGGGCTACCACATCAACTACGAGAACCACCACAAGCACTCGTTCCATCTCATCTCGCACGCGGAACTCCTCGGCATGACGCCGGCTGAGCAGATCGCGATCGCCCACGTGGCGCGGTATCACCGTGGCACGGCGCCCAAACGCAAACACCGGGGGTTCGCGCAACTCGATCGCGTGTTGCGCGAACGCATCGTCAAGCTCTCGGCGCTCCTGCGTTTCGCCGACGGCCTGGATCGCGGCCACGTGAGTGCCGTTGGCCGGCTCAAGATTCGGTGGGCGGCCGACGCCGTTCGGGTCACGGTGTTGGAGGCCGAAGGAGCCACCAACGTGCGGCTGGAGTGCTGGGGAGGCGCCCGCAAGCGAGCCCTCCTCGAAGAAGTGCTCGGGCGCCCCGTGGAAGTGGTGGCCCCCGACGGGTCGGTGATCACCTTCGTTGAGGGCGACGGCGAGTAGCTGCAACCAAGCGACGGCTCGGAGTAACAGTTCGGCAACGATTGTAACAGCCCGGTCGCATTCGGCGCGTCGGTGTGACCACCGCGATACACTGTGGTGTCGCCGTCGTCACCAACTCGTACCCGACTCTTTACATATGCCTCGTCACTTCGCCACCCGATACGTGCCGGTGTCGCTCGCATTGCTGCTGGTTTCCGCAGACGCGCACGCGCAGGCCAAGACTCCCCCTCCCGCGCCGGCCGCCACGCCGTGGTACGAGAAGATTCGCGTCCGAGGCTATGGACAGATTCGGTATAACCGGTTGCTCGAGACGAACGATTCCCTGCAGTGCGAGCAGTGTGACCGCAGCTGGGGTGCCAACAACGGCGTATTCATCCGACGCGCACGCATCGTCTTCCAGGGGCAGGTCCACCCCCGGGTCTTCATTTACTTGCAGCCGGACTTCGCCAGCACGGTGGCACGTCGGGCAACGTCGCGCAGCTGCGCGACTGGTACACGGACATCGGACTCGACACGAAGAATGAGTTCCGACTGCGACTTGGGCAGAGCAAGGTGCCCTACAGCTTCGAGAATCTGCAGAGCAGCCAGAACCGACTGCCGCTCGATCGCGCGGACGCCACCAATAGCGCGTCGGCGAACGAGCGCGACATCGGTGCGTTCATGATGTGGGCGCCCAAGAAGATCCGTGATCGCTTTAGCAGCCTGGTGAACGACAACCTGAAGGGAAGCGGCGACTATGGGGTGCTTGCCATCGGGGCGTACAACGGTCAGACGGCCAATCGCCCTGAGGCCAACAATTCCCTGCACGTGGTGGCCCGTGCCACCTATCCCATCGCCGTCGGCAAACAGATCGTGGAGCCGTCGTTGGCCGCCTACAGCGGCAAGTACGACGTGACGTCAGATCAGCGAAGCACCGGCGTGAAAGGCAGGTCCGACTGGAATTATCGTGACGAGCGCGTCGTCGCGTCGATCAGCGTTGCCCCCAAACCATTCGGCCTGCTGGCCGAGTACAATGTGGGACGCGGGCCCGAGTACAATCCCGCGAAGGACAGCATTGAAACGCGTTCGCTCGAGGGAGGATTTGTCACCGCCACGTACCAGATCAAGAAGGGTCATCAGGTGCTGTTCCCGTTCGCCCGGTATCAGGTGTATGACGGCGGCAAGAAACACGAGCGCGACGCCAGAAGCTACACCGTGCGCGATTTCGAATTGGGGCTCGAATGGCAGCCCAACTCCAGCGTGGAATTCACCACCACGTACTACCATGGAGATCGCCGGTTCGAGGATAAGCAGCGCCCCAAGAATCACCAGCGTGGCGAGTTGCTGCGCCTTCAGGCGCAGTTCAACTTCTAGCGTCGGACAACCAACCCGGCCGTGGACGTGTCACGCGTCATCCACGGCCGGGTTGGTGCGTCCCTTGCCTTCCGTCCGCGCGTGGCCGCGCGGCCTGGATGATCGCTTGCGCGCCGCCGAGACCGGCTTGCCGTCCGGGAGCAGTCCCCATGGTTCGCGCATCAGGATGTGCTGCGTCGCGCGCTCAGGGCGCCCCAGCGGCTGACGACGACGGTACTGACCATCGACACTCAATTCCCACGCCTGCCGATTGTCCGACAGGCAGGTTTCCAGCAGCGACTTGAGCTTGCGATGCAGTTGCGCATCTTCGATGGGGACCATGGCTTCAACACGCCGGTCCAGGTTGCGCGGCATCCAGTCCGCTGACCCGATGTAGTACTCCGGCTGGCCGGCATTGCCGTACGATTGCAGCCGCGAGTGCTCCAGGAAACGTCCGAGAATCGAGATCACGCGAATGCGCTCGCTCACGCCAGGAACCCCCGGCAGCAGACAGCAGATACCGCGAATGATCAGGTCGATCTCGACGCCCGCCTGCGAGGCCCGATAGAGCGCGTCGATGATTCCCGGATCGACGAGCGCATTCATCTTCGCGATGATGCGCCCTCCCCTTCCGGCCTTGGCGTGCGTCGCCTCCCGATTGATCAACTCAATGGTTCGCTCACGCAAGTTGGCCGGCGCGACGAGCAGTTTCCGGTAACGCTTCTGCCGCGACATACCCGTCAGGGAATTGAACAGATCGGTCAGGTCGGCGCCGATCTGCGGGTTGCACGTGAACAGACCAATATCCGTGTACAGCCGCGCCGTCTTCGAGTTGTAGTTCCCGGTGCCCAGGTGGCAATAGCGACGAATGCCATCCGCATCACGACGCACCACCATGGCGGTTTTGGCATGGGTCTTAAGACCCGGCAGGCCATAGGCGACATGGATGCCGTATGACCTCCATGGTGCGCGCGAACGAGATGTTGTTCTGTTCGTCAAAACGGGCCTGCAGCTCGATCAGTACCGCCACCTGCTTGCCCTGCTCCGCCGCTTCAGTGAGCGCGCGCACGATGGCGGTGTCGCCCGAGGTGCGATACAAGGTCAGCTTGATCGCCAACACCTGCGGATCATGGGCGGCCAGTTCGAGAAACGCCTCGACCGTGGTTGCGAAGGACTCATACGGGTGATGCACCAACAGGTCTCGTTCGCGAATTGCGTCGAACAAATTGCGACCGTCGCGCAACGCGGCAGGTACAACCGGCGTGTACGGTGCATCGTGGAGATCGGCCAGATCGTCTGCCTCGAGTCCGCTGAGTGTCATCAGGTCACCCAGTTCCATCAACTCGTCGATGGTATGCACATCACCCGCCCGCAATGGCGCGATCGCTTGCGTTTCGCTCTCTCCCAACTCTTCAAGCAGCAGCTGTCGCATGGCAGCTGGCATCTCCCGATGCACTTCCAGGCGCACCACCTCGCCAAAGCGTCGTTGGAAGACCTGTTGCTCGATCGTCTCCAGCAGGTCCTCGGGCTGGTCGATCTGACCCAGATCGAGATCCGAGTAGCGTGTGATACGGAACGTGTGCCACTGCGATACGGTCATCCCCGGGAACAGCGCGCCGAGGTTTGCCCCGATGACGTCTTCCAGCGGCACAAAGCAATGCGGGCGACCCACAGGCACCCACCGCGGCAACGAGCGCGGCACCTTGACGCGGGCAAAGTGCTCAGCCCCAGTTACCGGATCGACAATCTGCACCGCCAGCGACAACGACAGATTCGAGATGTACGGAAACGGGTGTCCCGGATCGACGGCCAGCGGCGTGAGCACGGGAAAGACTTGTGACTCGAAGTATTCGCTGACGGTCGCGGCCTCACCGGCCGACAACTCCGGCATCCGAAGCAATCGCACGCCGCGCTCAGCCAGCGCCGGCCAGAGCTGGTCGCGAAGTGCCGTGCGCCGCCGCTCCATCAGGCCGGCGACGCGTGTGCGAATGGCCTCCAATTGCTCGGCGGGCGCCAGCGGATCGGGAAGGTACCGCGGCGCGCCGGAGGCCACCTTGCGCCGCAATCCAGCCACCCGCACCATGTAGAACTCGTCGAGGTTGGTGCTGAAGATGGCCAGAAACTTGAGGCGCTCCAACAGCGGAACGCGATCGTCGAGCGCCTCGTCGAGAACGCGCGCATTGAAGTCGAGCCAACTGAGCTCGCGATTCAAGTACGGCAAGGTGAGTGAGATGGAATTGGGCATGCGGCGTGTCGGCGATGGTGATCGCCGGCGACCAACGTTAGATGTGCACGAAGGCCGCGAGCAGTTGATAGGCGATGGCGGCCATCGTGGCCGCGGCCGGAATCGTCAATACCCACGCCCAGACAATCCGCCCCGCCAATCCCCACCGAACCGCCGACAGTCGGTTCGTCGCCCCGACTCCGACAATCGCGCCGGTAATGGTGTGCGTCGTGCTGACGGGAATCCCGAATTTCGTCGCGGTGAGAATCACCAGCGCGCCCGCCGTCTCGGCGCAAAAGCCACCGACCGGGCGCAGCTTCGTGATGCGTGTCCCCATCGTGTGGACGATTCGCCACCCACCGAACAGCGTCCCGAGCGAAATGCACGTGTACGCGCTCATTTCGACCCAGAGCGGGATTGTCTCGAAAGACTCCAGATACAGGTGGCTCTTCCAGCCGGTGGCGCCGGCGAACAGGGCCTTCGACGCGACAAGCAGGCCAACGATGATCCCCATGGTTTTCTGCGCGTCGTTCCCACCATGCGCCAGCGACAACAGCGCCGAACTGGTCATCTGGGCAATGCGGAAGAAATGCGAGGTGCCGGTGTTCGAGGCTTTCCGGAACAGGTTCATCACCAACAACATGAGCAGGAAGCCCATGAGCATGCCAAGCGCCGGCGACACCACGATGGCCGACAACGTCTCGATCCACTTCTTGCCCCACAGCAGCGCGACGAAACCACCCTTGGATACGGCGGCGCCGGCATAACCACCGATCAGCGCATGCGAGGAACTTGACGGTATGCCAAACCACCAGGTGATGAGATTCCAGATGATCGCGCCGAGCAGGCCGCCAAGAATCACCTGCGGATCGACAATCTTGACGTCGATGAACCCGCCTCCCACCGCCTTTGCGACCGAGGTGCCGACTACGAACAAGGCCGCAAAGTTGAAGGTGGCCGCCCACACCACGGCCGCCAGTGGGCTCAGCACGCGTGTCCCGACAATCGTGGCGATGGAGTTCGCGGAGTCGTGGAACCCGTTGATGAAGTCGAACGCCAGCGCGACGACGACGATGAACAAAACGAAGTAGATCACACGCGGTCAGCTGTTTTTCAGGGCGATGCTCTCCAGCACATTTGACACGTCATCGCATTCATCGATGGCGTGCTCAAGGGCGTCGAAGATCTCCTTCCACTTGATCACCTCGATCGCCGGCTCGTTGAGTGCAAAGAGGGCACCCACGCACTCGGCGTACAATCCATCTCCCTCTTCCTCAAGCAGCTTGATGGCCCGGCTGTGGGCCGACATGCGTTTCGGCTTGGTAACATCAACCACCGATTCGAGAATCTCCTGGCTGGCGCGGACGATGACGTCCGCCATCCGCACGCCCCCGGGACGTGGCTCCGTCACCCGGAACATCACCACGCGTCGGGCCGCACCGTTGATGATATCGATGACGTTGTCGAGCCGCTTGGCAAGTTGGTGAATGTCCTCACGGTCCAGCGGCGTGACGAAGCTCGTGTCAATGCGCTGATTGATGACATAGACAATCGCATCGCCTTCAGTTTCAACGCGCTTGATCTCGCTCGCAATGCGGGCCGCGTCGGCGGGATTCTCGAGCAGTGACTTGAGCAGGACCGCCGCGCTGCCGATATGCTCGGCCAATTGCCGGAAATAGTCGAAAAACGATTCGTCTTTGGAGAACAGCTTCACGGGACTTGACGGCTGAAGAAGACATCGGCGCGCGCAACACCGCGCGGTGACGTCCGTAAGCATCGCTGCGTGAGACCCGAAGCGCTACACCATCGATCGTTTCGCACAGGGATGTCCCATGCCAGATCGATCACGAACCGTTCAGGACCAAACGACTTTTGCGTCGGCCGCAACGCGACGCCGTCGCAGATATTCCACGTTGCGAAACACATGCACCAGCACCGCGCCGGCGACAAAGCCGCCGATATGGGCCCACACCGCCACACCGCCTGAGATATCGCGGTCAAACGGCCGCAATTGCGGGAGCCCCGCCACCACTTGGCTGGCGAACCAGAAGATGAGCACCGCCCACGCCGGCACCCGAAACAGGAAGATGGGAGGGAAATACGTGCGCACCGAAACGCGTGGATAGAGGAACAGGTACGCCCCCATGATCCCGGAAATCGCGCCGGATGCCCCCACGGTGGGCACCGGCGACGCCGGAGAAACGGCGATGTGGGCCAGCGCGGCAATCAGGCCCGTGATCAGATAGAACCCCAGGAACCGCAGGCGTCCCATGCTGTCTTCCACGTTGTTGCCAAATACCCAGAGATACAGGGAGTTGCCGATGATGTGGCTCCAACTGCCGTGGAGGAATATCGACAGAACCGGGGTCGCCCAATTGACTCCCTCACGGTCGACGATACAGGCCAGCGGTTGGCCGTCGATGGTCCCCAACGGCACGCCCTCCCCGATACGGGCCAGGTGCGTGAGCTCCCCGGGTACCATCCCCAAATTGCATACGCTCACCGCCAGATCGAACGGGTTGCCGCCGCCCTGCACGAACAACCACACGGCCCACGTCACCCCCAGAATGACCAGAGTCATGACCGGAGTGCGCAACGTGGGGTTGTCGTCGGAGATTGGAAACATGCGGGGTCCGTGTGAGGTGCTCCAATACTGCGCCATGGCGTGCCGAAACGGCAGACTGTCACTCAGACAGTCTCTGTAACCCCGGAAATCCGAGGAAATCCGCCGCTCCGGCAGCGAATTTCCGGCCTGTCCCTTGCCTCACAGCACGGCAGTGGCGGCCCCTCGGCCGACCAGCGGTTAGGCGAGTCTTCCACACCACGAGATACCAATGGCTGAGAAAGTTATCGGGATTGACCTCGGCACCACGAATTCCGTCGTTTCGGTGCTTGAAGGTGGCGATCCAGTCGTTATTCCAAACGCCGAGGGCGGTCGTACGACGCCGTCGGTGGTCGGCTTTACAAAGGACGGCGAGCGCCTGGTCGGGCAGATCGCCAAGCGGCAGGCCGTGACCAATCCGCAGAATACCATCTTCTCGATCAAACGGTTCATGGGTCGGCGCGTCACCGAGGCCCAGAGCGATCAGGGCCGAGTGCCATATCGGATTGTGGCCGGACCAAATGATGTCGCTGCGGTGGAAGTGGGTGGCAAGCGCTACACCCCGCCCGAGATCTCGGCCATGATCCTGCAGAAGATGAAGCAGACGGCCGAGGACTACCTCGGGCATTCGGTGTCCAAGGCGGTAATCACGGTCCCGGCCTACTTCAATGACGCACAGCGTCAGGCCACCAAGGACGCGGGCAAGATCGCCGGACTCGACGTGCTGCGCATCATCAACGAGCCGACGGCGGCGGCGCTTGCCTACGGCCTTGATAAGAACAAGAAGAAGGATGAGAAGGTGGCCGTCTTCGATCTGGGCGGCGGCACGTACGACATCTCCGTGCTCGAGCTGTACGATGTCGACGGCACGCGGCAGTTCGAAGTGAAGTCGACCAACGGCGATACGCACTTGGGCGGCGATGACTTCGACCAGCGCGTGATGGACTGGCTCGTCACCGAATTCAAGCGCGACCAGGCGATCGACCTGTCGAAGGACCCGATGGCAATCCAGCGTCTCAAGGAAGCCGCCGAGAAGGCCAAGATGGAGTTGTCGAGCGCGAACAGCACCGACATCAACCTGCCGTTCATCACGGCCGACCAGTCGGGGCCCAAGCACCTCAACTACTCGCTTACGCGCGCGAAGTTCGAGCAGTTGGTGGATGACCTGATTCAGCGCACCCTCGAGCCCATGAAGCAGGCGCTCAAGGATGCCGGCATGCAGCCCAGCGAAGTCGACGAGGTCATTCTCGTGGGCGGGTCGACGCGTATCCCGAAAATTCAGCAGGTGGTGAAGGACTTCTTCGGCAAGGAACCCAACAAGGGTGTCAATCCGGACGAAGTCGTTGCCGTGGGCGCGGCCATTCAGGGCGCGGTGCTGACCGGTGAACAGAAAGACGTGTTGCTGCTGGACGTGACGCCGCTGTCATTGGGTATCGAGACGCTTGGCGGCGTGATGACGACACTCATCCCGCGCAACACGACCATCCCGACGAAGAAAGCGGAAACGTTTTCGACGGCCGATGACAATCAGACCACGGTCGAGATTCACGTGCTGCAGGGTGAGCGCGATCTGGCGATTTACAATCGCACGATCGGCAAATTCCAGCTGACCGGTATTCCGCCCGCTCCGCGCGGCATGCCGCAGGTCGAAGTCACCTTCGACATCGATGCGAACGGCATTCTGCACGTGACCGCGCGCGACAAGGCCAGCGGCAAGGAACAGAAGATCCGCATCGAGGCGTCGAGTGGCCTTTCGGACAGTGAAATCGACAAGATGGTCAAGGATGCGGAAAAGAACGCCATCGAGGACAAGAAGCGGCGTGAGGAGATCGAGGTGCGCAACCGCCTCGACTCGCAGACGTACGAGGTGGAGAAGAACGTGAAGGAGTGGGGTGACAAGGTGTCGCCCGACATGAAGACCCGCATCGATGCGTCGGTGGAGCGCGCCCGCAAGGCATTGCGCGGTGACGACATCGCCGAGATCCGTGCGGCACAGGAAGAGCTGAGCAAGGCCTACAGTGAAGCGGGCCAGGCCTTCTACCAACAGCAGGCGGCCTCGGAGTCGGCGCCGTCGGACGCCGCCGGCGGCGACGCGGGGGCGGCGGAAGGGGCAACAGCCGGTGCCGGCGCCAAGGCGGATGACGTCGCCGAAGCCGACTACGAGATCGTCGACGACAAGAAGTAGGTGGGGGGCTCCGTAGAAGTGCGGAGCCACGAAAGCGAGCGCACAGGAAACAGCTGACGGCGTTTCGGTGTCTCACGAAATGGGGGTCGACCTGACAGATTTGGGTTGGCCCCCATGTTTCACGCGGGTGGCAAACGCCTCCCGGCACGATCGAACCAACCTCTGAATCGCACGGTTCACACACATGGCAGCTCGATTCTCCCGTTTTCGTTTCGCCGCCACGGCGACCGTCAGTTTTGTCTTCGGCGTCTATTTCGCGTCCGGCATGGACTGGACCCGATGGAGTTGGGCACAGCCGTCAACGACCGCCAGGCCGGTCGCCATGCGCGGTTCCGGCGTGCCGGACGGCGCGTCTTTTGCCGATATCGCCGAGCGCGTGACGCCCACCGTGGTGGCAGTGAATACCACGCGCAACGCGCGTACGCGAGCCGTTCGACCGAATGGTCGCGTACCGCAGGGCATGGAGGATTTCCTCCAGCAGTTTGGCGGTGGTGACCCGACGCCGCGACAACAGCGTGGTGAGGGGTCGGGGTTCATCCTGTCCAGCGACGGTTACATCATCACCAACAACCATGTCGTGGCCGACGCCGATCAGGTGCAAATCCTGCTGAGTGACGGTCGGTCGTTCAAGGCGCGGGTGGTGGGTACTGATTCAACCACCGATGTCGCGGTGGTGAAGATCGACGCGAAGGGATTGACCACGTTGCCCATCGGCAACGACGAATCGACGCGCATCGGTGACTGGGTGCTGGCCATCGGCAATCCGCTCGGCCTCGACTTCACCGTGACGGCCGGCATCATTTCGGCCAAGGGTCGGGGCAGTGAAATCGATCTGCCCCGCTCCGGCGGGTTCACGATCTCCGATTTCATCCAAACCGACGCGGCCATCAATCCGGGCAACTCCGGCGGACCACTGGTGAACCTGCGCGGCGAGGTGATCGGTCTCAACAGCGCCATCGCATCGCAGACTGGCTTCTATTCGGGGTACGGCTTCGCCATCCCCATCACTCTCGTCAAGACGGTGGCCGACGCGCTTATCAAGGATGGCCGTGTCCGGTTGCCGGTAATGGGCGTGTCCGTACAGGCACTGCTGCCTGAAGACGCCGGCATCAACGGCCTGACCCGGGTCGCGGGTGTGAAGGTGGGTGCGTTCAATCCGCCTGACGGCGGACCGGCCAAGACCGCAGGGATGGAAGTGGGCGACGTGATCGTATCCATCGACGGCCGGTCAGTTGACCGCGTCAGTTCGCTGCAGCGCATCGTACGCTCGCGCTCGGTGGGTGAGACGGTCAGCGTGGACGTCCTGCGGTACGGCAGCAAGAAGTCGTTCAAGGTCAAGCTGGTTGAGGCCGAGGCGGTGGCGCGGGTTGCCGCAGCAACGACGCCAGCGCCAGGCACCCCTGCCACGGCCGGCAAACTCGGTATTGCCGTTGAGGCCATCGCTCCGGAGTTGGCCAAGCAGTTTGGTATTTCGGCCGACCGGGGTGTGCGCGTGGGTGAGGTCGCCCCCGACGGACCAGCGCGCGACAAGCTGTTCGCCGGATCGGATGTGATTTTGGAAGTGCTGTACCCGACGCCACGTCGCGCCATCAAGAGCGTCAACGACTTGCAGGCGGTGATCGGTGGGCTCAAGACCGGCGACTACGTGAGCCTGATGGTGCTGGCGCTCGGACCGGGCGGGGGGAATCGGGTGGTGAATCTGCGCGTGGGGGAATAGCAGGAACCGCCCGGCGTCGCGCTTCAACAACCCTCAAAGACCGGCGATCGGACCGCGGAATTCACGTCAGATTCCGCGATCCGATCGCCGGTCTCGTTGTGTGTGGAGTCTGACCCCCTATCTTGCGCAAAGCCCGCCTGCGGACGTGGCGAAATTGGTAGACGCGCCAGCCTTAGGAGCTGGTAGGGCAACCTGTCCCGGTTCGAGTCCGGGCGTTCGCATGATTTACAGATGAGCTCGCTATTGACGAAGCGGGAACTCACGTTGCGGTGAGACGTTCAGATCGATGGCATCTTTCATTTCGATTCTGACCGAGTTGCATGTTCCCCGTCTCTCAGCCACCGCGCATTCCTGCATGATGTTTCGCGACTCCAACGCCGATGTGCGTGAATGCGAACTGATCACACAGGCGCACGCTCGCACCTTTTCGCTGGCCAGCAAGCTGCTGCCGGCCGAGAAGCGTCGCGCGGCGTACGCGCTGTATGCATTCTGCCGGATTGCCGACGATCTGGTCGATCTGGCCGACACCGTGGACAGTCGCGATCTGGCGACGCAATTGGATGAGTATCGCGGCTACCTGAAGGCGGCGCTCGAAGGGCGACCCACCGGTGCGGTGTTTCGTGAAGTGGCACGGGTTGTCCGCGTGTTCGAGGTGTCCCCCGCGCCGCTGTTCGAGTTGCTGGATGGCGTCGGTCGAGATCTCGAATCCACGATGTATTCCTCGTGGACAGAGCTCGAGAGTTACTGTCAGGGCGTGGCCAGTTCGGTTGGCGAGATGTGCACCTACGTATTCGGCGTGCCAGGCGGCCCGATCACGCGCACGCGCGCCGTGGCCTACGCGCGCACGTTGGGCACCGCGATGCAGCTCACCAACATCCTGCGTGATGTCGGCGAAGACGCGAAGCGGGGTCGCTGCTATCTCCCGGCCGATGATCTCGCCCAATTCGGGCTGACCACGAGTGAAGTACTGACCAATCGCGAGTTGCCCGGTGATCCGCGATGGCGCCGGATGATGCAGTTTGAAATTGCCCGTGCCCGCAGTCTGTACACCGAGGCGGTGCCAGGGATCGCCTTGCTCGCCCTCGATGCACAGCGGTGTGCCACCGCGTGCGCCACCGGATACGCCGGAATTCTCTCAGCCATCGAAGCGCAGGATTACGACACCATTTCGGCGCGGGCACGACTGGGCAAGCTGGCCCGCGTCGGCATCCTCTGGAGCGCCTGGCGCTTTCGTCCGGAGTCGGTGGCGTGACGGCACGCGCCTGGATGTCCGATGTGACCGTCGTTGACGAAACCGGCCGGCAGCGCGCCTTGCTGCTGCGCGTGGCCGCCATCGCGCTCATCGCGCACGCCGCCTTGAGCACCTTTTCGGCGTTTGCCTTTGCGACCTTTCTGGTGCCGCCGTATCCCGCGTGGCTGCAGACACCAACCAATCAGGCGGTGATGCGCATTGGATACACCTACGGCGGACAGACCACCGTGGTGCTGGGGGCGATTGCCGGATTTGCCTTTCTGGCGTCGGCCGTCGGCGTCGCGCGCTCCGGCCTGGTATTCGCAGCGGCCTTCACGTTGTCGTTGAGCGCCGAGTTGGCTGGCACCGGAACCGGATTCCCGTTCGGCGCTTACGGCTATTCCGACCAGTTGGGCTACAAGATCGCCGGACTGGTGCCGTTCAACATTCCGACATCGTGGTTCTACATGTTGGTGGCGTCGCTCGCCATATGTGGACGCTTTCTGCCGGCCAAGGATGATTCGCGGTCGAAGTGGTGGTGGGCACTGGTGGGCGGCCTCGTGCTCACGGCGTGGGATGTGTCGATGGATCCGGCCATGGTGAAAACCACACATTGGTTGTGGTTCGTGCCCGACCTCTCACAGGCCTCGGCGTTCGCGCAGTTCATCGGAACGCCGTTCTACTTCGGCATGCCGCTCACCAACTGGCTGGGATGGCTACTGACTGGCGTTTTGGTGGCCCGCACGATGCTGGCGCTGGTTCCGCCATCGATGTGGGCGCGCGCGTTGGCCCCGTCGCCGCTGCCCCTGATGCTGTACGCGGTGAACGGCTTGCTGCCGCTCGCGATCTGCTTTGCGCAAGACATGGTGCTGGCCGGTGTGCTGGGGACGCTCGCCATGGGGTGGCCGCTGATCGCCGCCGTGCACGCCCGACGAACCGCCTGATGCGCATCGTGGTGATCGGCAGCGGATTTGGTGGCATCTCCGCAGCCATGCGCATGCAGGCGATGGGCCACGATGTCACCATAGTCGAGAAGCTCGACAAGCCGGGCGGACGGGCCTACGTCTTCACGCAGGACGGTTTCACGTTCGATGCGGGACCAACCATCGTCACCGCACCCTGGGTGATCGATGAGCTATTCGCGCTCACCGGAAACACGACGGCAGACTATGTGACACTCGTGCCGCTCGATCCATTCTACAATATCCGGTTCGGGGATGGGTCGGTCTTTCACTACAATGGCGACAAGGAAGCGCTCATCCGGCAGGTACGCGCGTTCAACCCCGACGATGTGGCGGGCTACGAGCGTTTTCGCGAGGAAGCGTGGAAGATTTTCAACCTTGGCATGCCGCTCATCGACAAATCGTTCACCACGATGGCGTCGATGCTCAAGGTGGTGCCCGACTTGATCCGTCGTCGGTCTGATCGGTCGGTGGCGAGCATGGCGGCCAAGTACATGAAGGATGAGCGGCTGCGACAGGTGTTTTCGTTCCACCCGCTGCTGGTGGGAGGCAATCCATTTCGCGCCTCCTCGATGTACGCCCTGATTCACAAGCTTGAGCAGCAGTGGGGCGTACTGTTTGCCATGGGTGGCACCGGCGCGCTGGTGGGCGGACTGATTCGCGCCTTCGAGGACTTGGGCGGCACGATTCGCTATGAGAGCGAAGTCGCCGAAATCACGTTGGTCCCCGGCGGCAAGCGCACCAGCGGCGTACGACTGGTTGACGGCGAGCACATCGCGGCCGATACCGTGGTGTGCAACGGCGATCTCGCCCAGGCCTATCGCACGCTGCTGCCAGCTGCTGTGCGTCCGTCCATGAGCGATGCCAGGATCGCCCGCTATCGCTACTCGATGTCGCTCTTCGTGATCTACTTCGGCACGAACCGTCGCTACGAGGACATTGCGCACCACGAAATCATCATGGGCCCGCGCTATCGCGAGCTGCTGGAAGACATTTTCGAACGCAAGATCCTGGCGGACGATTTCTCGTTGTACCTGCATCGTCCCACCGCCACCGACCGGTCGCTCGCGCCGGACGGCCACGATTGCTGGTATGTACTCTCGCCGGTCCCGCACCTGGGCGGAGACATCGACTGGGACGCGGTGGGCCAGCGTTACCGCGACCGCATCATGGGCTTCCTCGAGCAGCACTACCTGCCCGATCTGTCCCGGCATCTGGTGACCGAACGTCGTATTGACCCGCGCTACTTCGAAGGGACCCTCAACAGCTACCTGGGGAGCGCTTTCGGGCCGGAGCCGGTGCTGACGCAGTCGGCCTATTTCCGCCCGCACAACCAGAGCCGGGACATCGGCAACCTGTATTTCTGCGGTGCCGGCACACACCCCGGGGCGGGACTGCCGGGCGTCATTTCGAGCGGAAAGATCGTCGCCGAGATGATCGGGCCCTCCGAACGGCGCTGACGACTGCAGTTCTCCCCGCCGCAGTTTTAGTTTTGTCCAATGAACATCACAATCACTCCGACCGAGCAGACCGGGATTTCGCGCCGTCTGCAGATCTCGGTGCCGACCGAGACGGTCGCGTCGTATGAAGATCAGGCCGCCAAGAAATACGCCTCGCAGGTGAGCCTCCCCGGATTCCGGGTGGGCAAGGCACCGCCGTCGATGGTGCGCAAGAAGTTCGCTGAGGCGATCCGTCAGGAAGCCATCGAGCTGGTGATCAACGAGGCATTCAAGGAAGCGGTTGAACGGGAAAGCCTGAAGTTGGCCTCCCAACCGCACGTGCACAGCCTCAAGTCCGAGCCCGGTCAGCCCCTGGAATTCGAGCTGCACTGCGAGCTGCGGCCGGAACTGTCGCTGACCAAAATCGACGGCCTGGGTATCTCCCGTCGACTATCCGCCGTCACGGACGAGCTGATCGAGGAGCAGATCGAAAAGCTGCGCGAGCAAAAGGGCGACTGGACGCCCGTGGAAGACAAGCCGGCACCCGGCGATATGGTGACCGTGATGCTGTCGACCGCCGACGCGGACGGCACGATGCCCGAAGGTCGCGAGTACCGCCTGGTATTGGGCGGTGGTCAGGCGATTGCGGGCATCGAGGAGCTCATTATGGAGGCCGGTCCGGGCCAAACCATTGAACGCCCGGTGCGTTGGCCCGACGATTTCCCGGATGAATCCCAGCGTGGCACCACCAAGAACGCCCGAGTGGTCGTTACCGACGTCAAGCGTAAGTCACTCCCGGCGCTCGACGATGCGTTCGCCAGGGAAGTTGGTGATTTCGACACGCTGGAAGCCCTGCGCGCGGCGGTGCGTGTGGATATGACTGAGCACGCCAGGCGCGAAGCCGACGCCGACGTTCGCGGTCAGTTGATCGAGAAGATTGTTGACGCCAATGCGTTCGAAGTCCCGAACAGCTGGGTGAATCAACTGATCGAAGGCTACATGCAGATGTACGGGGTGCCGGACGCCGAGAAGCAGCGTTTCGCGGTGGAGTTTCGACCGATGGCCGAGAAGCAGGTGCGCCGTGATCTCGTCATCGACACGCTCGCCGAGCGTGAGTCGCTGGCGGCTAGCGCCGCTGACGTCGACACGCGGATCGAAGAGATGGCGAAGGCACGGAACGCAGACCCAGGGCAGGTGTACGCGCAGCTCCAGAAGGCAGGCCGATTGCAGGAAATTGAGCGCGAACTCACCGAAGACCGTGTGTTTGCGTGGTTGCTCGAGCGCAATCCGGTTTCCGCATAACGGTTCGTCTTCCCACTACTCACGACCAGTCGAGGCGTTACATGGCATCGATCTACATGCCGTACATCATCGAGCGGTCCAGCCGCGGCGAGCGGACGTACGACATCTTCTCGCGGCTGCTGATGGACCGTATCGTGTTCCTGGGGTCGCCAATCAACGACGACGTCGCGAACATCATCATTGCGCAAATGCTGTTTCTGGATGCGGACAATCCGGAAAAGCCCATCCATTTGTACATCAACTCCCCAGGCGGCAGCGTGTCGGCGGGGCTCGCGATGTATGACACGATGCAGTTCATCAAGGCGCCCGTGTATACCACCTGCATGGGCATGGCGGCCAGCATGGGCGCGTTTCTGCTGTGTGCCGGCGCGGCCGGCAAGCGCAGCGCCCTGCCGCATTCCCGCATCATGATTCACCAGCCGTCCCAGAATGGCGGTGGCGGATCGGCGTCCGATATCGAAATTCAGGCACGGGAAATCCTGTATCTGCGCTCGAAGATGAACGAACTGATGGCCAAGCACAGCGGGCGTGAAGTCGAGCAGGTGGAACGCGATACCGACCGCGATCGCTTCATGTCGGCCGAAGAGGCCAAGGTGTATGGGCTGGTGGATATCGTGATCTCGCATCAGGCCGAGCTCACGAAGACCGAGCTGACGAAGGCCTAGCCGAACGGTTGGGGCATTGCCGGGTATGAGGCGGCCAAGGGGTACTCCCTTGGCCGTCTTGACGTCTGCCCCTGATTTCGGCGGCTCACACCGGTTTTGGGCCGGAAATGGGGCTGTCGGCTGTCGATTTCCCGTCCCGCTGCCGAGACTCGTCTGGCAGCAGCTCCAGGGTCCTCAGGTATGGATCACGGATTCGCTTGACCCTGCCCGTACGGATGGGTTAACTACGAGAGGGGCAGCCTGTTCGGTCTGCCCGATGCCCACCCGCTTGGACCGACATGTCCCACGACAAGCACCTGCGCTGCTCATTCTGCGGAAAATCCAAGGACGCGGTCCGGAAATTCATCTCCGGACCGTCGGTCTACATCTGCAATGAGTGCATCGCGCTCTGCAACGAGATCCTGGCGGAGGACGAGGAGCGGGAGGTCGCTGAAGCGATCACGCAGGTACCCACCCCTCGCGAGATCAAGGGCATCCTCGACCAGTATGTGATCGGACAGGAGTTGGCCAAGAAGGCGCTGTCGGTGGCCGTGTACAACCACTACAAGCGCATCAACGCCGCCAGTTCGGCGCGGGAAGACGATGTCGAGCTCGACAAATCGAACATCCTGCTGATCGGCCCCACCGGCGTGGGCAAGACCCTGTTGGCTCAGACGCTGGCCCGCATTCTCGATGTGCCGTTCACCATTGCCGACGCCACCACGCTGACCGAAGCCGGTTACGTCGGTGAGGACGTGGAGAATATCCTGGTTCGATTGCTGCAGGCGGGTGACTTCAATGTCGCCGAATGCGAGCGCGGCATCGTGTACATCGACGAAATCGACAAGATCGCGCGCAAGTCGGAGAATCCGTCCATCACGCGCGACGTGTCAGGCGAGGGTGTCCAGCAGGCGCTGCTCAAGATTCTCGAAGGCACGGTGGCCAGCGTGCCGCCGCAGGGCGGTCGCAAGCACCCGCAGCAGGAGTACATCCAGATCAACACGAAGGATATTCTGTTCATCTGCGGTGGCGCGTTTGACGGTCTGGAGAAGATCATCGAGGCCCGCACGGGTCGGCGCCAGATCGGGTTTGGTGACGAGAAGGGTGATGGCAAGGTGACCCCCATCAAGCAGACCACCGTCAAGACGCCATTCGCCGAAGTCGAGCCGGATGACCTGCTGCGCTTTGGCATCATTCCGGAACTCGTAGGTCGCTTGCCGGTGTGCGTGCCGTTGGAAGCGCTGGACGAGGATACGCTGGTGCAGATTCTCAAGGAACCGAAAAACGCACTCACCAAGCAGTACCAGCGTCTCTTTGATCTCGAAGAAGTCAAAATCACGTTCGAGGAGACCGCACTGCGCGCGATTGCCGCCAAGGCCCTCAAGCGGGGCACGGGCGCTCGCGGGCTGCGTGCCATCCTTGAAGAGACGTTGCTCGACACGATGTTCGATCTGCCGACGCGCGATGATGTGGTTGAGGTGCGGGTGACCGAAGCCTCCGTGCAGCATGGCGGTGCGCCGCTCCTCGAGATCGCGCCCAAGCGACAGAAGAAGGAAGCCTGAGTCCGCGTCAGACCCCGAGGACCGGTACGAAGCGCCCACGTGAGCGCCTGCCGGTCCTTCCGCTTCGCGATGTGGTGTTGTTCCCCCACGTCGCCATGCCCCTGCTTATCGGTCGCGCCGGCTCTTTGGCGGCGGTCAGCGAGGCCACCGAGGGTGCCAAGGAACTGCTGATTGTGACGCAGCGCTCCTCCGACGTGCACACGCCGTCGGCGGCGGATCTGCATCGCATCGGGGTGGTTGGGCGACTGCAGCAAGTGACCCGACTGACCGGCGGCACGACCAAGATTCTCGTGGAAGGACTTTCGCGCGTCAAAGTGCAGCGCTTTGTCACCGCGAAGGGCAGCCCGCTATTCGAAGCGCGGGTGATTCCCTTCCCGCTCGAACACAGCGACAGCGAGACGACACACGCGCGGGTGCGTCATGCCATGACGCTGTTCGAGGAGTATGCGGGACTGCAGCGTCGATTGCCCCCGGAGGTTGTGGGATTATTGCAGGGGCTTGATGACGAGGAGCGGGTCGCGTTCGGTATCGCGGCGCACATGCAAGTCACCATCGAGCACCGTCAACGCCTGCTGGAATCGCCCACGCTCGATGTCCTGAGCGATCGATTGGTGCAGTTGCTGGGGAGCGAGCTGGAGCTGCTCAAGCTTGAACGCAAGATCGACGAACAGGTGCGGGGTTCGCTGTTCCAGAACCAGCGCGAGTTTTTCCTGCAGGAGCAGTTGCGGGCCATCCACCGGGAGCTGGGGCAGGAAGACGGCGACGAGGGCGAGGAGATGGCCCGCCAGATCGCCGAGCGCGGACTGCCGGAACCGATCGCGCTACGGGCGCAACGGGAACTCCGCAAGCTACGGCGCACCTCGCCCATGTCCCCGGACGCGGCGGTGGCCCGCGGGTGGCTGGACTGGGTGCTGGGGTTGCCGTGGACGGCGCGCAGCGACGATACGATCGATATCGAACATGCGCGGGCCGTGCTGGATGGTGATCACTACGGACTCGAGGAAGTGAAGGATCGCATTCTCGACTACATCGCCGTCCTCGGCAAAGTCGGCGCGATTCGCGGCCCCATTCTATGCCTTGTCGGTCCGCCCGGGGTCGGCAAGACGTCGCTGGGTCGCTCCATCGCGCAGGCGCTGGGTCGTCGATTTGTGCGGATGGCGCTGGGCGGCGTGCGTGATGAAGCCGAGATTCGCGGACATCGCCGCACCTATATCGGTGCGATGCCCGGGCGAATCCTGCAGGCGATGCGGCGCGCGGAAACGGTGAATCCCGTCATCCTGCTGGATGAGGTGGACAAGCTGGGCAGCGACTGGCGCGGCGATCCGGCGGCGGCATTGCTGGAGGTGCTCGATCCGGAACAGCATCACGCGTTCAACGACCACTACCTCGAGGTGGACTACGACCTGTCGCAGGTCCTGTTCATCACGACGGCGAATACGATCGGATCGATTCCCGAGGCGTTACGCGATCGGATGGAAATCATCCGGCTGCCCGGGTACCTCGAACCGGAGAAACTCGCGATTGCGCGGCGATTCCTGCTGCCGCGGCAACTGACGGCACACGGCATCAGTCCGGAGCTGGTGTCGGTCGCGCCCGACGTCCTCACGGCCATCATCCGTGGATGGACCAAGGAGGCGGGTGTGCGCGACTTGGAGCGTCGACTGGGTCGATTGGCCCGGAAGATCGCGCGGCAATCGCTGAGCGGCGTTGGTGCGGGCACCAAGGTGGATGGTGTGACGGTCATCAGTCGCGAGAATCTGCACGGCATGCTGGGGCCGGCACCGCACGATCCTGACGAACTGGTGTTGGTGGATCAGGTGGGCGTGGCGTCCGGGCTCGCGTACACAAGCGTCGGCGGCGAGCTGCTGGAAATTGAAGTCAGCGTGGTGCCGGGGCGCGGGCGACTGCAATTGACAGGGACACTGGGCGACGTGATCAAGGAGTCGGCGGCGGCGGCGTTGAGTTATGTGCGCTCGCGTGCCCCACAGTTGGGCCTTTCGCCGGACTTCCACCGCACGCGTGACATTCACGTGCACCTGCCGTCGGGTGCGACACCAAAGGACGGTCCGTCGGCGGGGATCGCTATCGCGACGGCGCTGACCAGCGCGCTCACTGGTATTCCCGTACGCGGTGATGTGGCGATGACGGGCGAAGTCACGCTGCGCGGTCGCGTGTTGCCCATCGGGGGTTTGCGGGAGAAGGGTGTGGCCGCGCATCGCTATCACATTGCCCATGTGATCGTGCCGCAGGGCAACTTCAAGGATATTGCCGAACTGCCGGAAGACGTTCGCGCGGCCGTGACCTGGCACCCGGTGCGGACCATGGACGAAGTGCTGGCGCTGGCCCTTCGCACGCCGATTGTGGCCGGTCGCACCGACGTCACCACGGTGGCCGACCGCGTGGACCGGCCCACGTGACCGACGACCCCCTCGTCATTCGGCACCTGGAATACCTTGGGCCGATGGCGACGAAAGAGGGATGGAAGCCGGAAAATGTGCTTCCGGAAATCGCTTTCGCCGGGCGTTCCAATGTCGGCAAATCGTCCTTGCTCAATCGGCTGATGCGTCGCAAGTCGTTCGCGCGCGTCAGCAACACGCCCGGCCGCACGCGCGAAATTCACTTCTTCAACGTGAACCACACCTTTGTGCTGGCGGATCTGCCCGGCTATGGCTACGCCCGCATTTCAAAAGCCCGAAAGGCGGAATGGCGTCCGCTCATCGAGGGTACCTGTCGGAGAGCGCGCACTTGCGCGGTGTGGTGTTGTTGCTGGACGTGCGACGGGACCCAACCGAGGACGATCGGGTGATGCTGGATTTCCTGGCGGATCTCGGGGTACCAACCATTCTGGCGGCCACCAAAGTCGACAAGTTGCGTGCGGCGGAAGTTGGACCACGGATGGCCGCGCTGGCGAGTGACATCGGCACGGAAGCCGATCAGATCGTGGCGTTCAGCGCAACGACTGGGGCCGGCCGCGACGACCTCGCGGCGGCGTTGGTATCATTGCTGGCACAACCGGACTGGAAGTCCTCGGAACCGGCCGAGTAGGCATTCACCCCGTAACCGATGAGGCGCGCGATGCACACCACGCGCAGACTGCTGTGGTTGCCCCTGATGGCGCTGACGGTCGCTTGCGCGACGGGCCACCCGGCCACGGCGCAGGTGCCGCCAGCCGGGCAAACCGGTGCCGCCGGCGATACGCTCGACCCCAACTTCGTGCCCGCCGGTTTCGGGTCGCTCAAACAGGATGATATTGCCCTCAAGGTCGCGCCGTCATCAGGGCTGCAGGTGCGAGCCATTCCGCTGGACGAGCGTCTCATTCGCCTGCTCTCACCGGACTCGTATCGCGCACTGCGCGACCTCGTGGCCAGCAAGCAGCAGGCGGTGCAGACGGTCAAGGAACGCAACCGCCTGCCGTCCTACTCAATCTGGTACGTCAGTTTCTTTGCGCTTGAGCAAGGCGAAACGCGCTTTTCGCCACAGGAGTTCATCATCAGCAACACCGGGCGCGACTTCCGGCCCCTGGACGTTCTTCCACTGAGCGCTGGCTTTGGGGAGTACCGCTTGCGACAACGCGAAGTGCAGTCCGCGCTGTTCATCTTCGACGGTCAGATCGATGTGAACCAGCCGACCACCGCCATGATGGAAGGCACGCCCAGCGTCACCGATTGGAGTCGCGTCCTGCAGGCAATTGAACGCGAGCGATCGCTGGTGCGCAGTCGCGCGGCCGCCATGAGCAAGAAACCCAGTCCGTAAGACGCTCCCCCTACGGCACCAGCAGCACGTCTTCCGCGGCACCCGCGTCGCCGCCCCGCAGCAAATGCATGGTGTAGCGAATGGCCTGGTGCTCCCGTGGCCAGGCCAACACCTTCGTCGCGGCGCGCGGAGATCGCCACGCGCAGTCGTCGTGTTCCGGTCCCAGCGTGACAGTGCATTCGGGCGTCACAATCGCGGCAAACACCAGCGCCATTTGCAGTGTGTCGGTCTGGTGAAGATAGAACGGATTCACCGCAATGCTGTACAGGCGCTGCACGCCCAAACCGGTCTCTTCCCATACTTCACGACGCGCGGCATCCGCGGGTCGCTCGCCAGTCTCGATGCTGCCATGCACCAGTTCCCAGGCGCCAGTGCACCGGACGCCCGGTGCGCGACGCAGGGTCAGCACACGCCAGCGAGCCTCGCTGCGCGGCCGTGACAGTGCCTCGGCCGCGTTCGTAAGGGACACGGGCGCCAGAACGACAACGTCAATGACGCCGGCATCAATGCGTGTGGTGCGGCCGTCGAGCAGGTGCATCTGCCAATGTTACGGACTCGCTTGCCTCGGTGCGAGTAGGCCTGCGAACTTCCATCAACGATGACTCCGCTTTCCGATTTTCTCGCTCGAGCCGCACCCTGCCTCGCGGACGGTGGCTTGGTGCCGGTGTGGCGCGATTGCCTTCTCGACCAATGCTCCCCGGTCGCCGCGTACGCCAAGCTGCGGCGAGGCCCGTTCGGGTTCCTGCTGGAATCGGCGCCGGCCGGCGAAACGTGGGCCCGCTATACGTACCTCGGGACCGAACCGCGAGGTGCCTGGCGGCTGCGGGACGGCGTCGTGGAGGACTGGACGCCAACGGACAGCTGGCATGCCGCGCGCACACCGGCGGACCCGATTGCCGACCTTCGCGACATTGTGCGCGATATGCGTCCGGTCGACGCGCCGGAACTGGGTTCGTTCTGGAGCGGCGCGGTTGGATTTTTCGCCTACGATGTGGTGCGGCACATCGAGCGCCTTCCCCACGCACCGCCGCGCACGTTGAACGCGCCGGATGCGTGCTTCGTCTTCACCGACGCGCTGGTGGTGATCGACAACTGGCGCGGTCAGGCCCGCGTCATCGTGTCGGTGCCGATTCCGCCCGGCGCGAGCACGGACGCGCTGGAACGCTTGCATCGACATGCCACGGCCACGCTCGATGACACGATCGCGCGGTTGCACGGACCTGACGTCCTCGAGCCGCTGGCGCTCGATGCGGGTGCTCCACCTGCGGTGCCGACATCGCGATACACCCGTGAGGCCTTCGAGCGCGACGTCGACCGTATCAAGGAATACATTCTGGCGGGCGACGTCTTCCAGGTGCTGCTCGCGCGACGCATGGAATTGCTGCTCGATTTCAGTCCGACGTCCTTGTATCGCGCCTTGCGGGCGCTGAATCCGTCGCCCTATATGTACCATCTGGTGCTCGATGGTCTGGAATTGGTGGGCAGTTCTCCCGAGTTGCTGGTTCGCGTCGCTGACGGGCGTATCACCGTGCGTCCGATTGCCGGCACCAGGCCGCGTGGTCGGACGGCCGAGGAGGATCAGGCGCTGGCGTCGGAACTGCTGGCCGACGAAAAGGAGCGTGCCGAGCATGTCATGCTGGTTGATCTGGGCCGCAACGATGTCGGGCGCCTCGCGCGGTACGGTACGGTCCGTGTGACCGATCTGATGACCGTCGAGCGGTATTCTCACGTCTTTCACATCGTCAGTCAGGTGGAGGGAGAACTGTCTGACGGTTCCAGCGCCCTGGACGCGTTCCGCGCCGTCTTCCCCGCCGGCACGATGACTGGGGCGCCCAAGGTGCGTGCGATGGAGATCATCGACGAACTGGAACCGGAGCGGCGTGGCCCGTATGCCGGGGCTCTTGGATTCATCAGTGCGGGCGATACGCGCATGGATCTCGCCATCACCATTCGCACCTGCGTCATCGCCGATGGGATCGCTTCCATCCAGGCCGGCGGTGGCATCGTGCATGACTCCATTCCGGCGCGCGAGTGGGAAGAAACAGAGAACAAGGCACGGGCATTGTTGACGGCGATCGGCCGTGTGCGCGCAGCGCACAGCGGCGTGGCCACTGCCTCAGGGCGCTGACCGGTGACCTTCGTCCTCGTTTCCACCTCCGGCGATCGACGCTTTCTGATTGAGGATGGCGTCGTGTTGGTGGCTGGTCGGGACATCTCATGCGAACTCCCCATTCTCGATGCCGGTGTCTCCCGGCGTCAGGCCGAGCTGCGCGCCGATGAAAGCGGTATCACGATCGTCGACCTCGACTCGCGCAATGGCACGTGGATCAACGGTACGCGGGTCAAGACAGGTCGAGCCGTGCCAGGCGACGCCGTGGCCTTTGGCACCGTGGTATTCACCGTGCTCGAACGGACAGACGCCGATCGCCGACCGGCGATCACCGGCAGCACGCTGGACGGCTCGGCCACCGTCGTGCTCGAACGCGCCGTCCCCTCACGGGACACTGCGGTGGCGGAGGTTGCCGGTCAGCGACTGGCCAAGCTGGTGACACTGGCGCAGCGACTGGGCGGCCTGACCAGCGTCGAACAGTTGCTGCCAATCATTGTGGACGACCTGTTCGGCGCCTTCGATGCAGATCGCGTCGCGGTGCTGTTGCAGGGTCCCACGGGCGAGATGGAACTGCGCGTCGTGCGCGACGCGCCGGGCGGTGATGTGGAGCGCTCGGTTCCCCGTGCCATCGTCAACGGCGTGTCCGAGCGACAGGTGGCATTGTTGACGCATGACGCGCTCGAAGACACCCGCACCGCCGGCGATTCCGTGGTACGCCAGGCCGTTCGCTCGGCCATGGCCGCTCCGCTCCTCGGCGATGGTCAAATGACGTTGGGGGTCGCCTATGTGGACAACGTACGGAGTGCGCGCGCGTTTTCAGAAGACGACCTGCATTTCCTGGTGGCCTTCGCCGGAATTGCCGCCGCCGCCGTCGAGCGGGAGGCCACCGCCTCGCGCCTGCGTCACGCGGCGCACGTGCGCGAGAACTTCGAACGGTATTTCTCGCCGCAGTTGGCCGAGCGCATCGCGGCCACCAGCGGGTCGATGGCTCCCGGTGGTCACCGGCAGCCAGTGGTCGTGCTGTTCAGCGATATTCGCGGATTCACGGCGATCGCCGAGTCACTCCCGCCAGTCGCCATGGCCGCGCAGCTGAACGAGTACTTCGGGGCGATGGTTGACTGTGTCTTCGAGCGTGATGGTGCACTCGACAAATTCATCGGCGACGCGCTGCTGGCCTACTGGGGTGCGCCCGAACCGCGCGATGACGATGCGATGCGCGCCGTCCACGCGGCGCGTGCGATGCAGGAGGGATTGCGGTCGCTCAATGCGCGGTGGCGCTCCGAAGGACGTCCCGAGTTGCAGGCAGGGATCGCGGTGCACTGCGGCGAGGCATTTGTCGGAAACATCGGCTCGCCGCGACGGTTGGAGTACACGATCATCGGCGATACGGTCAACCTGGCGAACAAGTTGTGTGCGCGCGCCCGCGGCAGCGAGATCCTGATCACCGATGCGATGCGGGTGGCGCTCGTGGACGGTGCGACGCTGGTCGCGCGCGAGGACATCGTGCTGGAACGACGTGCCGACAATGCGATGGCGGTCTGGGAGGTGTTGCCGTGAACCATCCATCGTTGGCCGCCCTCCCGTTGGTGCGCCGACGTATCGGCGAAGCGGAGGTTGCCGCCACGCCCGCCATCGTTGACGACCTCGCCGCGCTGGTCGCCTCGCACGGCACCGCGTACGAGTGGGCCGCTCAGCAGCCGCAGCCGCGCGCGCTGCGCGGTCGCGCCCCGGTCTACGTGGCCGCACTCCCGGCGTCAAACGATCTTGTCGTCGTGCGCCACGCATGGCATGGCGGCCTCCTCGCCCCCCTCTCGACGGATCGCTTCCGCAATACCCGTCGCGCCGAAGCGGAGTACGCCACGTCGGTCCGGCTCCGTCAGCATGCCGTCCCGACCACCGACGTGCTGGGATTCGTTTCCTATCCGGCCGGGTTCGGTTGTGTTCGCGTGGACGTGGTGTCACGATTGGTCCAGGACGCTTTCGATCTGGGTATGATCGTGGCCGGCCTGGTTCCCGAGATCGACCGCGATGACGCACTCGCCGCCACCAGGACACTGTTGCTGCGATTGGCCGCTGAAGGCGTGGTCCACCCTGACCTCAATGTGAAGAACATCCTCGTGGTGCGCGCGAGTACCGGCCACCTGACTGCGATGGTGATTGATGTCGATGTCGTGCGATGGGACGCCGGCCGGACACCGGCGGACACGATGGAGGCAAACGTCGCGCGATTGATCCGATCGATGCGCAAGTGGCGTCGTCAGTTCGGCTGCCCGTTGTCGGACGACCTCCTGGAGCAATTCGCGCGCGCCGCACGCGCAGGCACCGATGACGGTGCGCGCCGATGACCCACGATACCAACCTGTCGCCATCGCTTCCGCCGACCCGCCTCGATCGTATCGGCATCGTGATGATGAGTGCCGTCGGCGATGCGGTGCACGTCATGCCGCTGATCCACGCGCTCAAGGCCCATGCACCCGCCAGTGTCGTGACGTGGGTGCTGCAGCCGGGACCGGCAACGCTGGTACGCGGCCATCCCTTGGTCGATGAGATCGTGCCCTTCGATCGCGCGCGTGGATGGAGGGCGTTTATCGACGTGCGTCGGGCCCTCGCCGATCGTCCCTTCGACGTGGTGCTCGCTTTGCAGGTGTATTTCAAAGCCGGTCTGGTGACGGCGTTCACGCGCAGCCCGATCAAGCTGGGATTTGATCGAGCGCGTGCACGTGACATGAATTCCGTGTTTACCAGCCATCAGATTCCCCCGCACGTCGGCCAGCATGTCCAGGATCAGTACTTCGAATTTCTGGACGCACTGGCCGTGCCGCATGGCGCGCCGTCATGGACGCTCGGCCCCTGGAACGAGTCGGAACGCCAGTGGCAGCAGGGGTTCCTGTCACAGTTCGATCGGCCCATCGCGCCGATCGTGGTGGCGACCAGCAAGGCGGAGAAGGACTGGATGCCGGAGCGCTGGGCACAAGTGTGTCACGTGTTGTGGCACGAATTCGGCCTGCAGCCCGTGCTGGTGGGCGGACGATCGGCGCGCGAGCTCGCTGCGGAGGCGACCATCCTGCGCGCCGCACCGATGGCCCACTCCGCACTCGGCAGCGGATTGCGCCGTCTGGCCGCCATTCTCGACGGCGCGGCCGTGGCGCTGTCACCCGATACCGGGCCCCTGCATCTGGCGGTGGCCTTGCGGACACCGGTGATCGGGCTCATGGGGTATACGAATCCCAAGCGCGTCGGCCCCTACGACTTCTCCCGCGACCTGCTGATCGATGCGTACGGCGATCCTGGCGAAGATTATCCATTGGACATGAGCTACCGACACGATCGCATGACGCGCATTACGGTCGATGATGTCCATGCGATGTTGGTGCGATGGCAGGAACGTTACTCGGCCGGACGAACGCGCAATGCAGGTGGCTCACCGCCAACCCAGGCGCGTGCGCCGATGTTGCACCGCAAGGGTCCGAAGTGATATTCAACGCCCAGTTCGGCCATGAGTCGAACCAGTCGGCCCAGTGCGAGACCCATGACCGCGAAGTAGTCGCCATCGATGCGTTCCACAATCGTGGCGCCGAATCCCTGGATACCATAGGCGCCCGCCTTGTCCATCGGCTCGCCCGTCGACACATAGTCGGCCATCTGCGCCGCATTCAGTGCACGAAAGGTGACCGACACCGACTCGACGCCCGATCTCGTTCGTCCTTGGTACACTACAGCCACCGCCGTATGCACGATGTGCGTCCGGCCGTTCAAACGCGCCAACATGGCGCGCGCCTCGTCTTCCGAGCGCGGCTTGCCCAGAATGTCACCGTCGATCACCACGATCGTGTCCGACCCGATCACCAGCGCGTCGGGCTCGGTGGCCGCCAGCGCCCACGCCTTGGCGCACGCCAACCGTTCGCAGTGGGGGATAGGTGCTTCGCCGGGGAGCACTGTTTCGTCGACATCCGCAGGGCGTACGTCATGCGGAATGCCGATCAACGTCAGCAGGTCACGACGGCGTGGCGACTGGGATGCCAGGACAACACGCACCGGCATGGTGGAGGGGTAATCGGCAGGGGTCATGCCACTAAGTTACGACGTCGTGCAACGCCCCCGCACCCCACGAGACCGCTTTATGTCCGACGCGCCGCACTTCGAAACGCTGGCCATTCGCACGCAGGCACCAATCAGCCCTGAGCGCGAGCATTCGGTGCCGTTGTATCTGACGTCGAGCTTCCGTTTTGACGACGCGGAGCATGCACGCGCGCTGTTTGCCGAGGAAGTCAGCGGCAATGTGTACAGCCGGTACGCGAACCCGAACACGGATGAGCTGGTCCGGAAGCTCTGCCTCATGGAAGGTGGAGACGACGGGATTGCCACCGCGTCCGGTATGGCGGCGGTGTTCACGGCCATCGCGTCACGGGTTTCGGCCGGAGATCATGTGCTGGCCGCGCGCGCGTTGTTTGGGTCGACCCATCAGATCTTCACTCGCATTCTCCCGAAGTGGGGCGTGCAGAGCGATTACGTCGACGGGTCCGATCATGACGCATGGATTCGCGGCATACGCCCCAACACCAGAATGCTGTTCATCGAGACACCGTCCAATCCCGGACTCGAATTGATCGATCTGGAGTGGTTGGGTGCCCTGGCTCAGGATCGCGGCATTGACCTGGTGGTGGACAACTGCTTCGCCACACCGTACCTGCAGCGTCCGTTGTCGTACGGCGCCACGGCCACCGTGCACTCAGCCACCAAGTACATCGATGGCCAGGGGCGTGTGCTGGGCGGTGCGATCATCGGTGCCGAGGCTTTCATCGCCGACTGTCGGTTTTTTGCGCGGCACACGGGTCCCGCCATGAGCGCGTTCAATGCCTGGGTGCTGTCCAAGTCGCTGGAAACGCTTGCCGTGCGGATGGACCGACACTGCGACAACGCACTCGCCATCGCCAGGCACTTTGAGCATCACGAGTCGCTGGCGTCCGTGCGATATCCCTTCCTGCCGTCGCATCCGCAGCATGCGCTGGCGCGCCGCCAGATGTCACAGGGAGGCGGGATCGTGGTGCTGGTGGTGAACGGCGGCCTGGAGTCGGGACGTCAATTCCTTGACGCGCTCACGATGTGTTCACATTCGCCGAATCTGGGCGATACACGCACCATTGTCACGCACCCTGCGTCGACCACGCACAGCAAACTCTCCGCGGCCGAGCGCGCGGCTGTCGGTATCAGCGATGGCCTGATTCGCGTCAGCGTGGGGTTGGAAAATGCGAGTGACATTATCGCCGATCTGGAGCGTGGGCTTGCCGCCGTCTCGGCCGGGCTCCGTTGACCATGCTAATCGGGGAACATGGCGTTACACCGCTGGCACGCGCCAATCATGGCGGGTCACGATCGACGGCCTCTCGTTCAAGCCAAATCGTTACTGGGCCGTCATTTATCAGCTCAACGTCCATGGTGGCCCCGAATTCGCCGGTCTCCACCGGCAACCCCTGGTCGAGGAACAGCGTGACCAACTGACCGTACAGACGTCCCGCCATATCTGGCGGCGCCGCGCCAATGAAGCTTGGACGCCGTCCTTTGCGGGCGTCGCCGTACAGGGTGAATTGCGACACCACAAGCAGCGCCCCGCCTATTTCGCGCAAGTCGCGGTTCATACGGCCTTCCGCATCTGGAAACAGCCGCAAAGAGGTTATCTTATCCACCAGCCACTTCGCCTCGCTGATGGTGTCGCTTGGAGCGATGCCAACCAGCAGGAGATAGCCCACTCCGATGCGCCCCGAAACCCGGAGCGCCTCATCCGACGACTCATCACGGATTCGCACTTCAGCACGACGCACTCGTTGCAGTAGAATTCGCATAAGTCCGACAGTTTCGCACTCTTTTGTTCTTGCCGAAAGAGCTGAGCCAATGTCAATCCATACGACCGTGCAACCACGCCTTGCGCTTCATTTCGATCTGGTGCCGCGCAGCAGCGCCACCAATGCCGACGCCGCCTTTCTCGATGCCTGTGTCGCGTGGCTGGGGCTTGATTCCAGTCAACAGCTAAGCTGGGAGTCCCCGTCCAATCACACGCTGGACGGTGGTCGCATCCTTCGCTGGGCGCCGTTCATGCACGAAGGCGCGGCGCTGGCGGACATCGTGGTGCACGCACCGGATCCGCTCGACCGCGGCCTCCAGTGGTCAACACATGTGACCTATGTAACCACCTCGGCGGCCAGCGGAGCCGTGCAGCGTCAGTTGTACATCCGGGTGGGAACTGACGGCGGCGTCGGCAACGGCGCCCCGCCACCGGTCCGGCCGCCGCGCCTGTTGTCGGAACTCGATGTGCCGTTCACGCTGGTGTCCAGCGACGGGCCATTGCAGCGCATCCCGACGCAATTGGAAGCGGGTACCCTCGACGCGTTCGTGCGCTTTGTGTTGTGTGATCCTGCACGCACCATGCCGGTGTTGTTGCTGACCGAGTTGCCTGACGGGGGATACGTTCTGCCACCGGAGCAGTTCGCCAGCGAGGTCTTCGGACTCGGCCTGTGCTTCATGCTGCGCCATAGCGACACGTTCGCGCTCTCGGATGCCGTTGGTGGACATGCGCGTTCGGTGTTTCTCGGCAGCGCGCGCGCGTACCTGCCCGGATTTCATCTCGAGGCCGATCCATTCCAGCATCCGCTCGTGCTCGCCCGCGCCCTGGCGCTGCCCGGCGAGCGCCGCCGACTCGTGCAGCGGCTTGCTGAAGTCTCGGTGCATCGTCCGATGTCGGATTCGGTTCTGGTCGAACGCATGCGCGACGAACGCGCGTCCGCGTACGGCAAGCGACCGGATGCATCCAACGCGTTGGCGGCTGCGGAATCCGGATCGGAACTCGATCGCGGGCAGTTGGTTTCGCTCGTTCGTGATTTCGAAGAAGCACTGAAGCAGTCAGAGGGCGAGTTGATGCGCGTCCGCGAACGCTTGAACGAATCCCGCGACCAGCTGGAGACCGAACGCGCGCTCGCACGATCCCTTCGCACCACGCTCGCCGCGCTGAAGGAGCGGCAGCCCATCTCAAAACCCGCCAGCGACGCGCCGGAATCGGTGCTGGAAGCGGTGGAGCGCGCGCAGGCCATGTACGCAGACGCACTGCGCTTGCTGCCTACCGCGTTCGTCGCAGCGCGGGAGTCGGAGTTCCCCGACCCGGACACCGCGTGGAAGTATCTCAAGACGCTGGGCGAGGTCGGCCGTCGACGTCAGGACCGCGCCCTCAGTCGCCCGCTGACCGAGGTCTTCACCGATCTTGGCGTGGACTACACGCCCGGCTCAACCGATTCCGCGTACAAGACGCCGTACGTGTTCCCGGATGGGTCGGCCGAGATCGAGTGCCCCGATCAGCTGCGTCGTGGAAGCAACCCCGACACCGGACTGCGGATTTACTTCTCGTCGTCAGATGACGGGGGATTCGTGATCGGGCACGTCGGCCGGCAAATCGAGATCGCAAAGCAGGTTTGACTGAGTACTGAGTACCGAGTACTGAGTACCGAGTACTGAGTACCGAGTACTGAGTACCGAGTACTGAGTACCGAGTACTGAGTACTGAGTACTTCGTCCGTCAGGGCTGCGCCTCGTGGAACGTGACGCTGGTCTCGTGTTGCAGGGCGCGCCGTAACGCCCAGGCGTCCTGGAAGAGCACCACCACGTTGCCCTTGTGGTCGTAGAGTTGCAGGCGACCCTGACCGTTCGCCACGCGTTCCACATCGGCCTTGGGGCCGGTGAGCCAACGTGGCCAGCGGTATGTCATTTTCTCGAACTTGCACGGCGCGGCGTATTCGTGCTCCAGACGAAACGCCATCACGTCAAACTGCAGTTGCCCGACGGCGCCGACGATTGGCTGTGAACCGAACGACGTTTCGGCGAAGAACACCTGGGCGGCGCCCTCCTCCGTCAGCTGTCGCAGTCCACTGTCAAATTGCTTGCGTTTGAGCGGGTCAGCCGGCACGGCGCGCGCAAAATGCTCGGGAGGAAAACGCGGGATCCCCTGGAACTCCAGCGTCCCGTCGCCTCCCAGCGTGTCACCAATGCGCAGGGTGCCACGATCCATGATGCCGATCACGTCACCCGGCCACGCTTCTTCGATGGCCACCCGATCTCTGGCCATGAACTGCTGCGGGGCAGCCAGACGTATCGGTTTGCCGCTGCGCTGGTGCAACACCTGCATGTTCGCCTCGAAGTGCCCGGACACGATCCGCACAAATGCGATACGGTCCCGGTGCTTGGGATCCATATTCGCCTGAATCTTGAACACGAATCCCGTGAAGTCCGTGCGCGCGGGGGCCACTGGACCAACCGTTGACTCCCGTGGCCCCGGGGGCGGGGCCAGCTCGAGGAACTCCCGCAGGAACGGTTCGATACCAAAGTTGGTCAACGCCGAACCGAAGAACACCGGCGTCAGCGTGCCGTCGATCACGCGCTCATGTTCATAAGTGTGCCCCGCCGCATCCAGCAACTCGATGTCGGTCATCAGCCGATCGAACGCGCCCGCACCCATCGTGTCCAGCAGCGACGGATCATCAATGCCCACAATGGTCTCGTCGGCGCGCGACGCCCCTCGATCGCCGCTCCGCTCGAACAGATGCACTTCGCGCTTGAGACGATCATACACGCCCACGAAAATGTCATTGTCGAACACGGGCCAGGTGGCGGCATAGCAGTCGATGGACAGGTCGGCCTCGACGTCCTGAATCAGCTTGAGCGGATCCTCGCCGTACCGGTCGCATTTGTTGACCAGCGTGAAGATCGGTGTGCGCCGCAGCTTGCACACGTCAAACAGTTGCCGGGTGCGTTCCTCAACGCCTTTTCGATTATCCAGCAACATGATCGCGCTGTCGGCAGCCACCAGTGTCCGATAGGTGTCTTCCGAGAAGTCTTCATGGCCCGGGCGTGTCGAGCAGGTTGAGTTGGTAGCCCAGATACTCGAACTGCAGCACCGACGAGGTGACGGAGATACCACGCTCCTGCTCGAGCTTCATCCAGTCGGACGTGGCGTGACGCGTGGCGCGGCGGGCCTTGACCGAACCGGCCAGATGAATCGCGCCGCCGTACAACAGCAGCTTCTCGGTAAGTGTCGTCTTGCCGGCGTCCGGATGCGAGATGATCGCAAACGTGCGGCGTCGCACGATCTCGCGGGCGAGGGCCGTTTCAGCGGGGGGCAGTACAGCATCTGTCATCCGCCAAAATTAGTCGATTCACCCCTCCAGATCTTCGAGCCGCCTCGGGAAGTCCTTCTTGAGGAGCCGAGACAGCGCCCGATCGGCCAGAATCCGGCCGCCGGTCTGGCAGCGTGCGCAGTAGTTCGTTTCGTTGTCGGCATAGCGTATCCGCTGGACCGGGGCGTGGCAGTCCGGACACGGCTGGCCGAACCGTCCATGCACGGCCATACCATCGTGAAACGCCGTCACGGTCTCCGGAAATGCATCGCCCACTTCCAACCTCAACCGGCTCGTCCATGCGGTCAGCGTGGCCCGTGTGGCCTCACGAATGCGCGCAATCTCGTCGTCGGTGAGCTTGCCGGTGAGCTGTAGCGGCGACAACCTGGCCGCATGCAGCAGTTCGTCGGAATAGGCATTGCCGATGCCACTGAACAGCCGGGGATCGGTGAGCGAGCGCTTCAGCGTGTGATTCTCCCGACGCAGTGCCTCCGCATAGTCGGCCGCAGACGCCTGCATCGGATCAATGCCGCCGCGATCAAAGCCGACCAGTGACGCCTCACCTTCCACGACGTGCACCGACGCGCGGCGCTTCGATCCAGCCTCGCTCAGGAACAGCGTCCCATGCGCAAAGTCGAATGCGAACACGGCCAGCTTTCCCGGTAACGATTTGCCTGGAGGCCGCCATCGCAAACGACCGGCGATCATCAGGTGGATCACGACGAAGCAGTCGTGGTCACAGGCCACCACCAGCCGCTTGCCAATCGCGCGGATACCCACCACACGCGAATTCGCGAGCACCAAGACGTCCGGCCGGACGGTACGCAGCACGAAGGGATTGAGCACACGCACGCCCTGCAACACATGGCCGACTATGTAGGCCTCGAGGCGCTCGCGGTAGACGGCGATATCCGGGTACTCGGGCATAGGCGGCGCGGTGGGTGCGTGAAGACGGGACAGGGGAGAATGAAGACGGGAGACGCCCAATCGGCAAGCCAGTGGCTGCCGCGCGGACGTCTCCCGTCTCCCGTCTCCCGTCTTCAGATCCCGTGCGCCGCCTACTCCACCGTGACCGACTTCGCCAGATTGCGCGGCTGGTCGACGTTGCAGCCACGCTTGACCGCGATGTAGTACGCCAGCAATTGCAACGGGACACTGGCCAGGATCGGCGTGAGCAGATCGACCGTCTCCGGAATGCGGAACTCATAGTCCAGCTTTCCCGCCAACGACGGCTCATCACGCGTGGTGATCGCGATGATCTTGCCCTTGCGCGCTTTCACTTCCTGGATGTTCGACGTGATCTTCTCGAACACGGAATCATGTGGCGCAATACACACCACCGGCATCATTTCGTCGATGAGCGCGATGGGTCCATGCTTCATCTCTGCGGCCGGGTATCCCTCGGCATGGATGTAGCTGATTTCCTTGAGCTTGAGCGCGCCTTCCAGGGCGGCCGGGAAATTGTAGCCGCGACCCAGATACAGGAAATTCGTGGCGCGCTTGAATTCTTCCGCCAGTGCTTCTACTTCATCGGCACGGTCGAGTATCGACTGGATCTGCTCGGGAAGCTTGGCCAGCGCCTGCGCGATCTCGCGACCCTGCGCGACCGACAGGTTGCGCAATCGCGCCAGCTTGAGCGTGAACAGCGCCAGTGCCACCACCTGGCTGCTGAACGCCTTGGTGGACGCGACGCCGATCTCGGGGCCCGCGTGCAGGTAGATGCCGCCGTCATCCTCACGGGCAATCGTGGAGCCGACGACATTCACCAGGCCCAGCGTGCGCGCACCGCGTCGTTTGGCTTCGCGCATGGCAGCCAGCGTATCGGCCGTTTCGCCGGACTGCGATATCACAATGCACAGCGTGGTCGGGGTCACGATCGGATTGCGGTAACGGAACTCCGACGCGTATTCCACTTCCACCGGAATGCGGCACAGCTCTTCGATCATCATCTCACCGATCAACGCCGAATGCCAGCTGGTGCCGCAGGCGGTGATGATGATGTTGTCGACCTTGAGCAAGTCTTCCTTCGAGATGTTCAATCCGCCCAGCTTCGAGAAGCCTTCCTCGAGAATCAGTCGGCCACGCATGGTGTTTTCCACCGTCGTGGGCTGCTCAAAGATTTCCTTGAGCATGAAATGCGGATACCCGCCACGCTCGATCTGTTCGAGGTCCCAGTCGATGCGCGACACCGGCTTGTCCAGCAGCACGGAGTCCAGATCGAGCACCTTGTACCCGTCGCGCGTGATCACCGCGACGTCACCGTCGTCGAGATAGATCACATTGCGGGTGTAGGCCAGAATGGCCGACGCGTCGGAGGCGATGAAGTACTCGCCGTCACCCAGGCCAACCAGCAGCGGGCTGCCTTTGCGGGCCGCCACGATCTTGTCCTTCTCCTTGGACGAGATGACCGCGATGCCATAGGTGCCCTCGACCTGACGCAACGCCTCTATGACGGCGGCTTCGAGGTTGCCGGCATAGGCGGCTTCGATGAGATGCGCAAGCACTTCGGTGTCAGTATCCGACGTGAACACGAACCCGCGCGCTTCCAGACCGGCCTTGAGGACGGTGGCGTTCTCGATGATGCCGTTGTGCACCACGGCGATCGAGCGATCGGTGCTCACATGCGGGTGCGCATTGCCTTCGGTCGGCGGGCCGTGCGTCGCCCAGCGCGTGTGACCGATCCCCAGCGTGCCCCGCGGCGGATTGGCATCGATGACCGACTCCAGACGCGAGATCTTCCCCGCCGCCTTGCGTGTCTCCACGCCCTTGCCGTTCATGATCGCGACGCCCGCCGAGTCGTAGCCGCGATACTCAAGGCGCTTGAGGCCGTCGAGCAGGACGGGGGTGGCGATCTTGTCGCCGACGTATCCAACGATTCCGCACATGGTAGGAGTAGGTCTGAGGAGTCTTGCGAACGTCGGTCAGGTGCCCGCGGCCAGATCGGCCAACGGCTTGCGCGCCTGGGCAATGAGCTGTCGGGCATCCGCTTCCGCAGGCGCCTCGGCAATCACACGAACAATCGGCTCCGTCCCCGAGGGGCGGAGATGCACCCAGCGATCGGCCCAATCCAGCCGAAGGCCATCCTGCGTATCTGCGACCGCGTCGGGGAACGCGGCACGCAACGCGGCATACACCGCGTCGAGTTGAACGTTCGGACGGTCGAGTTTGTCCTTCACGATCACATAGCGCGGCTTGTCCGCCCGCAGGTGCGACAGCGGGCGACCTTCTTCGAGCATCAGTTGCAGCAGCAGTGCAGCACCCACCGGCGCATCACGACCCAGATGCAATTCCGGAAGGATCACGCCGCCGTTTCCCTCGCCCCCGATTGTCGCGCCAAGATCACGCATGGCCATCGCCACGTTGACCTCACCCACCTTGGCAAAGTGGAACGGAACGCCCGCTTCCGCCGCCACATCAGCGACCACCTTGCTGGTGGACAGGTTCGTGACGACCGGCCCCGGTCGATGCTTCAACACCGTGCGGGCCGCGAACGCGAGCGTGTAGTCCTCGCCCGGCGCCTGCCCATCATCGAGCACGAGGGCCAATCGATCCACATCAGGATCGGTGGCAAATCCCACGTCGGCCCCGACGTTCCGCACCAGGGTCGCCAGCTCGCCAAGGTTCTCCGCGACCGGTTCAGGCGGTCGAGGAAAGACACCGTCCGGCGTCATGCCCATGGCGAAGACTTCGCAGCCCAACGCGGTGAGCAACTCGGGCATGATCACCGCACCGGCGCCATGACAGCAGTCCAGGGCCACGCGAAAACCGCGCGCCCGAATTCCGGCCACGTCGAGATAGGGCAGCGCAAGCACTTGATCGATGTGTCGACGAACGGCGTCCGGATCACCGACAACGTCGCCAAGCCGATCCCACGTGGCGCGAGGCACGCCGGCGTCCATGAGCGCGCGCATGTCGCTGCCTTCGGACGCGGAAAGGAACAGGCCGGATGGACCGATGAACTTGAGGGCGTTCCACTCGATCGGATTGTGGCTGGCCGTGATGCCGAGGCCGCCCGCGGCGTGATGATATTCCACGGCAAGCTGAATCGTGGGCGTCGGCACCATGCCGATGTCAATCACCGTGCAACCGACAGACTGCAGCGCGCCGTGAACAATGCGCGTGAACATCGGGCCGGACACGCGGCTGTCACGACCGACGACAATCGTGCGCACGCCATTGCGCGACGCCCACGCGCCGAACGCCGCAGCGAATGTCGCCACGACCTCCGGGGTAAGCCCCGCGCCAACCCGGCCGCGCACGCCGGACACACTCACCATCAGCCCTTCAAATGCCATGCCGTCCCTCATCAGATTCGAATGGCCTGCCAGATCTATCCCGCAGATCGATCGCTGTTACGCATTTGGTATTCGGTGCTTCACTCGTCCTTCTACTGCTATCACGAAACCGGCGTGCAAGTTAGGCGGCCTCTTCCCCCCTACCAATAGTCCCAAGGAAGGGTGTGGCCATGGACCCAGTGGCTGACAGACGCATCTCCATCGCATGGACGATTTCATGGGCGGCCCGTTACGGAGATGGCCCCCGCTGGCACGGTTGGATATGCTCCTCCCATGGCTGATCCGCTTTCCATCCTCCCTTTGGCGCTGGCGGCCGCCGGTGGTCGCGTTGACGACGCACCGTGCCAGCAGCTGATCGCGGCCGGCCTGACGCTGCTACAGCGTTCAGCGCCGCTCGTTCGGGCGCTGGCCGGTCGACGCGCGGCGATCCTGCTGCCGACCGGGCCCGCGTTCCTGACCGCGCTGGCGGCGTGCGATGGGCGAGGAGCCGTACTTCTCAATCCCCTCGCGGCGCCGCCGGAGCTTGCCTGGCAGCTCCAGGATGCGGAAGTCGGCGCGGTCATTACCATTGCCGCGCTGGCAACCCACCTGCCGGCCGATACCCCGATGGTGCTTATGGACGACGTACCGCGCACTGCACGGGTGGTCATTGAAGGCCGAGCAAAAGATGTCGACCTCGGCTCGCATCATGGCCTGGCGCTGTCTGGCACGCGCGACGTCGAGGGACACCACGAAGAATGCGTCATCGTCTACACGTCGGCCATGGCCGGTCGGTTGCGCGGTGCGCGCCTGTCACATCGAAACCTGCTCGCCAACGCACGCTCCGCTGTGCTCGCGATGGGACTCACACCAGATGACCATTCCCTGGCGTTGCTGCCTTTCGCCCACCTCTTCGGGTTGACGGTGAGTGCCGCCGCCCCGCTGCTGGCCGGCGGCCGCATCACGACGATGGCTCGCTTCAACCCTGTCAGAGCGCTGGAACTGATTGAACAGCAGTCGATCACGCGGCTGATCGGGGTGCCGGCGATCTTCGCCGCCCTGGTGCAGGCGATCGAACGTCGCGGCGTCCCCGCGACCAAACATCGGCTGCAGACGTGCATCTGCGGAGGGGCGCCGCTCTCCCCCACGCTGCAGGAGCAATTCGCCGAACTCACCGGTGTGGAGTTGCGGCAGGGGTACGGACTGACGGAGGCGGCGCCGGTATGCCTGGCCAACACCATAGCGCACGACAATCGACGCGGGACGTTGGGCGTGGCGATGCCCGACGTGGCCGTGACGATCCGCGATCCAGCGACCGGTGCCGTATGCCCGACCGGCGTGGACGGCGAGATCTGCGTGCGCGGTCCCAACGTCTTCATGGGATACGTCAGGGGTGCGACCGACGGACTTGCGATCCGCGACGGATGGTTGCACACCGGCGATCTGGGGGCGGCCGACGCCGACGGCGTGATCGTGTTTCGTGGATTGCTCAAGGCGATGTTCACCCACAACGGTTTCAACATCTACCCGCGCGAACTCGAGCGCGTGATCGGTGAACTCCCCGGCGTATTGCAGGTGCGCGTGCAGGCGATTCCGGATCCGGTCCGTGGCCATGACATTGGGGTGGACGTCACCGGCCGCGTCAGCGAATCGGACGTGCGGCGGTGGTGCGAAACGCAGCTGAGCTTGTACAAACAGCCCTCGCTGGTACACGTGCGGTCGCCAGACGATAGTCCGATCTGACTCTCGCGAACGGCAATCAGGCGACGATCTGCAGGCGCACCGCCGGTTGCGGCGAGTGCTCGGGACGCGGGAATCCCTGTTGCTCCAGCGCTCGCTCGAATGCCGCCACACACACCGGATCGAATTGCGATCCGGCACACCGTCGCAATTCGGCGACGGCCACCTCGACACTGAGCCCCGATCGATAGACGCGTCCACTCGTCATCGCGTCGAAGGAATCGGCCACGGCGGTGATACGCGCTTCAAGCGGGATTTCGTGGCCGCGAAGCGCATCGGGTGTGCCCCGACCGTCGAAGCGCTCATGATGCGATCGCACCACCGCCAGCGCGTGCGGCATGTCGCGGAGCAACGGCGCCAGCAGGCGCCAGCCGATGACCGGGTGTTCCATGACATGCGCGTATTCGTCGGCGGTCAGCGAACCATCCTTGTTCAGCACGTCCTCTCGCACGCCGATCTTGCCGATATCATGAAGGCGGCTGCCCAATTCCAGCTGTTCCTGCAACGCCGCGGGCATCCCCAACTCACGGGCAATCGCCATCGCATAGCGCGAGACGCGCGTTGAGTGTCCCCAGGTGTACGCGTCCTTCACTTCGAGCGCCTCGGCCAGCGACTGCAGTGACGCGAGAAACAGTTCCTCATACTTCCGCGCCTGCAGGGTCACCCGCTCCTCGAGCTCCGTGCGATACGCGCGATTCTCGAGCAGCAGGCGTCGTTTGTCCAAGGCCTGCGCCACGCGCGCGCGAACTTCCGTAATGCCAAAGGGCTTGGTGAGATAGTCGATGGCTCCCGCCTCGAGGCACCGGACGGCGATGTTCACGTCGGACACGGCGGTGACCATCACGACGGCGGTATCCGCCCAACGGCGATGGATTTCGCGGAGCAACACCCCGCCATCCATACCCGGCATATGAAAGTCCGAGAGCACCAGCGGTACCGGCTCCGCTTCCAGCAGGGACAGTGCCTCGTCGCCCGAGGACGCTTCCCGGCAGGAGAATCCCTCAGCTTCCATGAGGCGCCGGAGCAGCGTTCGCAGCGGTGCTTCATCATCGACAATGACGCAGCGTCGAGCGCTATCGTGTAACGCACTGCCGGAAGGCGTCACGTCAGGCGGCCGGCCTGGGATCGCGAGGGCCGTCGGGCCAGTGACCGCTGGGCGCCCGATGCGAGACTCTGGGATCGTGTGTTTCGCGCACGCCGGCTCGCCCCACCCGCAACGGGCCGTTACTTTCAGCCTTTCCCTCCTCGCCCGAACGCACCAGCCGAAGACCATGACGCGCATCTACGACGAAGATCTTGCGGGCGGACTCTCCACCCGAGCCATTCACGCCGGTCAGCGCCCTGATCCCCTGTCGGGTGCCATCATGACGCCGGTCTACCTGACGTCCACGTACGTGCAGGACGGGATCGGACTCAACAAGGGATACGAGTACGCCCGCGGAAAGAACCCGACGCGACAGGCGCTCGAACGTAATGTCGCGACGCTTGAAGGCGGCCGGCATGGGCTCGCGTTCGGCAGTGGCATGGGCTGCCTCGACTCGATCATGAAGCTGTTCCGCGCCGGCGATCACATCGTCTGCGGCGAAAACGTCTACGGGGGCACCTTCCGACTGTTCGACCGGATCCTGCGTCATATGGGTCTGTCGTTCTCGTACGTGGACACACGCGATCCGCAGATCGTCGCGGATGCGATGACGCCGACCACGCGCGCACTGCTCGTGGAGACGCCGACCAATCCGCTCATGTGGCTGACCGATTTGGCCGCCATGAGCGACATCGCCAAGCGGCACCAGGCACTGCTCATCGTGGACAACACCTTCGCCACTCCGGTCTTCCAGCGACCGTTGGAATTCGGAGCGGATATTGTGTGGCACTCCACGACGAAGTACCTGAATGGTCACTCTGATATGATCGGCGGGATTGCCGTCGTTCTTGAGGATGATCTGGCCGATCGGCTGCAGTTCATCCTGAATGCCGCCGGCGCCGTCCCCGGCCCGTTCGATGCGTGGCTCGCCCTCAGGGGAACCAAGACGCTGCCGCTCCGCATGCGCCAGCACGACGCCAATGGGCGGCAGATCGCCGCCTGGTTGCTCAACCGCCTCGGCCCCGAGCGCATCATCTACCCCGGACTTCCCAACCACCCTCAGCATGCGCTGGCGGCATCACAGATGTCCGGGTTTGGGGGCATGATGACGCTGGAACTGGGGTCGCAGGACAACGCCAACCGGTTCCTGCAAAAGGTGCGGGTCTTCTCGCTGGCGGAGTCGCTGGGGGGGGTCGAGTCCCTCACCAACCATCCCTTCACCATGACGCACGGCTCCGTACCGGCGGAGGTGAAAGAGGCGATGGGGCTTACCAATGGGATGGTGCGACTCTCCTGCGGCATCGAGGACGTCGAGGACCTGATCGCGGATCTGGACGGGGCACTGGCTGGTCTGTAAGGCGGGCGCTCTGGAACCTCCTGAGCATCCCGCCGTAGTCACGGGTAACCGACCGGTCCCCCAACCCGCCCGATCATGTCGCGCATTTCGCTCACGCAGATTTCCTCCGTCAGCTGGGAGCATCCGGCCGACCGCGCCGCCCTGAATACCCTTCGCTCCATTCCGGGCTTCGACGAAGTGATCCGCCGGATCGCCAGCGTGTTCGGCGAAGCCGGCGTCCGTAACCTGTTTCTGGGTGACGCCGTCCTGATTGGCCCGACGCAGCGCCCGCAGTTGCATGCGATCTATCAAGAGGTCCTGCAGGCACTCGACTGGCCGCAGACCGGGCATCCCGTCCCACAGCTGTATGTGACGCAGACCCCGATCGCCAACGCGGGAGCCGTGGGGTTCGGGAATCCGTTCATCGTGATCAGTTCCGGTACGCTGGAATTGCTCGAGCCCGATGAACAGCGCTTTGTGCTGGCCCATGAAGTCGGCCACATCATCACCGGCCACACCACGTACCGGACCATTGCGTTGATCGTGCTCTTCTTCGGCATGAGCGCGCTGCCTCTGCTCGCCTCGATTGCGTTGTTGCCATTTCAACTCGCGCTGCTGGAGTGGTATCGCAAGTCGGAGCTGTCGGCTGACCGGGCGGGAATGCTGGGCACGCAGGACCCTCGTGGCAGTCTCATGACGTTTCTCAAGCTGGCCGGCGGTCGATCGATGGGTGACGCGATCGACCTCGACGCATATCTCGCCCAGGCGCAGGAGTACGATGTGGGCGGCACCACGTGGGACAGCGTGCTCAAAGCCATGAACACCGCGTTGCGCGAGCACCCGTTTCACACCGTCCGCGTGGCCGAGTTGCAGCGATGGGAACAGTCGGGTGACTACGCCCGGATCATGGCGGGTGAGTACACCAGGCGCGGCGCGGAAGGCGAGCGGCCCCTGCGTGACGATATGCGCGAAGCGGGCGACTACTACACCGAGCAGGCGAAAGCTGCGGCGCAGTCGGTGGGCGATGCCATCGGGCGGGCAACCGATGCCTTCAAGGAGGCCTTCCGATCGGCATCGGGCACGGGCGGTTCAGGGGGCTGACCAGTCTGGCGGTGGCCGGATTCCGTGCGGCCTCCGCGTTAGTTTTGCCGTATGAAGATCCTGCTCATCGGCTCTGGTGGCCGCGAACACGCCCTCGCTGACGCGCTCTCACGCGAGAATACGGCTGTCGAGCTGATTGCCACGCCCGGCAACCCCGGGCTGGCCGAGCTGGCACGCATCGAGCCGATTGGCGTCACCGATTTCCCTGCCCTCATCGCGTTGGCGGAATCGGAGGCGGTGAATCTGGTGGTGGTGGGCCCGGAAGCGCCGCTCGCGGCTGGCCTCGTCGATCAAATGCGATACCGTAGCATCCCGGTGTTCGGTCCGACGATGGGCGCCGCCACCGTCGAAACGTCAAAGGCCGACACGAAGGCCATGATGCTCGCCGCCGGCATCCCCACCGCACACGCGGAAACGCATCGCGTCGCGAGTGAAGCCAAAGAGGCCGTGCAGGCCCGGTTCGGCGCCCCCGTCGTGATCAAAGCGTCAGGCCTTGCAGCCGGCAAAGGTGTCATCGTCTGTCATACCATTGCCGAGGCGTACGCGGCCATCGATCGCATCCTCGATGACAAGGCGTTCGGCGACGCGGGCAACGAGTGTCTGGTGGAGTCGTTCATGACGGGTGAGGAGTTGTCGCTGTTCGCGCTCACCGATGGCACGGACGTGATGCCGATGCTGGGCGCGCAGGATCACAAGCGACTGCTGGACGGCGATGACGGTCCGAATACCGGAGGCATGGGCGCGTACACGCCGGTGTCATTCTGTACGCCCGCGTTGGTGGACGACATCACCGACCGCGTGTTTCATCCGACGCTGCACGCGCTGCGCAAGCGGGGCACACCGTTCACGGGCCTGCTGTATGCTGGCCTCATGATGACGCCGGACGGTCCGAAGGTTGTGGAGTTCAATTGTCGGTTCGGCGATCCGGAGACGCAGGCGATTCTCCCGATGCTTACCAGTAGCCTGCTCGAACCCCTGATGGCCATCGCGCGCGGTGCCCGCGTCAGGCACTGCAGCCCCCTTATGTGGCGGGAGGCCGCGTCGGTGACGACGGTGGTGGCGGCCAGCGGGTACCCGGACGCCCCCACAACGGGTTCGCCCATCGAGCTCCCTTCGTTTGGCGATGACATCCGCGTGTACCACGCCGGCACCACGCGTGATCGCGAGGGCGTGCTGCGCACGAGTGGTGGCAGAGTCTTCGCTGTCACGGCCATCGCCGCATCATTTGCCGATGCGCAGCAGCGCTCACGCGAGGCCGCAGCCCGCATCGGTTTTGACGGGGCGATGTATCGCCGCGACATCGGCTGGCGGGAAGCCGAGCGACGTGATGGCGCCCGACGCGACCTCGAACGTGATGCATGGCAGGCGGACGCCGCGCGTTCGGCCACGGATGCCGGAGCTTCCTGAAACCGAAACGATTGCCCGCGATCTCGATGCGGAGATTCGCGGTGCGATGGTCACGCGTGTCACGGTGTTGCGCGGCGACGTGCTCCGCGAAGGCACCGCAAAGGAGCTGGGTGACCGCCTGCCGGGGATGAGGGTGGTGCGCGTGTGGCGACGCGCCAAGCTGGTCGTGATCGATCTCGAATCGGCAACCGGGACATGGCATCTGGTCGTTCAGCCGCGATTCACTGGCGGTCTGCTGATTGCCCGCGACGCGACGCCGGACGTGCTCGGTGCCTATGTCTGCCTCAGCGTATCGCTGGCAGACGGCCGTCAGCTGCACTATCGCGACATGCGCCGGTTGGGGACCGTCACCCTTATGTCAGCGGACCGCTTCCACGAATACGCAGGCGACCTTGGCGTCGAGCCTCTTGACCCAGCGCTCGGCGACGCCGAGTTTTCGGTTCTTCTTCGGGCTTCCCGGCAACCCGTGAAAGTGATGCTGATGGATCAGCGTCGACTGGCCGGGGTGGGCAACATCTACGCCAACGAGGCACTGTGGAAAGCGGGTATCGACCCTTCACGCGAGGCACGGTCAGTGAGCCCGACCGAGGCGGCGGCGCTTCGACGGGCCCTGTGCGACGTGTTGGAGGCGTCGATTGCGGCGCGCGGCACGAGTTTCCGCGACTACCGGGATGCCCGCGGTGAGCGTGGAGGTTTCGTCGAGCAGCTGGCCGCCTACGGCCGCGCCGGCGCGCCCTGCCGGCGATGCGGGCGCCGTCTCGTGGGGACGCATGCGATCGATGGCCGAAGTACCGTCTTCTGTCCCACGTGCCAGCACTAAGGCGACGGCGCCGAAGTCGTCCGCCGCCACATCACGCGCGAAGGCGCAGCGCGCGAAAGCGCAGCGCGCGACATCGGTGCCGCCGGAACAACTCGACCTCGCCGTGGGGTCGTCCAATGCCGACGTGGCCCGATTGCGTGAGCACGTTCGTCTCAGTGCCCGCAATGTGCCGGGGGTCTATCTCATGCGGGGCGCGCACGGTGACGTGTTGTACGTGGGCAAGAGCACGCAGTTGCGCACCCGACTGTTGTCGTACTTCCGACTGCCATGGCCTGCGCACCGGCATGCGCGGATGTTGCGGGAGACCGCCAGCCTGGAATGGGAAGAACAGCCCAGCGAGTTCGCCGCGTTGCTCCGCGAAGTGCGCCTCATTCGCGCGCACTTGCCGCGCTACAACATCAAGTCCGCGCGACCGCTGCATCGCTGGTGGGTGATCACCGTCAGTGACGGCATCGCACCGCGCCTGCGCGTGCAACGGGCCAGTGCCGCCATGCGTGATCGGCGTCAGGGTCACACCGGCATGGTCGGGCCATTCTCCAGTCGCGCCCCGTTGGTGGAAGCGTTGCGCGTGCTCAACGATGCCCTGGGGTTGCGGGACTGTCCGGATCGCGTGCGTTTGATGCTGCGGGATGCCGCGGAGTTGTTCGACGACGTGCAGTATCCGCAACTGGCGCGCACACCGGCCTGTCACCGGTATGAAACGCGACGTTGCCTGGGCCCGTGTGTCGGCGCGTGCAGTGCCGGCGAGTATCGCGCACAGCTGACGCGTGCCCGTGCCGTGCTCGAGGGCCGTGACGATACGCCGCAACAGACGCTGGTGCGCGAGATGGCCGTCGCCAGCGCCGCCCTGTCGTACGAGCGAGCGGGATGGCTTCGCGATCGTCTCGCCTCGTTGCAGGAACTGGAGGTGCAGCTGTTGCGAGTGCGAGAGGCCGTGGCGCGGCCCAGCGGCGTCTACGCCGTGCCGGGGCGGGACGGCGATGATCGCGTGTACCTCATTCGCCATGGCCGCGTGATCGCTGAAGCGCGCTGCAACGACCTGGTCGCGATGTCCGCGCTGCACGCGCGCGCCACCTCCCCGGACACGACCGCCAGCGGCATCGCGCCCGATCATCTCGACGAAGTGATGATGATCGGTCAGTGGTTCAGAACGCGGCAGTCGACCACCGACCACATCCAGCGAAGCGTGGTCGACGCCCTGTCCTGCCTGCGAGACGTCGTCGCCGAAGGCTCAGGCCGGGCCGAGGGCACCGAATCCGAGGGTGAGCCACGCTGAGTCGGAATTGCGCGTGGTGAGCATGACGACTCCCGCCCTGAACCTGCCCCCACATGCGTTGCGCGTGACGACATCGGCTTTCCCGTGCATATTCCGATGTACAACGGGACAGCCGGGACGGGCGGCACCTGCCGACCCCACCTCGCGACCATCTGTCCGCCGTCTGTTGCAGTGGAGTCCCATGCCGGACCGCACACCTGGCCCTGACGCACGTGAACCGGTGGCCGTGAAGGCGTCTGCGGCCGACGGCGAGACGCGCGCGAGGTCCGCGCTGTCGCTGGAACAGCTGCTGGAAGACGTCTATCCGCAGTTGCGCGCGCTGGCCGGGCACCTGATGCGGAACGAGCGTGAAGAGCACACGCTGCAGCCGACGGCGTTGGTCCACGAGGCCGTCCTGCGCCTCCTCGAGCAGGAATCGGTCTCGTACAACAACTCGCGTCACCTGATCGCCATCGCCGCATCCGCCATGCGTCGCGCACTGGTGGATCATGCACGTCGACGGCGGTCCACCAAACGCGATGGTGGCGTTCGGGTCCAACTCAGCGACGATTTGCCGGCTGCAGCCGACCGCGACCTCGATCTCATTGCGGTGGATACGGCGCTTGAACGATTGGCCGCCATGGATCCGCGTCAGGCCCGCATCGTGGAGCTCCGCTATTACGCCGGGCTCGACATCGACGAGACGGCCGCCGCACTCGACATCTCTCCCGCGACGGTCAAACGTGACTGGGTGCTCGCCAAGGCCTGGCTGCAACGGGAGATCGGGCCGTGACGGCGCGTGACGGCGAGTGGGACTCGGTGAAGCAGTGGTTTCACGCTGCGCTTGAGCGCCCGGCACCAGACCGGTCCAACTACCTCGACGACGCGCTGCGCGAACGACCAGCGCTCCTGCGCGAAGTGCGAAGTCTGCTGGCCGCTCACGAGGAAGGTGCCGCCAGATTCGAACGCGGGTAACCCGAGGTCGTTACGCGTCCGGAATGATCACGTCGTCCGGAAGCAGCTGGATCAATTCCGCATCCACCTGCCGCGCATTGATATACAACTTCGCCACGCTCGGCTGCAGCTTGAATCGGCGAGCTCCGGCCGCACCGGGATTGATGACGGTGCGTCGGGCCGCGCGCACAATCAACTGCTGGTGCGTGTGACCATAGACAATCACGTCCGCGTGCATATAGGCGCCCACCAGACGCGGCGGATTGGGACTGGCCAGTTCATGACCATGCGTGACGACCACGCGCACCTGTTCGAACATCTCGTCGATACGCTCGACCAAGTCTGGACGGCCCGGCGCATCGGTATTGCCCCAGACCGCGCGCACCGGCGCGATGGTGGCGAGCTCGATGAGTACCTCGGGCGGGCCGACATCGCCGGCATGGAGGATGAGATCGACGCCCGCGAGCGCGTCGAAGACTTCGGGGCGCACGAGGCCGTGGGTGTCGGAGATCAATCCAATAGTGAGCACGACGAAAGCTAACCCTGCCCTTCCACTCGACGGCGCTTGAGCTCCGCCAACGCGCTCTGTCCGTCCAGTGTCTCCGGAAAGCGATCGGCCATGCGACGCAACTCCACCATCACGCGGCCGGGATCGTTGAGCGATCCCAGATACAGGTCGATCAGCCGATGGGAGGCATAGAGTTCATCCCCGGGCTGGGCGTCGGGCGCGCGACGAATGCGCTGGAACAGGGCTTCTGCCCGCTTTGGATCTCCGGAAGACATGGCATGCAGTTCCGCTTCGGCGCGCAGCGAGGCCACCGTGTCACCCAATTTCTCGCGCGTCGCTTCAAACTCGGCGGTTGCGTCGTCGAGCCGTCCCGCAGCGACCAGCGCCTCGGCTCGCGAATGCCCGTTCGGTCCACGCGCCCGTCCTCCCGGACTGACGATCGACATGACCAACTGACCGGACAACCATTGCACGAGCTTCGTCGCGCTCAGCCCCGCCACGAGCAAACCCGCCACGATGGTCGGGAGACATCCACAAACGCTGCGTACCCTCAAGTCCCATCATGGTGGCCAGCGCATACCCCACGGGTGAAAGCAGCACGACGGCAAAAACAAACCCGATCAGGCTCGATCGACGCTTCCTTGCGCGTTCACCGGCTACTGCCTGCTCAATCAATTCGGTGTCGGTCACAGCGCAGAATCGTTTTGAAGAGTGGCTCGCATACGAAGTGAAAAGAGTCAGTGGTCGCCGGACCAACGCCGGCCCAGGGAATGCTCAATATCCAAATGGTCGAGAACTCTCGCCACCATGAAGTCCACCAGATCCGCAACCACTTGGGGCCGATGATAAAATCCTGGCGCGGCCGGAATGACGATGGCACCGGCCCGCGTGATCTGCGTCAGGTTCTCCAGATGGATCAGGGACAGCGGCGTTTCGCGCGGCACCACAATGAGACGACGCCGTTCCTTGAGTACCACATCGGCGGCGCGCTCCACGAGGGACCGCGACGTCCCGTGGGCGATGGCACTGACCGTCCCCATCGAGCACGGACAGATCACCATCCCGCTTGTGCGCGCCGACCCCGAGGCGGGCGCCGCGCCGCGATCATTGTCGTCGAACACCGTCACGCAGGCGTCAAATCCCTCCGCGCCAACGTGCTCGCGCAGGGCCGCGCGATCCGCGATATCCGATTCGGTTCGCAACAGACGAAACCCGTGGCTTGATACAATGAGCCAGGTCGGGACACGGTGCTCCACCAGTTGCTGCAGCAGGCGAACCGCGTAGGGCGCGCCCGATGCGCCGGTGATCGCCAGCACGATGGGATGACGCGGTGACGTCATCGGCGCGCTCCCGACGGCGAAATGCATGCCGAGCCGATCACCAGGTCACACCGGTCAAGCGCGCCACCAGCACGACTGCGAAAAATCCAATGGAGATGACGCCATTCATGGTGAAGAACGCCGCGTCAATCCGGCTGAGATCGTCCGCCTTTACCAGACGGTGTTCCCAGACCAGCATGCCGGCCATCCAGAGGACGCCTGCCCAGAGCATGGACTGTGCGGCGGGTGACGCCAGGCCCAGAGGTTGGGAGTAGATCACCGCGGTCAGGCTCAGCACCGACACCACATGGAGCACGCGGGCAAGACGAATGGCCGCCGGCACACCAATCGCCGAGGGAATGGAATGCAGTCCATTCACACGATCGAACTCCGCGTCCTGCAGTGAATACAGCATATCGAAACCGGCACTCCACGTGACCACCACCATGGCGAAGGCGCACAGTTGCCACCACGGATCGCTCCACGTCCCGGTGACGGCCAGATAGCCACCCACCGGCGCAATACTGAGGCCAAGCCCCAGCCACAGGTGAGACCATCGGGTAAAGCGCTTGGTGTAGCTGTACGTCAGCACCCACAACAGGGCTACCGGTGACAGCCACGCGCACAGGGTGTTCAACTGATACGAGGCGTAGACGAACAGCAGTGAGGCCACCACCACCGATGTTTTCGCCTGCCCCACCGTCAGCGCGCCACGCGGCAATTCCCGATTGGCGGTGCGCGGATTCACCGCGTCCACGTCGCGATCGACAATGCGATTGAATCCCATTGCCGCAAACCGCGCGGCGGTGAAGGCCACCAACACCCAGCCAATTACCCGGCCGGTTATCGGAACGACCGTGCTGGCAAACAGCAGTCCCACGAGGGCAAATGGCATCGCGAACACGGTGTGGGGCAACTTGACGAAGTTCGCCAACCGTATCGCCAGCGACGAGCCATCTATGAGTTGCCCGTCCCGCGCGCCCTTGGGTGGCGTGATCGGCGCGTTCACCTGCGGCGCGGCATTCGTCATCGGTGGTCCGTCGCGGGAAGACCCAGCGCACTCCACATGGCGTCGACACGTGTCTTTGTTGCGTCATCCATGCGGATCACCTTGGGCCAGGCCCGCGTGAATCCTTCCTCGGGCCATTTGCGCGTCGCATCGATTCCCATCTTGCTGCCATACGTGAACGCCCGGCTGGCATGATCGAGCACGTCCACCGGACCCATGGTGAATCGCACGTCACGCTCGGGATCCATGTTGTTGAGCGCCGCCCACCACGCCTCCACCGGATTGCGCACGTTGACCTCTTTGTCGACCACCACCAGGACTTTCGCCAGCGACATCAGCCCCTGTCCCCATAACGCGTGCATCACCTTGTCGGCGTGACCGGGATACTTCTTGTCGATGGACACGAATACAAGATTGTGGAACCCGCCCTCGGCCGGCATATGGTAATCCACCACTTCCGGCGTGGTGAGCTTGAGCAGCGGAAGAAAGATGCGCTCCGTCGCATGCCCCAGATAGAAGTCCTCCATCGGCGGCCGTCCCACAATCGTGGTGACGTACACGGGGTTCTTGCGCATCGTCACTGCGGTGACGTGCACTTTTGGGTACAGATCGGCTTCGGAATAGAAGCCCGTGTGATCGCCGAACGGCCCCTCCACCACCAGGTCCTCTGACGGATCGATAAACCCTTCGATGACGAATTCGGCATCAGCCGGCACGTCCAGATCACAACTCACCGCCCTGGCCAATCGCACGGGTTCGCGTCGCAGGAACCCGGCAAACAGGAACTCGTCGATATTCGGCGGCAGCGGCGCGCTGGCCGAATACATGCTGGCCGGATCGCTGCCAATCACGATGCACACCGGCATTTTCTCGCCACGCTCGGCCATCTGCCGCATATGCTCGGCACCCGTCTTGTGACGCTGCCAGTGCATCGCCACGCTCGTCTTGTCCAACTGCTGCACCCGGTACATGCCCACGTTGCGAATACCACGCACCGGATCCTTGCTGATGACGGCCGTCATGGTGAGAAACGGACCGCCATCTTCAGGCCAACAGTGCAGCACCGGAATCTTGTCGAGATCGATGTCGCTGCCGCGCCACACGATGTCCTGACATGCCGGCGTGCCACTCTTCACGCGCGGCGGAAACTTGGAAATCTCCAGCAACCTCGGCAGCAGCGACAGCTTCCCGAGGAACCCATCGGGCACTTTGAGATCCATCAACTGCGTGATGCGCGCGCCAATGGCATCGAGATCGTCAACGCCCAGCGCCAGCGCCATGCGCCGCATACTGCCGAACAGGTTGATGGCCACCGGATACGGCGACTTCGTGCCATCTCGCAACACGGGATGTTCGAACAACAGCGCCTGACCGCCTCCGGATTGCTTGGAGACGCGATCGGCGATTTCCGTGATTTCGAGATGCACCTTGACCGGCGCGGCGATGCGATGCAGCTCGCCAGCGCGATCGATGGCGTCGATGAATTCCGAGAGCGTATTGAGGGGCATCAGGTGGGCCGCGACCCGAATCGGGAAAGACGTCGATTGAAGACTGGAGACTGAAGACGGACGACGGGAGACGGCCAGCCCGCCGGATGTCTTCCGTCTCCCGTCTCTCGTCTCCCGTCTATCCACAGCACAAGCGCCACACGACAACTCACCATTTCAAGCTCCCCCCACGTGAATCGCCGCGATGCCGAACGTGAGCGGTTGCCAGGTGACTGTCGTGAACCCCGCCCCGCGCATGCGCTCGGCGAGCGCGTCGCCCGTGGGAAATTGCGCCACCGACATGGGCAGGTAGGTGTACGCCGAGCGATGCCCGCTGACCATGCGGCCGATGAACGGGAGGACGTTGTGGAAATACGCGTGATAGCCTACTCGCACGATCGCGCTGGAGGGGGTGGAGAATTCGAGTATCACGAAGCGACCCCCCGGACGTACGACGCGTCGCACCTCTTGGAGCCCGGCGTCGAGGTCGGCGACATTGCGAATGCCAAACGCCACAATCGCGCCGTCCACACTCGCGTCGGCCAAGGGCAGCGCCAACGCATCGGCGCCCACCGGAGCCAACACGTGTCGCGCGGCTTTGCCATTGCCGTGTTGCAGCATGGGGACGGCAAAATCGGCGCCAACCACGAATCCACCGAAGCCCGGCTGCCGGGTGAGCATCGCCCCCACATCCAGCGTGCCGGCGCACAAATCGAGATACGTGCCCTGAGGCTGCGCGTGCCACGCCAGCGCCTGCAACGCCTTCACGCGCCAGGCGCGATCGATGTTGAGCGAGAGGACATGGTTGAGCAGATCGTACCGCGGGGCGATGTCCGAGAACATCTGCTGCACGTATGCGCGCTTGCCGTCTCCGCGCGCCGCACGGGCAGCCGCACCGATGGATGCCGGCGCCAGCGTGGCGGACGGCGAATCTGGGGGGGCGTTGGTGGAGCGGTTGTCGGTGGCTACAGGCATCACGAAACATCTCGGACCGGATGAAGACCAGCAAGCGGCCCCGTCGTGAGGGGCCGTGGGGGCTAACGCGAAAAGCCCCCGGTATGGTCCCGAGCCGTCCACGGGACTAGCTTGTCACACCGCATGATGACCTCCGACGAGCTGGCCGCACTACCAGACGCCGACGTCGTTCGTCTCGCCCAGCAGGGGCGCGAACTCGCCTTTCGCGAACTCGTGCGCCGCTACGAACGACCGGTGTTTTCGCTCGTCTACCGCATGGTCCGTGACCGTGAACTGGCGGAAGATCTGTCGCAGGACTCGTTCATCAAGGTCCTGAATCACATCGATCGCTACAGCCCCGAGTTCAAGTTCTCGAGCTGGCTGTTCAAGATCGCGAACAACGTCGCCATCGATCATCTGCGCCGACGGCGGATCGAGACGATCAGCATGGATGGTTCCCCGCATGCCTCCTCGGCGGCCGAGGTGGAGGCGACCACGCTGAACCTCGAGTCCGAGCAGGAAAGCGCGCTGGACGAAATGGAGGCGAAGGAGCTCGGATCGGCCATCGAAAAGGCCATCGCCAAGCTGCGGCCGGAGTATCGCGCCTGTATCATGCTGCGTCATGTAGAGGGGCGCGCGTATGAGGAAATCGCGGCCACGCTGGATCTGCCGCTGGGCACCGTGAAGACCTATATCCACCGCGCGCGACACGAGCTCCGGCAGGCGCTTGAGCCGCTCCGCGAGTGACCAGAATCACCCCGATTGGCGTTCCCGAGTTCTTTCTCAAATCACCCTGAAACTCCCCTCTGGAGGGCCGCGTAGGCCCCGTGGAGGCATCATCATGCAAGAACGACACCTGCGACCTGACGAGATCGAGCTCCTCCTGGATGGGGAGGAGGGCTTCGGCGTTGCGCCCCTACGGGCCCACGTCCGACAGTGCGCGTCCTGCGACGCCGAGTTGGACAAGGCGAGGGAGTTGATGTTGGCGCTGGATACACTGCCCGACTTCGCTCCGTCCCCGGCATTCGCCGATCGCGTCATGAGTCAGGTGCAGGTGTTCGAGCCTTGGCATGCCGCCGCCCTCAATACCGCCCAGCAATTCGTCCCGGCCACCCGCCCAGCCCGCATTGCGGCAGGCGTGTCCGTCGCGATCTCGGCGGGGTTGCTGACAGCCGCCGGTACTTGGGCGCTAGCCCGGGCGGACATCGCGATTTTCATGACGCAGCTTGGGCTCGAACGCATTGGCGACCGCGTGGGTGCCGCCACCAGCGACTTGGCCAGCACACTGCTTGGCCAGCCAGGCGTGGAGGCCATCCAGACCAGCACCCCGGAGATGATGGCACTGTTCATGGGTGGGTTCGTCGCAGTCGCCGGGCTGGGTGTCGTAGGGCTTCGCGCGTTGGCCACGGCCTCCCGCCGCGCGCGCTAAGGGGCGACGGCCATGCTCTCTCTGGCCAATTCAGGACCGTTCGCGGTCGCCGGGATCTTCGGAATCGGGTTGGTTGTCGGCCTGATTGTGCTCACCACCGCTGAAGATTCGCTGATGGCCGTGGCCAAGGCCGCGGTACGTGACATCAGTGCGAGTTTCTGGGTGGGGCTGCTGTGGCAGGCCCTGGCCGTGCCGCTCCTGGCCGTGCTGGTCATTGGTTGCGTTCTCACCATCATTGGCATCCTTGCCATTCCCATCGTGGTGCTGGCGTGGGCGCTCGCGTACGCTGGCGCATTCACGCTGGGCCTCTTGGCGGTGGCCCTGGTCATTGGGCGCGCCTTGGTGGGTCGAGGCAGTGGGACGGGTGTCCGGGCGGCGGCGCTTCGCGGATTGGTCGTCGGGCTCTTCGCTCTGAGTCTCGTGTGGCTGGGCGCCTCACTGCTGGCGTCGGTGCCGGTAGCTGGTGTCTTGTCCCGACTCATTGCGCTGAGCTTCACGTGGGCCGTGGCGACGGTTGGGTTGGGCGCCGTGGTGACGTCGCGCGGCGGTATTGCGAAGATCCGAATGGAAACCACGATGACCGAGATCGCGACGCCCTCGTGGCAGACGCCAACGCCAGTGCAAGGCGTCGTGGCTGCGCGACGGCCGGTCGCCAGCAGTGCGTCATCCAACCCCACGAGCGGCGAACTGTAGTTCCTACGACCGCATGTCCGGGATTCGCCGGTTCATGGTGCTGTTCGACGTCGGACATCGAACGCGCACCTGTGCGCGTTCACCCGCTAAAACGCGCGCAGTGGATTCGCCCAGCGCAGACCGCGAAAGCGCGAGAAGTCGCCGTCGGCGGAGTGCAGCGTGGCGCCGCGTTCAATGCACAATGCGGCGAGGTGCGCGTCGTTTGTGAGGTTGCCCGCCGTTCCCGACTCGCGCAGCAGATCGCGCAAGATCTCCCAGTGCGCTGATGACGGTTCGATGATGGTCACCAAACGATTCCCGAGCCAGCCGTCCACCGTGCTCAGGGCCTGCGCGAGCGTGATGGGTGCGCGATAGACACGCGCATTGGTGGCGATGCGCACGAATCCGACCAAAACGAACCACGAGAATCCGACTGGCTCATCGCCGCGCATGAGATCCGTAAGCCACCGCAGTGCGCGCTCGTGTTGCGGCACGTCACGGTTCGTTGCGTACAGCAGGAGATTCACATCGGGAACGATCATCCGTTCAGCGACCCTGCGTCATTTTCCGAATGATCTCTTCGTCTTCCAAATCCCCGGCCAGTTGCAGGGCCTTCACGAGATTGATGCCCTCTCGAACCTGACCCATACTGAAACTGGGTGCCTTGTACTCGAACTGTTTGACGGGCGCCGCCGGCTCCAGGCCGCGCAGGATCACGCGGTGTAGCAGCGCGCGGAACGAGACCCCCTCGCGATGGGCCTCATCGCGGAGTCGAGTGAGCAGGACGTCGTCGAGATCGATTGTAGTGCGCATGACGTATGCTACTGCACAGATAGGTTGATGTCAACGCATCATTTTATTGCATCAGATGTCGAAATCCTGCCGACTAGGCCGAGTGGAGCACGGCCAGCTGACCCCGCCGGATGTGCCATTCAGCGGCCGCGTTCCCTTCGCGCACCGCGATCTCGATGAAACCGCTCGACCCCACCAGCGCCACCAACTCGCCGGGCTCCGCCTCCCCATAGGTGCGCACAACGCGCACCTGCTGGCCGGCAATCGCCACACGCGTGGCGTTTCGCGCCACGAGGTTGGTGATGACGTTGCCGAAGCGGTCGATGGTGAGCACCTCGCCTTCCAGCGAGCCGTTGTCTTGGCGACGCGGCTGCGGCGTGCGCCGACGCACAGGTTGATGGTGCGGTTCGCCAAGCGAATGAAGTTCAGCACCCATCGCGAGCCGAGCGGCGGCGGGTGCGAACACATCGCGGCCGTGGAATGTGGGTGATGCGCCCGGATCGACCGGCAGCGTGATCACCCGCGCGTCGAGCGCAAAGAGCGCCGGCGACAGCACACCATTGTCAGGACCCACGAGGAACCGGCCATCGCTCTGCACGGCAATGGCCGCGCGCGACGTGCCGACACCAGGGTCGACCACCACGAGGTGCACCGTGCCCACGGGGAAGCGACGCCAGTAGCGCGCGACGGTAAGCCGCGCGTGTTCGACATCGTGTGCCGGCACGTCGTGCGACATGTCGAGCAGCGGCACGCCGGGCGCGCACGACGCCAGCACGCCCTTCAGTTCGGCGACGTAGCCGTCGGCCGTGCCGAAGTCGGTAAGGAGGGTGATCGCCGGCGCAGACATGAGAGGAAAGTACTACACGACGACTCGCCGCCACCGCCCGCTCCCCCACAACAGCGCCATCAGCACCCCGCGCGCCGCCGCCGTCAACGCAAGCGTCCACCATAATCCTGTCGTACCGAACTGCGTCGCTGCCCACGCGCCCACTGGAATGCGCAGCGCGGTGATTGCCGTGCTCCCAATCATCGGCGGCAGCGTCCACCCTGCCCCACCCATCGCGCTCTCCAGCACCACCTCGGCGCCCAGGAACAGCTGCGAGAACGCGGCGATGCGCAGGTACCGCGCGGCTTCGGCGATCACCGCCGCGTCGGTGGTGAACAGCGCCGCCAGTTGCCCGGGAATCAGCACGGTCACGAGCGCCATCATCGCGCCCAGGACACTCACCAGCTTCACCGCGCTCCAGCCGGCCCTGCGCGCACGCTCGACATCTCCCGCGCCGAGGCTCTGTCCAACAATCGCCGCCACCGCGGCACCGGCGCCAACCGACACGACGTACACGATCCCCTCGACGCGAAAGCCAAGACCGAGTGCAGCCAGGGCGGGCGTGCCAAACTGCGTGGTGGTGCGCGTGAGCAGCACGTAGATGAAGCTGAACACCACGCCCGTGGTCGCCGCCGGCGCACCGATGCGCGCGATCTGCCACCACACCGCCAACCGCGGCGCCGCGAACGTGATCATGGCCCGACGACGCAGCAGCCACACACCGATTACGCATGCTATGCCGCGCGGCACCAGCGTGGCCAGTGCAGCCCCGCGCACGCCCATCGCTGGCACTGGGCCCGCACCCAGGATGAGCAACGGGTCCAGTATCAGTCCAGCCACCGTCGTGACGAGCAGAATGTACAGCGGCGTGCGCGTATCACCGGCTGCGCGGAAGGCCGCATCCACCGCGAAGAACGCGAAGATGAGCGGCATGCCGAGCAGGTACATGCCGAGGTAGTGCTCGCCGATGACGGTCACATCGCTGCCGGTCTGCATGAGCGCGAAGAGCGACGTGAGCAGGAACGGGCTCGCGAAGGCGATGACAAGCCCCAACGAGAAGCCGAACACCACGCCGTCGCCGACGGCATGCGCCGCTTCACGCGGCCGTCGCTCGCCATGTCGGCGCGCCGCGATCGCGTCGACTCCGATACTCACCATCTCGCCGATCGAGATGACCAGCCAAATCCAGAACACACTGCCGGTCACCGCCGCCAGTGAGTCAGCGCCGAGGTAACGGCCAATCCAGAACGTGTCGACGGTGTGGAAGGTGGTCATCAACAGATTCGCCGCGATCGCAGGAAACGCGACGCGGCGAATCGTTTGCGGCAGCGGCTCGGAAACGAGCGCGCCTACCGGGGCATTCGGTTCATGGCTCAGCTGGGGTACCGCTCGTCCATGCGCTCGATCACCCGCTGCGCGATGTGTTCCAATTCGCGCGCGGCCTTGGACGCTGGCTCGGCGACCACGATGGGACGGCCGGAATCACCACCTTCCTGGATGCGGGGATCGAGGGGAATCTGCCCCAACAACGGCAGGTCGCACTCCGCGGCCAGACGCGCTCCACCGCCGGTGCCAAATACGGCAATCGGCTTGCCTGTTTCGGGATTCTCGAAGTACGACATGTTCTCGACAATGCCAAGCACCGGCACGGCGGTGCGCTCGAACATCTTCACGCCGCGCAACGCATCGCCCACCGCGACCTGTTGCGGCGTGGTGACGATGACGGCGCCGTGCACGTGCGTGGCCTGCACCAGCGACAGCTGCGCATCACCGGTGCCCGGCGGCATATCCACCAGGAAATAGTCCAACTGCCCCCAGGCGACATCGCGCAGAAACTGCGTGATGATCTTCATGACGATAGGTCCACGCCAGATGGCCGGCTGATCCTTCTCGATGAGGAAGCCGATGGAGATGACCTTTACGCCGTGTGCTTCCAGCGGAATGATCTTCTCGTCGCGCACCGCGGGCGCGGCATCGACACCCAGCATGAGCGGGAGATTCGGGCCGTAGATGTCGGCGTCCATGATGCCCACGCGCTTGCCCAGCTTGGCGAGAGCCAGTGCGAGGTTCACCGCGACCGTGCTCTTGCCGACACCGCCTTTCCCGGACGACACGGCAATGATGCGCCCGAGATTCGGATAGGGCACTGGTTCGGGCACTTTGGGCGGGGCTTTCGCGGGCGCCGAGTCCATGACGGGCAGCGGCTTGCGGGCGCCGCCCATCGAGGACGCCGCGGGGGGAGCAGAATCAGACACGTTGGAATTTCCTGGACGCGCCGGAGTGGGCGCGCGATAGGCTTGGCGGGAGTCGCGCACATCGACGCGCACGTCGATGACGCCGGGAATGGCCTCGATGGCCTGTCGAACGTCACGCACAATGGTGGCGTCGTCGGCCGCGCCCAGCAGCAGCGTGAGGCGGACCTTGCCGTCGGTGGTGGTGGCGATGTCCGTCACCATTTCGGCGGCCAGGACATCGGCGCCGGTGCGGGGGTTGAGGACGGCGCCGAGGGCGGTTGTGATGTGCTGTTGAAGCGTTGGCATGGGAGAAAGGTAGACGGGGACTGGAGACGCGAGAAGGGAGACGGGAGACGTTCCTCGGCCCACTTGGCGAACGGGATGTCTCCCGTCTTCCGTCTCCCGTCTCCCGTCTTCGATCACCGCAATAGCCGACCACCGGATGCAAGGAATCGGTGACGGTCCGCTGACGCTCCGGTGCTATGCTGGCCCTGTCGCCGACGCCTGCCTCCACGTGATGGCCGCCGCGACCGGCGCGCAGCAACCCGCAGCGCGCCATTTCACGGATAGATCGCGAGGATTCATGACCACCAATTTCAATCGCCTGCTGGCCGGCGCAGTGGCCCTGCTGGCTGGCGTCGCCGCCCTCGATGTGACGGGCCTGCTGGCTCAAGCGCTGCCCACATCCGACGGCGCCATCACATCGACCACTTGCAGCGTGGGCACACTCACGGAATGCGGTCGCGAAACCATTCAGAAGTGTGAATGGAAGTTCGACATCAATCTCAACATTCTCGGTCGCTCCGGCGGCTTCAGCGGCGGGCGTTTCGAGTGCCGGGACTACGGATTCAAAACGCTGTACAAAGACAAGAACTCGTCGACCTCGTCCACGTCCTGCCCGACCGTCGGCGGGGGCAGTCAGGGCACCGGGTTGACCGGCACGCGGGGCTCGGGCGACGAGTTGTCCGACGACCTGTTCTGTCTCGAGTGATGGACACCGTGCGCCCACTGGCTCGATGGGCCGGCGTGGTGCTGATGATGCTGCTCGCCGGCGTCGCGGTTGACGCCGTGCGGGCAGCGCCATCGCGCACCATCACGAGCGCCATGCTGCCCTTTTCCACGGGGGCCACTCGCGTCATTCCCTTCAGTCGGCCGCTCGAGGCGGCGGTGGTGATCCAAGCGGCCGACTGCACCAGTAACCTGCGCATGTTGCACTTGCTGCATCGGCCGACGGTTCGCGATGCCGTCCAGCTATCTGTGGTCTGGTTTGTCGGACCAGCCAGCGACTCGCTGGTTATCCGGCCTCTCCTGCCCTCGTGGGCACGAGCAACCCCGCTCCGTGTCGCCCCGCGCGCGTTGCTGCGCGAACTCGCTCGACTGGGTCACACGAGCACGCCCACGCTGGTGGTTCTCGACCAGACAGGACGGGTTCGCCTGGCCAGCCAGAGCCCCCGGTCTTCACGCGAGTACGCCGGCCTCCGCCGCGTCGTCGAGGGACTCACCTGGATTGAGGAACTGTAGATGCATCGTTATCGCCGTTCCATGACTGGCGTGACCACGTTGGTGCTGACGCTCATCGACCCTGTGACGACCCTGCACGCGCAATCAACCTCCAGTCCGCGCGAGGGGCGGCGATTCCGCGCCGATTCCTTCTGGGTCCGCAGCTGGGTTCGCGGAGGGCCGGTCGAGCCGGAGCTGTTTGTGGAGCCGCGACAACTCCGCGTCGCGGACGGCGTGGTGTTCGTCCTTGACCTGGGAACACGGGAAGTCATCGCAATGGACGTTGACAGCGGCCGAACGCGCTTCTCACTCTCCGCTCGCGGTGAAGGGCCTGGCGAGTTCAAGCGTCCGGCGCTGTTGGTTGGGAACGGTAGCCAATTTGGCGTGCTCGATCATGCCACGTCCCGACTGACTCTGTTTGGCGCCAACGGTGCCATGATGCGGAACTTTCCGATTCCTGATGCGGCCAACGTGGAAAGTGCTTGCGTGCTGTCAGGGGGCCATGTGCTCGTGAAGGCCACCGGCGTACGCGAAGCCGTGCGTCTGATTGACAGTGTCGGCCGCGTTCAATTCAAACACTCACTCCCCGTGGCCGATCCGAATATCGTGCCGCCCACTTTCCTCATGTCGGCGAATTACGCCGGACCGACGGCGGATGACCGGTGCGCATTGGTGCCGCTTTACGGACGCCGGTGGTTCACCGTCGACACGCGCGGCTTGCTGGTGCCGCACCCGTTCATTGAACCGGGCGCCGATCCCACTGCCCGTGTCGACACCAAGGCACTGGACAAGTCCTGGCGCGGTGAAATGCGCAGGCAGATTCAAACCAGTACCATGTCGCCCATTAGCCGAGGTGCACTTCAGGTGGGTGATACCCTTCTTGTGCCGGCCGGTGCGACGCGCCGTAGCCCGCATCGATTGCTGGACTATTATCTGATTTCCAGTGGACGCTATCTGTTTTCGCGCCGACTCCCCACGACATTCACCGCGCTTGCCGTTGGCCCCAACGGCACGTTCTTTGGCGCCGTCATCGGTGATGAAACCTCATGGGTCATAGCGCTGCGGCCGGCGAAGCACGCCGCGAAGCGGCGTTGAGGACGCCGCGCCCGTCTCCCGTCTCAATTCACGGCAGCGCCCCTGTCTGCAAGTACGCCCGCGCATCCGCCACCACTCGGTCGCGCACATCCACCAGTGCGCCGGTCAGCATCGCGCCCGACGCTTTCGCGTGACCGCCGCCGCCGTAGCGGCTGGCCAGTTTCTGCACGTCAACCGATCCCGTGCTCCGGAACGACACTTTCACCTTGCCGTACCCCAGATCGCGAAAGAACAAGGCCAGCCGCGTGCCGACAATGCTGCGTGGGTGCTCGACAATACCGTCCAGCTCTTCACTGGTAACGTCGTAGCGCTCCATCACACCCGCCTCGACCGAAATCCAGGCCATGCCCAGGGCCGCGTCGACATCCAACGACGCCAGTGCGTCGCGCAGCAACTCCATGCGGCCGACGCTCACCTGCGCATAGATGCGGCGATACATCTCTTCCGGATCGACGCCCGACGCCAGCAACACCGACGCGACGGCGTGCGCCCTCGGAGACGTGTTGCTGAACCGGAAGCTGCCCGTGTCGGTGAGGATCGCGCAATAGAGCGCACGGGCCACCAGCGGCGTGATCTCCAGGTCCAGCGTCGTGGCGAAATTGAACACCAGCTCACCGGTGGCACAGGCAGCGGTGTCGGCCACCACGAGGTCGCCAATCGGCATCTCACCCGCCACGTGGTGATCAATGACGCCAACGGGAACCGTCAGCGCGCGCACCTTGTCGGCGAGCACGCCCACTCGACGCACGTCATTAATATCCAGCACGATCAGCGCATCGATGTCGTCAAGCGCCGCCACGCCGCGGGCGCTGGCATTCTCGATGCCGCCCTCCAGCAGGAAGGCGAACATCGACGGCCACGGCGTCGGATTGACGATGCGTGTCTTGATGCCCCGCTGCGCCAGCAGATGTGCGAAGGCCACTTCCGATCCGCAGCCATCACCGTCGGCATTGATATGCGTTGACAACGCCACGGTCATGCCCGGCTGCAGCATCGCCGCCAAGGCCTTGATCTGGCGAACCCGCTCGTCGGAAACGGTCAGCAATTCGTGCATGGTCAACGCAGGCATCGCGGGAAAATAAGTCGCGGTGCGCATGCGCCGATCAGCATCCAGCCGCAGGCGGGCGCACGCCGAGGATCAGCGGTGTGCGAAACGGGCCGGCAACGGGGGGGGGGGGGGGGGGGGCCCCCCCCCCCCCCCCCCCCCCCCCCCCCCCCCCCCCCCCCCCCCCCCCCCCCCCCCCCCCCCCCCCCCCCCCCCCCCCCCCCCCCCCCCCCCCCCCCCCCCCCCCCCCCCCCCCCCCCCCCCCCCCCCCCCCCCCCCCCCCCCCCCCCCCCCCCCCCCCCCCCCCCCCCCCCCCCCCCCCCCCCCCCCCCCCCCCCCCCCCCCCCCCCCCCCCCCCCCCCCCCCCCCCCCCCCCCCCCCCCCCCCCCCCCCCCCCCCCCCCCCCCCCCCCCCCCCCCCCCCCCCCCCCCCCCCCCCCCCCCCCCCCCCCCCCCCCCCCCCCCCCCCCCCCCCCCCCCCCCCCCCCCCCCCCCCCCCCCCCCCCCCCCCCCCCCCCCCCCCCCCCCCCCCCCCCCCCCCCCCCCGCCCGACGTTGAGTCCGGATCGGATGATGCCATGTGGCTCTCCATCGGGGAACGCGGAGCTACAGCGAATAGTTGGGCGCTTCGCGGGTGATCGTGACGTCATGCGGATGCGACTCGCGCAGTCCGGCGGTAGTAATACGCACGAACTCCGCATCCGTTCGCAGTTGCTCGATGGTGCTGCACCCGACATACCCCATACCACTTCGCAATCCGCCGATCATCTGGAAGAGTACATCACCGACCGGTCCCTTGTACGGCACGCGCCCCTCGATGCCTTCGGGCACCAGCTTTTTGGGCGACATCTCCCCGTCCTGGAAGTAGCGGTCGGCGCTGCCGTCCTGCATGGCGGACAACGATCCCATCCCGCGGATCATCTTGAAGCGACGACCCTCCAGCAGGAACGACTCGCCGGGACTCTCTTCGGTTCCCGCCAGCATCGAGCCCATCATCACGCTGGACGCACCCGCCGCGAGCGCTTTGACAATATCGCCCGAGTACTTCACGCCACCGTCGGCAATCACCGGCACATCGCCGGCGCCTTCGACCGCGTCCATCACCGCCGTCAGCTGGGGAACGCCAACGCCAGTCACCACACGCGTGGTGCAGATGGAACCCGGGCCAACGCCGACCTTCACGGCATCCACACCGCGCTCCACCAGTGCGGCCGCGCCCGCACGCGTGGCCACATTGCCAGCCACCAGTTGCACCTCGGGGAACGCCTCGCGCACGCGCGACGTCGCCTGCAGCACGCCATCGCTGTGTCCGTGCGCCGTGTCGATCACAAGGACATCGACACCCGCCTGCATCAGCGCGCGCGCGCGATCGAGATAGTCACCGCCGGCACCGATGGCCGCGGCCACGCGCAGTCGTCCATGCAGATCCTTGTTGGCATCGGGGAACTGGCGGCGCTTGTGAATATCCTTGACCGTGATGAGTCCCTTGAGCACCCCGAGTTCATCGACCACCGGCAGCTTCTCGATGCGATGCTTGCCAAGGATCTTCTCGGCTTCGTCCAGCGTGGTCCCGATCGGCGCCGTGACGAGATCGTCCGCCGTCATCACATCGCGCAACGGACGGTCGAGGTCACGCTCAAACTGCAGGTCGCGATTGGTGAGGATGCCTACCAGCAGGCCGTTCCCGTCCACGATCGGCACGCCGGAGATCTTGAAACGCATCATCAACGCAACGGCTTCGCGCAGCGACGCCGTCGGCGAGAGCGTGATCGGGTTGAGGATCATGCCGCTCTCGGATCGCTTCACCCGATCGACCTCAGCGGCCTGTCGGTCGATGGACATGTTCTTGTGCAGCACCCCGATGGCACCGGAGCGAGCCATCATGATGGCCATCTCGCTTTCCGTCACCGTATCCATCGCCGCGGACACCAGCGGGACATTCAGGGCGATGCCCCGGGTGAAGTGCGAGCGAATGCTGACCTCCTTCGGATGGGTCAGCGAATGACGCGGTGCCAACAGCACGTCATCGAAGGTGAGCGCGAGCGCTTCACGGATACGCGAAAGCCCGCTGCCGGAAACGGATCCGGCGGCGGGCTTTGAGGATTCAGTCGTCAGGGGTGCCATCTTGAAACATAGAACGGTGTGGGCGGGGAGTCCAGCGGAGAGGAGACGGGAGACTGTAGACGGGAGAGGGGAGACTTCCCAGTCCCCACTCCCTGGCCCCTGCTCACTACCTTCGACTCCGTCGCGCCATCCTCGTCAGTCGCCGCCGGATGCCTGCCGGGAGGAAGAACCCGGCCGCGCTCACCATGCCCGCGAGATTCACGTCGGACAGGTCATCCGGATCGCCACGCCAGTAGTCCATGAGCACGCGTCGCCCCGTGTTTTCCACGAGTCGCTGCAGCGCCAGCATGAGCAGGAAGATGTCGTCCACCTCGCCCAGGAACGGCACGAAATCCGGGATGAAATCGAGGGGCGAAATGATGTAGGCGGCAGCGGCCACCACCAGAAAACGGTCAATGCGCGATACGCGCGAATCGCTCATCAACCCCAGCAACAGGCGCACATAGGCCGGAATTTTTCGGATGACGTGAAGCACCGACCGTTTGGCGCCGACCCGCGGACGCGGACCTGGTTCGATGTCTTCGTCGTCCGATTCCCGGCCATCGATTGCCGACATCTCGTCGGTGTCGGGATAACGATCGTAGCGCGAGGGCTCACTGCGACGCGAGCGTCCACGACCCGTGAAGAACCCGCGTTCCGGGCGTCCGGACTCGCGGTCGTCCAGGCGATCACGCGCCATTTGTGCCAGGCGGCTGGTTTCCATTTATCAACGGGTTGGGGTTCGCCGGCGTCGCCGACGGCGGAGTCGGCGGAGTTGGTGCGCCCACTTGGTCGACGGCTGAACGGGCGACCGTGACGACATCGCCGGCCATCGACATGGTGGTTTGCGCGACCCCATTGAGCACACCCACGGCGCGATTGAGCAAGCCCATCGTTTCGCTGATCGTACCGACAGCCACGCCACCGGCACGCAGCTTGTCCTCGACCCCTTCGGCAAAACGCTGCAGGACGTTGACCGGAGGTGGCCGGTTTTTCCGCGTAGCGGGCCTCGATGAACTCGACGTAATCGAGCACCTGATACAGGCGTTCATCGCTCAACGTTTCGAGCTTGCGATGAATGCGATCGCGCACATAGGGATTCACATGTCCTCCTGAGGTCGGCCGAGCGGAACACGAGATGCGTCAACCTCTCGTACGACTGGCGTACCGCGACTGATTCAGCCCCGCCAGCGCTTTCGTTCGCCGCGCGCGTCGATATGGCAATATGGCGTGTTGAACCGTCGGCTGCTGTAGACGCCCAGACCGCCGGCCAGTTCCGGGTGCATACGCTCCACCCAATCCACCGTCGTTTCCACGCGATACGCGTCGAACAGCGTCAGCCGTCCGTCGCCGTCCGCGTCAATGGCCACATCGGCCGCATCCCCATACAGGTGGCGCGAATCGCGAGCCGACCCTTCAACCCCGGAGTTGTGCAACGGGGTGCGGAAGCCGCTGTGCACTTCGAGGGAAAAATCACTCCGTTCCTCGCCGCGGCGACGCGCCAGCTCGCTGAGCACCAATTCGATCTTGTCCAGGACACGGGGATCGATGGCCACATACCGCGGCCACATCGTCTGCGAATCGTGCGTGATGAAGTCACGCATGGTCAGATGCCGGGTGAGTGGCAGGTCGAGTTCGTTGGCGTGCACTTCAGCGAATCCCGCCGGACGTTCGGCTTGCTCGTTGTGCGCCCATTCCGCCGGATAACGGCCAATCTGATAGCCGTTGAGTGACGTGCCCAACTTGAGTTCAAATGGCACGAGCACGGCCAGTCGCGGCTCGGCAATGCGCTGCGGAATGCCGGACCGGGTTACGACCAGTTCATAGAATCCGGCTTCGAGCGGAGCCAGCAGTGTGTCGCCGTCCAGGGGGCGCGCGACATCGCCCGACTGGGTGCTTCCCACTTTCACCCACTGATACGTAAAGCCCAGCGCCGCTCCACGGATGTCCAGTGGAAACGCGAGACGCTCCCCCGAACGCACGAAACGCATCCGCACTTCACCGCTGACGCCGCGTGCGCTGTTGCTGGCTTCAACCACGGGCACACTGCGACTGGCGCTTTCGGCCGACGATCCGGCCAACAGGTCTTCGGGCGGCTGGTAGATAATGGCGGCAGCAATCGCCGTCACTCCACTGATGATGATCGCGGTTCGGCGGATCACAACGCCCCCCAGCGGGCGCGAGTGCCGCGGACATCGATGTGCACGAACGGGCCGTGCGCCGAGGTGGCCGAGTACACACCGACCCCACCCACGAGATCGGGATGGGCCCGTTCCACACGTTCCGCGGCCATCGCCAGCACTCGCGCGTCACCCGTGTCAACACGGCCGTTGTGATCGAGATCGCTCATCCAGTCACGCGCACCGTTCACCACGTAGACATCGGCCGCATCGCCGAACTGATGGCGACTGTCTTGTACGCGACCACCGGCGCCTACGCCCTGCGCGTTGTACTGCGGTGTGCGGAAGCCGGACATGACCTGCAGTCGATCCACGGCCACGCCCATCTGCCGCAACTCATCCATCACCAGTTCGAGCTTGTCCACCAGCGGTTCACGCAACACGAGATACTTGGGCCACGTCGCGCCCTGATCGTGCGTGAGGAAATCGCGCAGGCGAAAGTGGTCGGAGACCGGCGTGTCCTGATTGCCCGCCGTGACTTCCAGAAACCCCTCGGGATTCTGATACGCCGCACTGCGCGCGACCCGTTGTTCGCTGGGGAAGAACCCGATACGGTACGCCCCGATGCGGCCACTCACCTTGTCGGTGAAGGGGCGCATGGTGATGAAACTGAACGGGCCCGCCTCCTGCTGATCGGCAACAGCGGCCACGTGGACGCCAGGGCGACGGCCGACCGAGTCGCCGAACATCTCGCGGAGAATCGGAATGGATCCAAGGCGCGACGGGTTCACAAACCGTGCCCGTAACTTGCGACTGCGTCCGCGCAGGGAATCAAGCAACGACGGCATCGACGCCGTGCGCACCGTCGGCGTGATCGTCGAGGCATCGGCGCGGGTTGGCCGCGAAAGACCAGCGGTCGCCACGATCGCGAACACCGCGATTGCGGCACCCCAAAGGTGCCGAGCGTGTGGTCGACGGCGTGAACTCGACCCTGCGGGGGCGGGCGACAACGATTGGGGCAATGGCTTGGGCGAAAGAGTCGAGGGAAAGGCGCGATAACTCGCTTGGCGCACAGTCTCTAGATGACGATCGAACGGGAGCTGCGATAACCTATTCCTGTGTTTGGAACAGGTCCGACTATATGACAGAAATATAGCCCGTTCAGTAGATCAGGACCGGGGTCCCGACAGTGACCATGTGATACAGGGCCGCGATGTCTTCGTTCCGCAATCGGACACATCCGTGGCTGACGGCCTGGCCGATACTCGATGGGACATTGGTCCCGTGCAGGGCGTACCCGTCGCCCAGATACAACCGGAACGACCCGAGGACGCCGCCGTATTTCCGCTGATTCGTTCCGTATGGTGGAATGACAATTCGCCCATCGGCCACAATTTCCCGACCGTCTGAGGCGGCCAGGGGGCGATTCACCCCGTCCTTGTCCCGGCGCACGACATCGTTGCCTACGACGGCGATTTCACTGCCGTCCTTGAGCTTCAGGGGTTTTCCACGAACCAGCTGTACGGCGCTGGTGCGTCGTTTGTTGGCCTGTTCCGCAAAGTGCCAGTCTGGTGGAATCCACGCGGGCGCGGAATCGCGACGCTGCACCAGGAATCGTCCGCGTGGCGTCTCGAAACGCAGCACCCGACTGCTCCCCTGCACCACGAGTTCTCGACCGCTGCCGGTCGCCACTTGCGTGGTGAAGAGCACGCTATCGCCCACCTTGTACCACAGACGGCGTTCGGCAATCGAGACGATCACGGCCGGCTGGTCTCGTGGCGGCGCTTCGGGGAGTTTGTCGAGTGCGACGCGCAAGCTGTCACTCCCGAGTCCCGCTTCCAGTCGCGCCTGCTCGAGGGCTTCGCTGTTGTCATTGAAGACCAGACGCGCGACGTCTCGCGCGAATCGCAGCCGAATGGTGGTGATCACCAACCATGCGGTGAAGATGCTGGTCACGGCCATGGCGACGAGCAGGACTCGTCGCGCCAGCCGCCACTTGGCGAAGGCGGTTCCATTCACTTGGTTGGCGGGCATCAGAAGAAGTACACCCGCATTCCCAAAGTGACGTTGTCGCGGATGGCCTTGAGGTCGGCCGCATCGAGTCGGATGGCGCCTGGCATCACATAACTGCTGTCGGCGAGGGGGCCCGCGGTTGGCAGCGCGTACAGGAGCGTGCCGCCGGAGGTCACCAGGGCATCCGATCCTATCCACCCCGTCTCCCATCGATCCGTCGGCAGCGGGAGTCCCCGGTCGAGCCAGAGCCACGTGGGCAGGTCGAATCGGTCTGATGCGGCGAGGCGACGTTCCACGGTTCGCATGCCACGCGGCACTGTAACCCAGAGCGTGTCGGGGGGTACTCCCACCCGGCGTTCCGGTCCCCACTGGGCCGCCATGGTCCGAAGCCGTATGCCGCCGCGGTCAAGTGCCACGAATGAAGAGTCGCTGTTCACCGCCAGATGCAGTGCCTCGTCACCGAAGGACTGGCGACGTACCAGTTGGAGCATCAACCCCGTCCGATCGGCTTCGGCCGCCACAATGGCATCGGCACGATCGCGTTCAAACGTCGACATGCCGGCGCGGAGACGCTCGGTCTCCTCGCGATAGCGTCCGCGCTTGAACAGCAGCAGCCCGTCGAGCGCGGCGAGTCCGAGGAGGACGAGGGCCAGGATGATCGTTCGGGGAATCCGTCGTTTCACGTGATCGCGATGTTGGTTTCGTCCTGAGTGCGGCGGTAGATTCCCGCTGACGAATGGTAGCTGGTTCCCCTCTTCCCGCACGGATGCCTGCCCGCACTGCACGTCCCGTCGCGCTGATCATTCTCGATGGCTGGGGCTATCGTGAAGAGCGCACGGCCAACGCCATCCTCCTGGCTAACACGCCCAACTGGAATGCGATCTGGGCCGAACACTCGCACACGCTGCTCCGGGCGTCCGGGCGCGCCGTGGGATTGCCCGACGCCCAGATGGGCAACAGTGAGGTCGGCCACCTGAATCTGGGTGCTGGTCGCGAAGTGATGCAGGACCTGGTGCGCATCGGCGCGGCCATCGAGAACGGGCAGTTCTTCAGCAACCCGAATCTGGTCAGGGCGTGCCGCCTGGCGCGCGAGCGAGACCGAACGCTCCATCTCGTCGGTCTGCTCGGCAACGGCGGCGTCCACGCCCTGGACCAGCATCTCTTTGCACTGGTGTCACTGGCCGAGCGCGAACGGGTGGGACGCGTGGCACTTCATGGCCTGCTGGACGGACGGGACACACCGCCCAGAAGTGGCTATGAGTTCCTGCGAGAAACGTTGGCCGCCATCGAGGGCAAGGCGCAGCTGGCGTCCCTGTCCGGACGCTACTTCGGCATGGATCGCGACAACCGTTGGGAGCGCACCGGCGCCTGGTACCGCGCGGCGATCAGCGGTGTGGGTCCCCATGAAACCGATGCCTTGGCGGCGGTGCAGCGCGCGTACGACGCGGGGACGACCGACGAATTCATCCCGCCGATGGTGATGGTGGACGACCACGACCAACCGTTGGCGCCGGTGCGCGATGGCGATGTCATCATCTGCTTCAACTTCCGATCGGATCGCATGCGACAGACCATGCGGGCCCTGACGGCACCCGATTTCACGGGGTTCGACACGGGCGCCCGTCCATCGGTCGATATCGTGACGATGACGCGCTACGACGACGCGTTTGCCTTCCCGGTCGCGTTTGCGCCGCAGTCGATGCACCATCTGGTGGGACAGGTCATCAGCGATGCGGGACTCACCCAGCTGCGTACGGCGGAGACAGAGAAGTATCCGCACGTCACGTTCTTCTTCAACGGCGGACATGATGCGCCGTTTCCGGGCGAAGATCGCCGCATGGTCGCCAGCCCGAAGGTGGCGACCTACGACTTGCAACCCGAAATGAGTGCGGCTGGCGTGTGCGATATTTTGTGTGACGCGCTCGCCCATCGCACGCACGACTTCGTGTTGTGCAATTTTGCCAACACGGACATGGTCGGTCACACCGGTTCTATTCCGGCCGCCATCAAGGCGGTCGAAACGGTTGACTTCTGTCTGGGGCGGATTCTCGACGCCGCACGCGCGGGTGGCGCCCGAGTGATCATCACGGCCGACCATGGCAATGCCGACGTGATGATCGATCCGGTGACCGGCGAGCCGCACACGGCGCACACCACGAATCCGGTTCCGCTGGTGCTCATCGATCCGGATGGCGAAGTCCCACTGCGCCGTGATGGTGCATTGTGCGATGTTGGTCCGACCGCCCTTGGCCTGCTGGGATTGACCTGTCCGCCTGACATGACCGGTCGCGACCTCCGCGACCTTTCTCCTTCCGCAACCCACTGAATGCCCACGTTTCTTTCGCCGGTTTCCGCCCGTCGTGCTTGCCTGCTGATTCTTGGCCTTGTGGGCGCCGCCCCGGCGATGGTGCAGGCGCAGATCGGTCATCGGCCATCGCAGAGTCCGTACGAGGACGTGAAACCCGGACAATCGGTTTCGTTGAGTGCAGGATGGCTGGCGATTGCCCGCGACCCGGCTGGTGTCGCCCCCGATGCCGCCCCGTTTGGCCAATTGCGATACGACGTGGCCATCGGCGGCCCCGCATCGCTCTTTGCGCGATACACACTGGCCACCACGCAGCGTGCGCTGTTCGCGCCGTCGGCGGTGGCGGACAAGCGGAAGACCGGCACCCCGGGCGTGGCGATGCACGTGATCGATGCCGGGATCGATGTGGCGTTGACCGGCAAGAAGACCTGGCATCACCTGATCCCGTCGCTCACGGGTGGCGTGGGCGTGGGCAGCGATTTCGCCGCCGTCGACAGCGGCGGCTATCAGTTCGGCGTCAAGTTCGCGCTGTCGTATGGGCTGGGCCTGCAGTACGTGCGATCCTCGGGCCTGCGGCTCCGACTCGATGCGACCAACTTTCGCTGGCAGTACGACTACCCTGACCGCTATTTCGTGAAGGCCACCGACGGCACCTCCATCCTGTCGGACACCAAGAATCGCAGCGCGTGGCGTGGCAATTGGGGACTGTCGGCCGGCGTCTCCTTCCCCGTGTTCCGGTAACCATGCCGCGCACGTCGCTCACGCGCCGCGTGCTGTTTTCTTCGGCGCATCGCTATCGTCGGCCCGACTGGAGCGACGCGGAGAACACCGACATCTTCGGGGCCTGTGCCCATCCGAATTTTCACGGGCACAGTTACACGTGCGATGTGACGGTAGCGGGCCCGGTTGATGAAGAGACCGGGTTTGTCGTGGACCTGGGGTTTCTTGATCGCGTGCTGCAGCGCGAGGTCCGTGACCGCTTTGACCACCGCAACATCAATCTCGATGTGCCGGAGTTTGCGGACGGCAAACTGATCCCGACCGGCGAGCACCTGGCACGCTTCATCTGTGAGCGGCTGCAATCGGCATTGGCGCATACGTCGGCGCGCGTGGTGAAGGTGCATCTGGCGGAAGACGCGACGCTGAGCAGCACGTATGAGGTGGATGCGTGATGGGAGACGGGAGACGGGAGACGGGAGACGGGAGACGTCGGGGCGCTGGGGTTTGTGTGCGCTGGCTGTGGGCGGCAGGACTGGCGCTGATGGCGTCCGGTTGCGCGGGACGTGCACGCGTGCCGGCGCCGACCGAAGGGCATCGACCTGAGCCCGTGGCCCTGGTCATGATGCCGGTGGCGGAGGTCCGCACGCCGCCCTTGGCACGTGACATCATGCAGCACCTCGCCGATTCCGCCATCAGTTCGCCGGCCTGGCGTAATGCGCGTTGGGGTGTGCTGATTGTCGACGCCACGACCGGCGACACGATGTATGCGCACGACGCCGACAAACTCTTCATGCCGGCCTCGAATCAGAAATTGTTGACCGGGGCGGTGGCCATGCAGGTGCTGGGCCCCGAGTACCGTTGGCGCACGCCGGTTCTGTTGCGCGGCGCGCAGCGGGGGCGCGTGTTTTTCGGTGACCTGATTGTTGTCGGGCGCGGCGATCCCAGCGTCAGCGACTCGCTTCGCGTCGGCGGTGTGTTGTCCACGTTCGATCCCATTGCTGACGCGCTGTCAGCGCGCGGCATCACGCGCGTGGCCGGCCGCATTGTGACCGACGGCGACGCGTTTCCCGGGCCGTCAAGCGGGTTTGGCTGGGAGGTGGACGATCTGGATACCCCCTCCGGCGCGGCAGTGGATGAGTTGCTGTTCAACGAGGGCGTGTTGCGCGTCACCGTGCGCGGCGCGGCGAAGGCCAAGCGACCGGCGACAGTCGAGCGGTGGCCGACCACGTCGTATCCACCGGTTTCGATGGAAGCGGTGACCCGCGTGGCCACCGATTCCGGACCGGCGGTGGACGTGGTGTACGACTCCGTCGCGGCCACCCTTCGCGTGACCGGCACCATTGCCGTTGGCGACAGTGCGCGATTCACCATGTCCTATCGACATCCCAATGACGCGTATCGCGCGGCGATGCTAGAGCGCCTGCTGGCGCGCGGCATCCGGCTTACCAACCGCACGCGCGCTCCGTCTGCGCGGGTTCACGTCGATACGCTGGTCACGCTGGAATCGGCGCCGTTGCGCGAGGTGCTTCGGCGCATGCAGAAGCCGTCGCAAAATCAGATTGCCGAACTGCTGTTTCGCACCTCGGGCTTGGTGGCGACCGGTGACGGCAGCGCGGACAGTGCGCGCGCCTTGGCCGTGCGCACGCTGGGCCAATGGGGAGTGCGCCCCGACCAATTGGCCTACCGTGATGGCAGCGGCCTCTCGCGTCACGACTACGTCAGCCCACGCGCGCTCGTGCACGTGCTCGACGCGATGCATCGCGCACCCTGGGCGATGACGTATCGTCAGGCGCTGCCGTTGGCCGGCGTTGATGGAACGATCGGCAACCGCATGCGAAGCACCCCGGCCGCTGGCAACGCCAATGCCAAGACCGGCACGCTGGACAAGGCGCGCTCGTTGTCGGGGTATGTGACCACGGCCGACGGACACCTGATCCTGTTCTCGATGCTGGCCAACAATTTCACCGTCCCCACGCGCGAGGTGGAGCGTGTGCAGGATTTGCTGGTGAGCACGTTGGCGGGTATGCGCGTAGGCAACGGCGCGAAACTTGAGCGGTAGTGCATGAGCGCTGACGCCAATACCGGCGGCGCAACAACCGGTGGCCACGTCACGGCGCTGAGCTACGTCGAGGCCCGAGCGGCCATTCTGGCGGCCGCCGTGCCGTTGTCCGTGGAACACGTTGCGCTGGATCACGCCATGGGCCGCGCGCTGGCGTCGTCCATCACGAGTCCGGTCGCACTCCCGCCGTGGGACAATGCCGGCATGGACGGCTATGCCGTGCGTCGTGCCGATGTGGCGAACGCGTCGCCATCGATGCCGGTGACGTTGCGGGTGACCGGAACGATATCGGCGGGTGCCGATCCATCGACCTTGCCGGTGGTGGACGCGGGATGTGCGGTTCGAATCATGACGGGGGCGCCGGTACCATCTGGTGCCGATGGCGTGATTCGTGTGGAGGATACCGACGGCGGGCTTGCAGCGGTCACCGTTCGCGATACGCGTGACATTGCCGGTCGCGGCAATATCCGTCCGCGCGGCGAGGATGTGCCTCGCGGTGGGTCCTTGTTTGCGGCGGGCGTCACCATCGGCCCTTCGCAGTTGGGCATGCTGGCCAGTGTTGGCTGTGCCACGGTGCCAGTGTTTCGTCGTCCTCGCGTGGCGCAGGTGTCGGGCGGCGATGAACTGGTGCTGCTCGAACACTTCGACGAGGTGCTCGCCGGTCGACGCATCGTGTCATCGTCATCGTATGCCCTGCCGGCGCTGCTGCGCGCGGCCGGTGCAGACGTGGTCCTTTCGCCCCTGGTGCCCGACACGCTGGAAGACACCATGGCCGCGATCGAGTCGGCCATCGCGAACGGCTGCGACCTGCTGGTCACCACCGGCGGCGTATCGGTCGGCGCGCACGATTACACGCGTGAAGCGCTCGTGCAATTGGGCGGCACTGTCGATTTCTGGCGCGCGCGCATTCGCCCAGGGGGCCCGATCGGGACGGGTCATATTCGCGGCGTGTCGTGGTTGGGGCTTCCCGGCAACCCCGTGTCGTCGATGGTCACGGCGACACTGTTCGCCTGGCCCATGATCCGCCGTATGGGTGGTCACACCAACACCAGCCATCGTGTGTTGACGGTGACCATGCGTGACCGGTATGAGACACCGGCGCCGTTGACCTACTTCGTGCGGGTGATGCTTGAGCGTCGAACCGATGGCGGCTACGACGCGCATCTCGCTGGTCCACAGGGGTCGAACCTGTTGCACTCCATGGCCATTGCCGATGCCCTGTTGGTGGTGCCGGAAGCCTGCGCGGCGACCACGCCCGGCGCAACATTCGATGCGGTCCTGCTGCCATGAGTTCGTCGGCCTTGGAAGCGCTGGCCGGACTCCACGGGGAGCACCTCGACGCGGCACTGGGGCGTCGATGGACCACCGCGACCGAGTCGGTCACCGTGGGCAGCGCGCAGTGGTCGCTGCTCAAGCCGGCCAACGCCGATCACTTGATCAGCGAGGCGGACTATGTGATGGACGAGCGACTCCCCTACTGGGCGGACCTCTGGCCGTCGGCGCGCGTGTTGGCCGCCACGCTGCTTGACGAGATTGGTACAGGGCGCCGACTGCTGGAGATGGGATGCGGCGTGGGACTCGCCACCATCGCCGCCATGCACGCCGGCTTTGATGTCACGGCCACCGACTACTACGACGACGCGCTGCACGTCACCCGCGGCAACGCCGCCCGCAATCTGGGCCGTGAACCCCGCGTGCAGATGGTGAACTGGCGCGAATGGCCGGTTGATCTGGGCACATTCGATGTGGTGATGGCGGCTGATGTGTTGTACGAGAAGGAATACGCGACCCTGGTGTCGGCGTGCATTGCCCGTGCCCTGGCGCCGGATGGCACGGCGTTCGTGGCGGACCCGGGGCGGTTGGCACTTCCGGCATTTCGCGACGGCCTGGTCGAACACGGATTGTCGATTACCTCGGTGCACACCCAGCGCTACGAAGAGGGCGTCGTGAAGCAGGAGGTGCAGGTGATGCGCATCAAGCACATCGCGTAACCCGGCCGCAAGGTACGCCGGACATCTTGCGCTCATGACACGGGCATTTCATGCGACTGCTGCTCGTTGAAGACGAGAGGCCGCTGGCCGAGTCGCTGGCGCGTGGCCTGCGGGAGCTTTCGTTCGCGGTGGATGTGGCGGCCGACGGGGTGCAGGCCAATGTGCAGGCCGCGCTCACGGAGTATGACGCGATCATCCTCGACCTGACGCTGCCGTTGCGGGACGGTCTGGAGGTGTGTCGCGAACTGCGGCGACGTGGCATCACGGTGCCGGTCCTGATGCTCACCGCCCGCACCGCAGTCGATGACACCGTCGCCGGTTTCGATGCCGGCGCGGATGACTACCTCGCCAAGCCATTCGCCTTCGCCGAGTTGGTGGCCCGTCTGCGCGCGTTGTTGCGCCGTCCGCGCACAACCATCGCCGACGTGCTGTCGGTGGGCGATCTCCGGGTGGACACGCGCAGTCAAACGGCGTGGCGCGGTGACCGCGGCCTGCCGCTCACTACTCGTGAATACGCGTTGCTGGAACACCTCGCCCGGCACGCCGGCGCGCTGGTCAACCGCGCGTCCATCAGCGCGCATGTGTGGGATGACAACCATGATCCTTTTTCCAACAACGTCGAAGTGCTCATGGCACGATTGCGTCGCAAGCTCGAGGGTCCGGACGAATCACGGATGATCGAGACGCGCCGCGGCGCCGGCTATCGGTTGGTGGCCCAGGCGACCGATCCGTGAGCAGCACCTCACGGTTCTCGGGGCGTTTCCAATCCATCCGCGGACGCTTGGCACTCCGACACGCCGCCATGCTGGCGGTGGTCGTGGTGGTGATCGAAGGCGGATCGTATCTCGCCGTGTCGCGCCTGCTGGCGCAGCGCGGCGACCGCATGCTGGAGTCGGCCACAAGCGCGCTGGTACGTGACCTGCGCACCGAAATCGAACAGGGGAAGCCCACCGATGAGGCCATCGCGATCGGTGTGCGCGACGTGCGTTTTCGCGACATCGCCTTTTCCGTGCGCGTGGCGTCCGAACGACCGGCTGCGGCCGCCGACAACTTCAGTTTCGTCACGGAACCGGATACAAGTGAATTGGGCGGCACGCGCATTCGCCGCGAGCGCGTGCTCGTGCGCACCACGCCGCTCGACGTCGTCGCGTCCCGTTCGTTGTACGAGGATCACGAGACCCTCGAGGCCATCCAGCGCGCCTATGTCATCGCCGCCGGTCTGGCGATTCTGCTGTCAGGGCTGGTCACCTGGCGATTGGCGACGGCGGCGCTCGCCCCCATCGAGTCGCTGGCCACCCGGGCGGCCACCCTGGGCAGCGGCGACCTGCACGAGCGTCTGGCGGTCGAGTCGCCGGATGACGAGATCGGCCGGCTTACGCTGGTGCTCAACGGAATGCTGACGCGACTTGAGTCGTCGTTCACGCAACAACGACAATTCGTGGCCGACGCGTCGCATGAGTTGCGAACACCGATCGCCGTGCTCCGCACGGAAATCGATGTCACTCGCGCCAACCCGTCGCGATCGGCGGACGAGTACCGGGAGACGCTTTCGCGCGTGGATCAGGTCACGGGACGGTTGGAGCGTCTGGTCGCCGATCTGTTCCTGCTGGCCCGTGTCGATGCCGGCGGACTGCGCGCGCCCTATGTGCCGCTCGATGCGGCCGCGTTGGTGCGGGAGACGGCCCTGCTGCTGCGGGGCATCGCCGAAGAGCGCGGCGTGGCGATCACGGTGTCGTCGTCGGGCCCCGCCCCCGTGCTCGGCAGCGAGTCACATCTGGAGCGTGTTCTGCTGAACTTGCTGGACAACGCATTGCGGTTCGCGCCGCGCGATTCCACCATCGCCATTGCGGTCGGTCCTTTCGAATCGGCTGTCCGGATCGATGTGTGTGACTCGGGGCCAGGCATTGATCCGGCCATGCAGTCTACGCTCTTCGACCGCTTTCGACGTCGCCAGCCGGAGACGGGCGCCCGGTCGCACGATGGCGCCGGTCTGGGCCTGGCGATCGCACACGCTCTGGTTGGTGCGCACGGCGGCACGTTGTCATTGCTACGCACCGGTCCCAATGGCAGCACGTTTCGCATCGTCCTGCCATCGGCCGCTCCGCGTCCATAGTCGGGCCATCAAATCGGAGGCTTCCTCGTCACCGGGGGCGTCTTTCTGGCCGCCTTCTCGGCCGTCTCCCTGGCGGCCTCGGCCTTCTCGCTGGCGGGCTCCTCATGCTCGCGCGTGAGCACCTTGCCCGAGACGGCATCGACATGGATCTCTTCCACACCCTTCTTGCCGGCCACCTTGATATCGAACGAGTAGATAAGGGCGCCGTCTTCCTCCTCGATTTCTGCGCCGGAAATCGTGCCACCTGGAACGGTGGCGCGGGCAATCGCCACGGCGGAGTCGGCGGCAATCTTCGCCTTCTTCAGCAGGCCCGGTTTGTCTTCGGAGACTTTCACCTTGCCGACCACGGTGGACGACTGCGCGGCCAGTGATCCCGCAGATATTGCCAACGCGACGGTGAAGCCTGCGAGCGTCAACGAGCGCGCCTGACCAAGGGATTGCAGCATGGGGCCTCTGGGGGTGACGTGAGAGCGCGACAACTCCGCAACGGGATGAATCTGTACGCCCGTGGCTTGCCGCAGCATGACACGCCGTGCGGCCCAGGCATTCGGCTGGCGCAATCTGCGGCGACCGTGATAACGTGGGCAGTCCCGCGCGGCCATGACCCGCCAGTCGTGACATCCGCGCTCCTTTTCCGCGTTCGACATCGCGCGCCTCGATGCATGCGAGGAACCTCCCATGGTGATCAGCAAGGCCACATCCCCCGACGCGTACCTGGCAGAACTGCCGGCCGATCGCCGGAGGGAGATTCGCGCGGTTCGCGACGCGCTGAAGTCGAAGTTGGCGAAACATTTCGTCGAGCAGATGGGATACGGCATGATCACGTATGGCATTCCCCTCTCCAGATATCCGCAGACGTACAACAAGCAGCCGCTGATGTTCGTGGCGTTGGCCGCGCAGAAGAACTTCAACGCGCTGTATCTGACGACCTACGGCGATGAAGGGACCAAAGCCAAGGTGCACGCCGCATTTCAGGCGGCCGGCAAGACATTGGATATGGACAAGTCGTGCATTCGGTTCACTGCGGCCAACGACCTGCCCCTCGAGGCCCTCGGCAACATCGTGGGCGGCGTAACGAGCGATCAGTTGATCGCGATGTATGAGGCATCGCGATCGGCGACGACCACGAAACCGGCAAAGGCTCCGGCCAAGGCTGCGGCAAAGAAGGGGGGCACGGCGGCCCCGAAGAAGAAATAGTGATCGCGCCGGGGCTCACGGGACGACAATTTCCCGGCGTAATCGAATGTCCTTGCTGGACGCGCCGACCATGATGCGCCAGGCGCCCGGTTCGACCACGCGCGTCATGTCGGCATCGAGCAGACTCAGTTGCGCGCGCGTCACCCGAAAGGTGACGGTGCGCGATTGCTGTGGTGCCAGGGTGATGCGCGTGAAGCCGGCCAGTTCCATCACTGGTCGCGCGACTGTGGCCAGCACGTCGTGCAGGTACAGCTGCACGACTTCATCGCCGACGCGGGTGCCGGTGTTGGCAACCGTGGCCGACACGACGAGCGCGAGCGAGTCCTGCGGGGGGCGGACGTCAACCACCAGGTCACGGTACGTGAACGTCGTGTAGCTCAATCCATGTCCGAACGGAAAGAGCGGCTGGCCGGTGAGGTCGAGGTAGTCGTCGCCGCGACCAGTGGGCTTGTGCGCATAGTGCAATGGCACCTGACCTTCGTGCAACGGAAAGGTCAGGGGCAGCCGACCGGCAGGATTCACGCGTCCGAAAAGGACATCGGCCACAGCGTGTCCGCCCTCCTGACCCGGATACCAGACATCGACGACGGCATCCACGCGATCCAGCCACGGCATGGTGATAGCACTGCCACCCACCAGCACCACCACCACCGGCGTTCCCGTCGCGGCAACCCGGCGAATCAATTCTTCCTGACGTCCCGGGAGTCCGAGTTTGGCGCGGTCGCGGAACTCCCCCTCTTCGATGCCGGCGACCATGACGGCGATGTCGCTCGCGCGGGCCAGCGTCACCGCTTGCACCATGGCCGATTCCTGCGTGTCGACGACGCCCGCGTCCCAGAGCACCTTCAGTCGCGCATTGCCGGTGGCTTCAAAGAACTCCAGTCGCACCTCGTGCCGTGAACGCGGCGCAAAGGCCACCGGGACCGACCACGTCCCGTACGATGCCTTGCGCCAATTGTCGATGACCACGCGTCCATCGACATACAGCCGATACCCGTCATTCCCCTCAACGGCCAGCGTGCGTACGCCGGTGGCCGGTGCAGTGATGGTGGCCGTCCAGCGTGCCGAATACCAGTCGAACGGAATACCGCGCCCGGGGGAATTGAGTGTCCACCCGAAATCCACCTGCGCATCGACGCGCGAGAGTTTCGGCGCTCCCTCCATCGTGATGTTGTCCCAGTACGTTGCACTGAGACCGGCTTCGCGTTTCCCATCGCGTGTGGTGGACCACGCCGTGTCCGGAACCACGACGAAGGAACGCCATACACGTGGAACACCGGGAGCGGCACGCACCGTTGCGCCGGCCGGGGCACCGGCGCGAACGCCGTCGAGGATACTCACCACGCGTGCGCCGGGTGGTGAGTATCCGCCAACGCGCGACTCGCCGGCATCTTCACCGATCACCGCAATGCGCTTGATGCCCGCGCCGAACGGAAGGCGCGCGCGCGCATTGCGCAGCAGCACGATGGACGCCGCCGCCGCATCGCGCGCCAGTGCGCGATGGGCCGGCGAACGCGCTTCGGCCGCCGCGCTATCCGGGTTGGCGTACGGCGATTCAAAGAGCCCCATGGCGAACTTCACCCGCAACACGCGCGCGACGGCACTGTCGATGACCGACGGCGCGATCCCGGCGTTGCGAAACGCCGCGAGATACGGGCGGTGCTGCTCGTACGATGACTGGAAGATCACATCGAGCCCAGACTCCAACGCATGACGGGCCGCGGTGGCGGTGCTGGCTTCGGTGTGATGCAACACCGTGGCACCGCCGGTGGCGGCGGCATCGGAAATGACGAAGCCGGTGAAGCCCCAGCCAGTTCGGAGCACGTCGGTGAGGAGCAGTCGGCTTTGCGTCGCCGCCGATCCGTCCACCGAGTTGTAGGCGCTCATGACACTGCGAGCGTGCGCATCGCGGAACGCCGAGATGAAGGGCGGGAAGTACCGTTCATCGAGGAGACGTCGACTGAATTCGATGGGGTAGCTGTCGCGTCCCCCGTCGCCGACGTTGGCAATGAAGTGTTTGGGCGTGGTGACGATGCCGGCCTGCTCGAGCGGCGCGATGTAGGCGCGCGCCATCGCACTGGTCAACCAGGTGTCTTCGCCGTACGTCTCCTCCACGCGTCCCCAGCGCACATCGTTGGCGATGTTGATGACCGGCGAGAGCGACATGCGAATACCGCGGCTGCGCGTTTCTGCGGCAATCGCGCCGGCCACACGACTCACCATCACCGTGTCCCAGGTGGCCGCGAGTGCGATGGCTTGCGGGAACGTGGTCGCCCCCTCGCGCGTGAGACCGTGCAGGGTCTCTTCAAACGGCAGCAGCGGAATGCCCAGGCGCGTGTCGCTCACAAACCAGCGCTGCAAGGCGTTGATGCGTTCGGCATGCGCGCGCGCGACCACGCCGGCCGGCAGTGTGTCGCTCCGCGCGCCGCCGGCGCGCATACCAACAGGCACGTTGATTTGCAGGCCGAACGACCCGTTGCGATAATCGTGCGCGGGATCGTCGCGGTCGCCGGGAATCATGAACAACTGCCAGAACTTTTCGTCCAGTGACATGCGCGACAGGAGATCCTGTGCGCGCAGCTGGGGCGAGAGGCTGGCGTTACGATACGCTGCCGTCGCGGGCGGTTTCGCGACCGTATCTCGCGGAGTTGTTTGCGCCTGTGCCGTCAACGTCGTGAACGTGAGGGCGGCGGCCAGGATTGGACGGAGAATCGACATTCGCGGAGGCTAGTACTTAGCCCCGTCCGGGCAAGACCCAGCCTACTGTCGCGAACATGCCATGTTGCATGGGCGCAGCAATCGTAGATCCTGCGCCGCGGTGGACGACTGGCACGGAAACGCCAGTACCAGGCAGGAATGTGACGGCTATTGGGCTATTTCTATGCGCAGAGTGCTCACTACGTAACAGCCATGTTCGGATGCCGGACTCGACCGTAATGGCACCAATGTTCCACTGCTGACTGGCAGGATTCACCTGGTCTTCCCCCTGCCCCGCCCGCCATGCGCCAGCTCATCCGACGCCTTGTCTCGCTTCCCGGTTCAATACTTGGCGCGACCGCGTCGCTCTGCTTCGCCTCGACACAGGTCTGGGCACAGTCCACCCCTGGCCACGCCGGCACGCGCCCAGCAGCCACCTCGCCGAGCAGTGCGCCCGTTCCGGCGATTGACGGCAAGGTGCGGAACCTGGTCATCACCGGCCAGAAAGGGGACACGCTCGAGATCACGTATGCCAACACTGGCTCCTCAACCACGATCATCGCGGGCGAGGTCCAGGTGCATGTGAGTCAGGACAGCGTGGCCGCTTCGTTGCCGTTTGTGGATGCGCAGATCGTCAAGCCGGGTGAGACGCAGCGCTTCCGCGTGCCGATGCCAAAGCTTGCCAAGGGACGCTACATGCTGTTGGCGATCGTGGACTATGGCGGCGAGACGATGACGGCGGCGCAGGCGAAGCTGGAGATTCGCTGACGTCAGCCGCTGACGGCTACACCCGCGAGTCGACTCGCCACAACCTCCGAGATATCGAGCACCGGCACCTCACTACCCGCACCAGTCACACCATCGGTGATCATGGTCATGCAGAATGGGCAGGCCACAGCAATCTGATCGGCGCCGGTGGCCAACAACTCCTCGGTGCGCTCCACGTTGACGCGCTTGCCCTGCGTCTCCTCCATCCACATGCGACCACCGCCGGCACCGCAGCACATGCCACGACTTTGTGTGCGCGCGGGTTCGACCAGCTCCACGATGGGCAACGCCTTGCGCAGCGTGTTGCGCGGCGCGTCGTAGATCTCGTTGTAGCGGCCGAGGTAGCATGAATCGTGGTAGGCCACCTTCAGTCGCTGGCCGTGTTCCGTTTCCAACGGCACGCGACCGTCGGACAGGAGGCGCTCGATGTACTCCGTGTGATGAATGACTTCGTAGTGTCCGCCCAGATCGGGGAACTCGTTCCCCATCTGGTGGAAGCAGTGCGGGCAGAAGGTGACGATCGTCTTGATCTGGTAGCCATCGAGCGTCTCGATGACGCCCTTGGCCAGCATCTGGTACAGATACTCGTTGCCCATGCGACGCGCCGGATCGCCATGACAGCTTTCTTCCTGTCCCAGAATGGCGAATTTTACGTTGGCCGCCTGCAGGATGCGCGCAAAGGCCACGGTGATCTTCTTCGCGCGATCGTCGAAGGAGCCCATGCACCCCACCCAGAACAGGATGTCCGGCTTCTCGCCGGCCGCGGCCATTTCGGCCATCGTGGGAATGTCGAGTCCTTCGGTCCATTGCACGCGATCGGCCGCGCTGAACGCCCACGGACTGCCGTTGCGTTCGAGTGATGTGAGCGCCGGCGCCAGCTCCTCGGGGAAGCGCGATTCCATCAGCACCAGATCGCGACGCAGTTCGTTGATGATATCCAATGTGAGACGCGCGCGCGTCTTCACCACGATCATGCGTGGCGAGAGCGTCTTGCCCGTGATGTTGGCCGGGCATGCCGCCGTGCAGCGACCGCACTCCGTGCACGAGTATCCGTCCAGGAGATTCTTCCACGACAGATGCTCGACGTCGGCGGCGCCGAACTGCTCGGCGTTTTCCGCTTCCAGGTCCATGGGGCGCATCGCACCCACGGTGCCCGGGCCGCTGGTGTTGGAGAGCCACACGTTGATGAGCGACGTGAGCACGTGCAGGTGCTTGGAACCGGGCAGGTGATTCAGGAAATACAGGATGAGCAGTGCATGAAACCACCATGACACGCGCGCCACGATATGTGCGGTCTCGGGTGACACGCCGCTGAAGAACGGCAGCAGCAGCGACGACACCACACGGCCCTCTGTCGCCGCACCGGTACGCAACTCGGCCGTGAAGAGGATGAGCAGCGAAATCATCAACGCGCCGATCATGCCCAGGATGAACACGGCATCGCCGCCATGCACCGGGTCGTTGCGGAACCGCGCCGGACGGATCACCAGTCGCCGGTACAGCAGCAGCGTCACCGGGATCAGCACAAACACCGCGAACACCTCCTGCGACACGACATACGGCAGGTACAGGAAGCGCGGCAGGATCACGTCCCAGGTGAAGGGCGTATACAGCCCCTGGATCATGATCTCCACGGTTCCCAACCCCAGCACGCAGAAGCCCCAGAACACGAGGGCGTGCATCATCCCGCCAATCGGATCACGAAGAATCTTGGACTGACCGATGCCGATCAGCAGCAGATTCCTGGTGCGGACATCGACGTGATCCGTGCGAACCTCATCGTGGCCGATGTCGAGCCAGCGATTGAGCCGCCGGACGCTTCGGGTGAAGAACCCGATGGCGACGGCGAGAAAGATCGCAAAGACGAGATTGGAAAGCGTCACGCTACCCTTGTGCCCTCGCCGCCTTCACGGCCGCCGTCAGCGCCGGCATTATCTCGAACGCGTCGCCCACGATGCCATAGTCGGCGATCTTGAAGATTGGCGCGTCCTTGTCCTTGTTGATGGCCACAATCGTCTTCGATGTCCGCATGCCGGCGAGGTGCTGGATCGCACCGGAAATACCGACTCCGATGTACAGGTTGGGGCTGACATTGCGCCCTGTCTGTCCGATCTGGTCGGTGTGTGGACGCCAACCTTCGTCGGTCACCGCGCGCGTGGCGCCCACCGCTGCGTTCCCGAATGCGTCTGCCAGATCTTCACACAACTTGAAGTTTTCGGCGGCCTTGAGTCCGCGACCGCCGGCCACGATGACCGGCGCGTCATTGAGGTCGATCTTGCCGCCACCACCCTGCTTGAGTTCCACGGTCTTTACGCGCGACGCGTCCGGGTCGACGGCGGATGCCATGCTTTCCGTGACCAACGGCTTGGCGTTTTCGGCCGGCTGGAATGCGGCCGGACGCACCTGAATGAGGGCGGGAGCACCACTCAGCGACAGCGTCGCCACCACCTTGCCGTTATTCTGCGGATGCTCGCCCACGACCGCGCCACCTTCAACACGAAAGCCGGTGACATCGGGCACCAATCCGGCGCCGAGTTTTGCCGCCACGCGCGGCGACAGATCGCGACCGTGCGATGTCGCGCTGAACAGCGCATACCCGTACGCGCCACCTGATAAACGCTGCGCGATGGTTGTCGCCAGCGCTTCCGGGTTGTACATCGCAAACCCGGCATGTTCGAGCACCAGCACGCTGTCCGCGCCATGAAGCGCGAGCGCGCCGGCCTTCGCGGCAATTCCCGGCGCACCGGCCAGCACGGCGTGCACACTGCCGCCGCCCGACTGATCAGCCAAGACCCGCGCGGCCGTGACGGCTTCCAGGGCCACCTTGCGCAGCTCACCGCCGCGCACTTCAGCGACTACGAGAACATTGGCCATCTCAGAGTACCTTCGCTTCAGTCTGGAGGAGTCGGATCAGTTCCGGAACCGCCGCAGCGCTGTCACCAAGAATGCGACCGGCGGCCCGTTCGGCCGGCAGCGACATCTTCGCCACCACCACGTGCGCGTCACCGAACTGCGCCGGTCTCACGTCCAATGGTTTCTTCTTGGCCGCCATGATGCCCTTGAGCGAGGGCAAGCGTTCCTTGTTCAGTCCATCATCGATGGTGAGCAGCGCCGGCAGCGGAAACTCCACGACCTCCGACCCGCCTTCCAGCACGCGCTCGGCCCGGCCCGTGGCACCGGCAACTTCCAGGCGAAACACGTTGGTCACGCACGGCACATCAAGCAGCTCGGCGATCATCGGACCGGTCATCTGGTTCATCGAGTCAATCGCGATGCGACCGCAGAGAATCAGATCGTACCCGCCGTCCTTGAGTTCCGCGGCCAGCGCGCGCGCCACGGCGAGCCCGTCGGCCGGTGCGCGATCGGCCTGCAACAGCACGCCACGATCGGCGCCCATGGCCAGCGCCTTGCGAATCTGTTCCTGCGCGGCGTCGGTGCCGAGCGTGATCACGACGACCTCGCCCACGTTGCCGTTCTTTTCCTTCAGTTGCAGGCCGGCTTCGATGGCCCACAGGTCGAAATCGTTGACGTCGTACTTGAGTCCCGTCTCGTCGACACGGGAACCGTCCGCGGTGATGGCGAACTTCACTTCCATCACGGGGACCCGCTTGATGCACACGGCGATTTTCACCGCGGTTGCTCCGAATTGAAAGTCAGATTGATGACGGCGCCCACTGCGCCGCCCGCAGGCAGGCGCAGCGGCCCGAAGGGAAGCTACGAAGAGTGGATACCACGCGCTACTTGAACGCGGCCAGACCGGTGATCGCCTGCCCGAGAATCAGCGAGTGGACGTCATGGGTCCCTTCGTAGGTATACACGCTTTCCAGATTGGCCATGTGCCGCAGTGCGCCGTATTCGGCCAGGATACCGTTGGCGCCCAACAGGCGACGCGTCTCGCGCGCAATGTCGGTGGCAATGCTGACATTGTTGCGCTTGGCGAGTGACACCTGCGTGGGTGTGAAATTGCCGGCGTCTTTCATGCGGCCCAGATGCAGGGACACCAACTGCCCCTTCACGATTTCCGTGAGCATATCCGCCAATCGGACCTGCTGGATCTGAAATCCGCCAATCGGCTTGTCGAACATCACCCGGTTCTTGGCGTACGACACGGCCTCTTCAAAACAGGCCAGCGCTGCCCCGAGGACGCCCCATGAGATGCCGTAGCGCGCCTGCGTGAGACACATGAGCGGGCTCTTGAGTCCCTTACTCTCGGGCAGAATGGCATCGGCCGACACGTGTACATCCACCAACACCAATTCGGAGGTGTCGCTGGCGCGCAACGACAGTTTGCCCTTCTGGTCGCGCGCCGTGAACCCTGGCGTCTTGGTGTCCACCACAAAGCCACGAATGCTGGTGTCTTCGGTGCTGTCGCCCGTTTTGGCCCAGATGATCGCGACGTCGGCCATGGAGCCGTTCGTGATCCACATCTTGGCGCCATTGATGATCCAACTGCCATCGGCCTGCTGGCGCGCGCGGGTGATCATTCCCGACGGATTGGACCCGAAATCGGGCTCGGTGAGTCCGAAGCATCCGATCAACTCACCCTTGGCGAGTCTGGGCAGGTAGTGGCGCTTCTGCGCTTCCGAGCCGAACGCGAAGATGGGATACATGACCAGCGCGCCCTGCACTGATGCGAACGAGCGAATGCCCGAATCACCGCGCTCCAACTCCTGCATGATGAGCCCGTAGGCCACGCTGGACAGACCGGCACAGCCGTACTCCTCGGGGAGATTGGCGCCCAGCACACCGAGTTCCGCGAGTTCGGGGATCAGCTCTTTCGGGAAACGCCCCTGGACATAGCAGTCGCCAATAATCGGTCGGATCTTCTCGTCGACAAAGGCGCGAATCGTGTCACGAATCGCCCGCTCCTCTTCCGTGAGGGCCGCGTCGATATTGAAGAGGTCGGCGGCGTGCGCAGAGAGACTGACCGATGGCAGGGCCGAGGGGATGGATGAAGGCAGATCGTTGGCCATGACGGCGTTATTTCAGAGGAGAAAATGCAATTCCGGATGGGCTCAAAATAGCGCAAGGGTGGCGCGGGCGTCTACGCGGATGGCGCGATTCCTGTACGCGCTCTATTCCAAGCCAGCCGACCGACGCCTGCGGCGCTCAAGCGGCACGACATCGCGTCGCGCGGCCGGCGTGATTCCCACTTCGCGCGCCTTCTTGCGAAACCCCGCCAGGTGATCGACCGGCGCACCGGTTTCATGCTGCCACTGATGCACCATCTCGTGCAGCAGCGTGTGCATGGCTTCCCGCCATCCATGCTTCACCACGTGCTGGCGTGACAGGACAATCTCCGACACCACATGCTTCGAGCCGGGATCGAAATGACCAAGTCGGGTGGCCATCCGTCCCGATAGGCGAATGGGAATGGTGGTAAGGGCGCCCTGGAAGTGCTGCGCATTGAGCTGTCGGTGGGCCTCGGACAGCTGCGCCATCAGCGCCAGATCACCGGGTCGCGGCGGCTCGACCCGGCGCGGCGCGGGCGCCCGGTCGATTTCGAACTGCAGGATGGCGTCGCGCGCGGTGGCGCGTGCCACCTTGGTGCGCGAGGTCGCGAACGTCACGATGGCGCGCAGCACCGGCTCCGGCGCCTCGGCGTAGCCCTCGTTCACGCGCAGTGTCCGGCCAATGAGCGAAACCATCACGGTGCGTGTCCGCATGAGCACCAGGGTCTCGACGCCGCGCAAACCCAGGTCTTGCAGTCGCGAGAACAGCACGGCCGTTCGGGCGCGTGTCGCGGAGCGTCCGCGGGCCGGTCGATCGCGAGACGGCTCGACGGTGGGTCCCACCGTCTCCGTCGGTACCGAGCCAAGCGAGAGCAGCGAGACAAGTGGCTGCTGCTCAACCGGCGACGGCGACGATGCGGCAACTCCGGTGGTGTCGGAGAAGTCGAATCCCAGCTGGGCAAAGGCCGCGTCGCGCATTCCGAGAAGAATGCGCGTGAGCGCGCGCGCGATCAAGCGCGCAGGAGCGCCAGTGTGTCCATGCCGAACGCCACCGCGCAGTGCACCACCACGCCGCCGCCAATGCTGCGAGTACGAAGCGCCAGCACCCCAAGCACATAGCCGGCGACGATGGATCCGAAGGCCTCGGGCAGCGGCTTGTGCGCGTGAATGAGACAGTACGGCAGGACACTCACCCCCACGGCGGCGACTCCAAGTCGCGACTCCAGTCCAAACAGCAGCACACCGCGGAAGAAGAACTCGGTGCTGAACAGGATGCTGCCGTAGCACAGCCAATACGCCCACAGCAATCCCCCGCTCCAGGCAAGGGGAGGGGCTGCATGCAGCAAGGGGTAGGTGTTCAGGAAATCCGGCCGGCGACTGGCCAGCAACAGGGCCGGGATCATGACGGCAATGAGCCCCGCGTAGAGCGCGATGCCGTTACGCGTTTTCGGCAACGCGACCGAAAATGGCAACGGACCTTCGCGTCGCAGGAGGATGGCCGGCACGATGACCCAGAGCACCGCAAGCCCGATCGACCACCAGGCGAACGGCTTAAGCGTTCCCGACCAGTCCGGGAACCACACGCGGGTCCGCATGGGAATGAGCACGAATTCCGCCGCAATAACGGCAATCGCCGCCCATCCCAGCAGGATCAGGAGCGATCGCTCGCTGAACGCCCGCGCCGCCACGCGCGGTGCGGTCACCCGGCGAGCGCGTGACCGCGCACGACATCGATCATCGTGCGCAGCGCGTCGAGCTGGTCGGCCACAATTGTGTGAGTGATCCCTGGGTAGATCCGGAGGTCGACCACCGCGCCCTGCGCGGCAAGCATCGTCGCCGACGCGCGCACCCGCGGCTCGGGGATATGGTCATCGGCGTCACCGCACGCCAGCAGGATTGGCGTATTCGCGAACGTGCCGGCATCGTGGCGCGCATCATGTTCGTCACCGATGAGCGCGCCCGCCAACGCGGCGATGCCCCCGAGGCGTCTCGCGTTGCGTGCCGCATACTCCAACGCGAGACAGGCGCCTTGCGAGAATCCCACCAGGATGATGCGTTCGGCGGGGATGCCGCCCGCCGTCACCGCCTCCACCGTGCGCTGCACGGCGGCCAGCGCCGAGGTGAGGTACGGTTCGTTAGACGCCATCGCATCGCGAAAGCGATTGGGATACCAGGTGCCGCCCGCGGCACGCGGTGCAATCAGCGCCGCATCGGTCGCGCCGGCGCTGCGCGCGATGGGCAGCATGCCCTCGGCGGTCCCGCCGCGCCCGTGCACCAGCACCAGCGCGTAGGTGGCGTGATCGAGCGGCACTCCGTCAACGAGTGGTGACTGCCCAGCGTGAGGATCCAAAGGTGTCGTCATCGTGGACATCATACCGTGGATGCGGGGTGAGCGACACTGCGCGAGTGAGCGAGCGGCTCCAGATGCGCTGCAATCTGTTCCCGATGCGCCTCCAGCCACCACGGCAACTGCAACGCCGTACCGGCGGTTTCGGCCGACTCATCCACCAGAAAACCCGGCCCCATGGTGGCAATCTCCACGATGTGTCCATCGGGATCGCGGGTGTAGATGCTCTTGAAGTACACGCGGTCCATCACCTCGGACACGGGCAGGTTGGCGTCGAGCAGCTTGTCGCGATAGGCCAGCTGCGTCATCTCGTCGGCGACGGCCAGCGCGTAGTGGTGTCCCTGCCCTGTGCCCATCTGCGCCCGGCGCTCGCGTGCGGGATTCTTCTCGAGATAGGTGACCAGTGACCCCGGTCGCGCATCGGGAGAGCCCCACGACCAGTGTCGCGTTCCCGGGTCGTCGAAGTTCTCGGTCTTCTTCACCAACGTCAGTCCCAACACGCCGCGCAGGAACTCGTCGGTGCGTTCGACATTGGCCGCAATCGCCGTGAGGTGATGCATGCCGCGCGTGAGTTGCATGGCGTCGTCGATTGCCGTGACGGGTTCGGGCCACGTGAGGGACGCAATGGCCGCTTCATCGCGGTTGCCGCGCATGAGGTCCGCTGGTGGTGTGCGCTGCACCACCTCGCCGACTTCGTCGAACAGCATCCCGGGCCCATCGGTGGCGATCTCGAGAATCACCCCATCGGGGTCGCGGAAGTAGATGGACGTGAAGTAGCGTCTGTCGTAGGGTCCCTTCACCGCCACGCCCAGGTCGCGCAGACGACGCTTCCACCGAAGGAGCGCATCGCGATCGGCCACGCGAAGCGCCACGTGATGGGTTCCTCCGATGCCCGGGTGACCCTTGGGTGCCCGAGGCCATTCGAAGAAGGTGACCACCGTGCCAGCGTTTCCGGTCTCGTCGGCGAAGTACAGGTGATAGCTGCCGGGATCATCGAAATTCACCGTCGTCTTGATCAGACGAAGTCCGAGGACCTGGGTGTAGAAGTCGGCGGTGCGCTGGGCGTTGGCGGCGACCAGGGTGACGTGGTGCAGGCCAAGCAGCGTCGGTGCGGTCACGGGGTATGTCTCCTGCCCGTCTGGCGGGCTCTCAGTATCTCAGTACTAAGATACCAAAGAAGTCTCAGCCGTCAATAGTGGCCTCGTCAGTCCCCAGGCTGGCCGTCATTGGACCAGGGACGAAGGCGCCGTGTTGAAAGACCCATGCCGTTACGGTCACAACGGCCCCCTGTGCCTCAATCACGGTGAGCGACGACGGGCGATGGCGACGCATGCGATTGGACAGGGTGTTGGCGGTGCTGGCAATGAAACGACCGGTGGCGCGCTCTACGACCTCCACCCGTTCCTCGTGATCGTGGCCACTGCAGACCACGTGCGGGCGCATGACCGCGATGGCATCGAGCATCTCCAGGGGTCGAGCCAGTCCCCACCGTCGCGAGAGCCGCCCGCGCACAACGTTATGGTGCACCACCAGCAGACGAAGGTCACCCGCAGGGCTGGCAGCGAGGCACGCGCGCGCGCGTTCCAACTGTGCGGTGGTCAGTCCGCCTTTCACCCGCCAGTCGCGCGGATACCAGGTGAGCGTGGCGGGCATGGTGCCCTGCGCCGAGTTGAGGCCCACGATCGAGAGTCCGGGAAGCCGCAGGGTTGGTTCGAGGTCGTCGCTGATGTACTGGCGATAGCGCTCATGCATCCTGGCCACATCGCCGAATCCGAAGGGCGCATGCCACCAGGCCGTGTCGTGGTTGCCCGGCACGACGAGGGTCGGCGCGATGGCGCGGAAGCGATTCACGATATCCCGGGCCCGCTCGAACTCGTGCACCCGAGCGCGCTGCGCCATGTCGCCCGAGACCACGATGGCGTTGAACGCCTGCGACGCCGCCAACGATTCCGCCGCCGCGACGTGTTCGGCCACGAACGGGTGTCCGCAGTGGATGTCCGAGATATGCAGCACGCGCATCGGCGCGAAACTCATGCGAGGCGCGCGATCACGGCGTTGGTGAATTCGTGGGTGCTGGCCGACCCGCCAAGGTCGCGCGTGAGCGTCTTTCCCTCGCGCAGGGTGCCTTCGAAGGCCGCGCGGATGCGTGCGGCGCGCTCACTGTCGCCCAGATGATCGAGCATCATGCACGCCGCCAGCACCAGCGCGCCGGGGTTGGCGATGTTCTGGCCGGCAATCTCCGGGGCGGTCCCGTGGACGGCTTCAAAGATCGCGGCACTGGTGCCGATATTCGCGCCTGGTGCGAGCCCCAGTCCGCCCACGAGCCCGGAGATTTCGTCCGAGAGAATATCCCCGAACAAATTGGTCGTCACGATGACATCGAACACCTCGGGACGCATCACGAGGTGCATGGCCATGGCGTCGATGATGCGGTCTTCAAACTGAATGCGGCCTTCGTATTCGCGGGCGATCATGCGGCCGACGTCGAGAAACAGCCCTTGTGAATACTTCAGGATGTTGGCCTTGTGGACGAGCGTGACCTTCTTGCGGTGATGGCGCAGGGCATACTCGAAGGCATAGCGCACAATGCGCTCCGATCCGGCGCGCGTGATAATCGCCACCGACTCGGCGGCCGCCTTGGGATCGTCACCGATGCGGACGTAGTGTTCGACACCGATATACAGTCCCTCGGTGTTCTCGCGAATGAGAACCAGGTCGATGTCGTTGAAGCGTCCCGGGATGATGGTATGCGCCGGTCGCACATTGGCATACAGGTCGAATGTCGTGCGCAACGCGACATTGATGGAGCGGAACCCATCGCCGACCGGCGTTTCCAGCGGCCCCTTGAGGGCTACGCGGGTGCGCCTGATGGAATCGAGGGTCGCGTCGGGAATGGGGTCGTTCCAGCGGGCCACGCCCGCCATGCCGGCCACCTGGCGATCCCATGCGATGTCAGCGCCGGCGGCGGCCAGAATGCGCACCGTGGCGTCGGCGATGCTGGGGCCGATGCCGTCGCCGGGAATGAGCGTGACGGGAGTGGACATGGTGGGAAAGATCGTTGGCGGCGCGTGCCGGGTGAAGCGCCGGAACGCCCGGGATCGCCGTCAAGACATTGACATCCCCCGCGCCGGAGCGCATACCCGTTCCGATTCCTTCGCTGCACTTCTGAGCGTCCGCTTGGATCGCGCCCACCTACCTGCCCCCGCCGTGTCCCGATTCCTCCGGCTTCTCCCCTGGCTAGCCACTGCCATCCTTGGCGCTGGTGCCCTTGCAATGGTGGCCCTCTCGAATGGCGAGAAGGTCAATGCCGCGTGGTTGCTCACGGCGGCGGTCTGCACCTACCTCATTGGCTACCGGTTCTACAGCAAGATCATCGCGAGCAAGGTGTTTGTGCTTGATGCCACGCGGGCGACACCGGCCGAGCGATTGGACGACGGTCGCGACTTCGTGCCGACCAACAAGTGGATCGTGTTCGGGCATCATTTCGCCGCCATTGCCGGCCCGGGTCCGCTGGTCGGTCCCACGTTGGCGGCGCAGTTCGGTTTCTTACCCGGGGCACTGTGGATTCTGGTGGGCGTCGTCCTGGGTGGCGCCGTACAGGACTTCGTGATTCTGGCGGCGTCCATTCGCCGAAACGGCAAGTCACTGGGACAGATGGCCAAGGAGGAGATCGGGCCGATCGCCGGCGGCACCGCCCTGGTGGCGGTGCTGGGCATCATGATCATCCTGATATCGGTGCTGGCGCTGATCGTGGTGAACGCTTTGCGCGACAGTCCGTGGGGCACGGTGACGATCGGCCTGACCATCCCGATTGCGCTGTTGATGGGTGTCTATCTGCGATGGCTGCGCCCGGGCAAGGTGATCGAGGCCACGGCCATTGGGTTGTTTCTGCTGTTGATGGCGTTGTTCGCCGGCCAGTGGGTGGCGGGATCGGCGGAGTGGGCGCCGGTGTTCACCCTCAGCGGCACGACGCTCTCGCTGTTGATCATGGCGTACGGCTTTGCGGCCTCGGTGTTGCCGGTGTGGCTGCTGCTGGCCCCGCGCGACTACCTCTCCGCGTTCGTGAAAATCGGCGTGGTGCTGGCGCTGGGCGTCGGCATTTTGATTGCGTTACCGCCGCTGGAAATGCCGGCGGTCACGCAGTTCATCGACGGCACGGGACCCGTCTTCGCCGGCAAGTTGTTTCCCTTCGTGTTCGTGACCATCGCCTGTGGGGCGATCTCCGGATTCCATTCGTTGATTTCTTCCGGCACGACGCCAAAGTTGCTGCGTCGCGAAACCGATGCGCGGTTCATCGGCTACGGGTCGATGCTCACCGAATCGCTGGTGGCGATCATGGCGCTTATTGCGGCCTGCGCACTGACGCCCGGGATGTACTTCGCCATCAACGCGCCGGTTGCGGCGCTGGGCACAACCGCTGCCAGTGCGGCGGCCGCCATCGCGAATTGGGGTTTTGTCATCACGCCCGAGGCACTGGACGCCATGGCGAAGTCGGTGGGTGAATCGTCGTTGCTGTCGCGCACGGGTGGCGCCCCGAGTCTCGCGGTGGGCATGGCGCACCTGTTCTCGAAGGTGCTCGGTGGCGAAGGCGCGCTGGCGTTGTGGTATCACTTCGCCATCATGTTCGAAGCGTTGTTCATTCTGACCACGCTGGATGCCGGCACGCGCGTCGGGCGCTTCATGCTGCAGGATCTGCTGGGCACGGTGATCAAGCCCATGGGTCGCACGTCGTGGTACCCGGGCGTGATCATCGCCAGCGGGCTGTTCGTGTCGATGTGGGGCTACTTCCTGTATCAGGGCGTCACCGATCCGCTGGGCGGCATCAACTCCCTGTGGCCGTTGTTCGGCATTTCGAATCAGTTGCTGGCCACCGTGGCGCTGTGCGTGGGCACGACGGTCTTCATCAAGATGGGCAAGGCGAAGTATGCGTGGATCACGCTGTTGCCGATGTCGTGGCTGGTGATCGTGACGATGACCGCGGGACTGGAAAAGATCTTTGCGGCGGATCCCAAGCTGGGATTCCTGTCACATGCGCGGACGCTGGAGACGGCCATTGCCAGTGGGGTGTTGCCCAAGGCCGTGAAATCAGTGGAGGCCGCCCAGCGCATGATCTTTAACGACCGTCTCGACGCAGCGGTCGCCGCATTCTTCCTGATTTCGGTGATTGTGATTCTCGCCGACTCGATGCGGGTGTGGCTGTCGGTGGTGAGCGGCCGTAAGCCGGCGGTGACCGCCGAAGCGCCGTATGTGAAGACGGCGCTGGTGGGGTAAGCGTTTCGGTGATCTGGTTCGGGGCGCGCCTACGCCCCGGACCAGTCACACGCGTCAACGCGCGCCTGCACGCGCGCCGGCACCACTAAACGCAGCAGCGTCTGCAGCATCGGCTCGTCTGACGGAGGCGGCCGTCTGGTGTCGCCCGCAAAAGTCTCCGGGGACTGGTCCAGCTTCGCGAGTGTCCTGTGGAAGAACGGGCGCAACTCCGACAGCCGCGGAATATCTCCTGCGGCATCGATCATGGCGTTCACCGCCTCGTGTCGGGCCGCAGATGGACCGAAGAGCACTTCGCGCGTATTCACGCACGCCCCCGCGACCATGACCTCTATGGCCACGAACCGGGTTGCCGGGGACAACGTGCGATCGCCGGCCATGTCGAGCAGATTGGTGCTGGCGGCCGTCCTCGGACTCATCGTCCACAGGCCGCGCGGAACCGGCGTCCAGGCGCGCGTCATTGACAAGAGACGTTGGGCGGACGAGTGCAACGCCGGCTGGTCCGCCTGCAGCGCCGCGCGGGCCAGCAGCTTGGCGCCGTCCGACAGCATCACGCGACCGACAAGCGCATCGATCGGACTCGGTTGATTGATCAGGTGCCGAGCACCAGCGAGTGTTTCCCGTGCACGGAGCAACGCCGTGTCCGTGTCCCCTGCTGACAGGGCGCTGTCGGCCGCCGCCTCGCTCTCCTTCCAGAGTCTTTTCAGCGGCTGCAATCGCAGCATCGGAACAGCTCTCGAGTCTTCGATGCCCGGGAATCCCGGGCGGATGCCCCAGAACGCCGTCAGTGGAGCGCTACGCGTCCAGCGACGATAGGCGGCGGTCGTCGCCGCATGAGCGGTATCAGCGGCTGCGTGAGGGATCCAGGTGGCGGAGTCGGCCGGCGCCGTGAGAAGCGCGACGATCTGGGCCAGGGTGATGCTGTCGATGGGCGACAACGGGCCCAGCGGTGCCACCAACGAGTCCGTGAGCGCAACCAGCGATGCGGTGCCGCGTGCGGCGTCCAGCGACACCACCGAAGCGGAGTCCAGGCGTGCATGTTTTCGCTGGATTTTGCCAGCGGAATAGACGGTAGCCGCCGTCGCGCTGGCCACGAGGCCCGCCGCCGTGAGCGCGGTCAACCACAGCAGCTTGGCACCGGCGGACCGGGTGGTCACAGGCATAGACTCTCGCAAATTCATGGGCGGGGCGCGTACTTTCCTTTCGCTCCGCTCACGCGGGGCTCCGCCTCACAACGAGTGAGCGTGCCGGTGGTCACCCCGGCATCACGCTCCAGTCCTTTCCCGTCACGCCATGTCGCTCTCGCGTCGATCCAGCCCCGAAGCGGTCCAATTCTCGCCAGGAGGTGCTGCGCCTGCCTCCGGTTGGCTGGCGCGACTGCGACGCGTTTCGGCCGTCGTGCGCCGCATTATCGGGGTACCGGATTACGACGCGTACCTGGCGCACATGCACCGGCAGTTTCCCGATTGCACCCCGCTTGATCCGCGCACGTTCGAACGCGAACGACTGGCGGACAAGTATACGCAGCCGGGATCGCGCTGCTGCTGAGGGACGGCGGCGACTCGTAAAGACAGTTGGCGTGTTTAAGACGGGAGACGGGAGAGGGAAGACGGGAGACTTCCGGCATGCCGATTCAACGTGTGTCGGTTGGACGTCTCCCGTCTCCCGTCTCCAGTCTCCCGTCTTTCATTTCTCAGATCGTCCACTCCCACTCCGCACTACCATGAATCCGCTGCTTCGTTGGGTCGCTGGTGCCGCGTTGATTGCACCGCTGACGCTGGCCGCGCAATTGGCGCCGAATGGCTTCGATCTCAACATCGCGAACATCATGCGCGGGCCCGAGCACTTCGGGCGCGAGCCGCAGAATGTGAGTTGGAGCGCGGATGGTCAGTGGGTCTACTTTCAATGGAACCCACCGGGCACCGTATGGGATGAGGTGATGCGTCCGTATCGCGTGCGAGCGGTCGCCGGTGGCGTTCCGGAACGGCTGACCGACGCGCAGATGGACAGTGTGGCGCCGTTCATTGCCGACGGACCGCGGACGCGCGATGGGTTGAAGAAGGCCGTGTCGGCGCGCGGCGATCTGTACCTGATCGACACGAAGAAGACGACCTTGCGTCGCCTCACGGAAACCGTGTCGGCGGAAAGCGATCCGCGATTCTCCGCTGATGAGCGGGCATTGCTGTTCACGCGTGACGGCAATGCGTTTGCGTTGGAGTTGGCGACGGGGCTGGTGCGGCAACTGACCGACGTGCGTCCGGGTCCGGCGCCGCGCGATTCGGCCCGTGCGACCGGCATGCGCGGTGCGCTGGAACGTCAGCAGCGTGAATTGCTGGAAGTCATTCGCGACCGGCAGCGCGCTGACTCCCTGCAGCGTGCCGAGCGCGCAGCGGCGGCCGCGCGAGGGCTACAGCCAGCGTATCTCCCCGTTGGCGAGCGGCTGGCGCAACTGAGTGTCTCGCCCAACCTCCGCACGGCAATCGTGTTGACCGCCAGCAATCCGCCGGGACAACCGCGACTGGCACAGGTTCCCAACTACGTCACCAGCAGCGGCTTCACCGAGGAGATTGGCTCACGCACGAAAGTGGGCGATGGCAACGTGCGCTTTCGCGCCTATCGCCTGGAGTTGGCCAGCGGCAAGCTGTCCATGCTGCATGTGATAGGCGGTGACAGCGCGCGCGCGGCGGCGCAGGTGCGATTCATGGGATGGAACGATGAGGGCTCGTCGGGGCTGCTCAGTGCCGGCACGCCGGACTTCAAGTGGCGCTATCTCATTACCGTGGGTGACGCCGGCCCCGTGCAGGTGGTGGACGCGCTGCGCGACACGGCGTGGGTGGGCGGCCCCTGCGGCGGATGCATGGGCTGGCTGCCGGATGGCCGCGTGTGGTTTGCGTCGGAAGCGAGCGGGTTCGCGCAGCTGTATTCGGTGAACCGCGATGGCACCGGACGCACCGCGCTGACCGATGGCGCGTGGGAAGTGACGCAAGCCGAATTGTCTGCCGATCGAAAGTGGTTCTGGCTCCATACCAGTGAGGAATCGCCGTTCGTCACGCACTTCTATCGCTTGCCGGTGGCTGGCGGCAAACGCGAGAAGATTACGCGCGATCACGGCGGACATCGGGTGGTCGTGAGCCCCGACGGCAAACGCCTTGCCGACGTGTTCTCGCAGGCGAATGTGCCACCGGAGTTGTTCGTGGCCGACGCGGCTGACGCGAGCCGAGTGCAACTGACCACGTCCACCTCCGAGGCGTTCCGCAAAGGTTCGTGGATCAAGCCGGCTATTGTGAAGATCCGCGCCAGTGACGGCGTGGACGTACCGTCGCGCATCTACCGGCCCCAGGACGTCGGTGCGCAGCCAAACGGTGCGGCCGTTATTTTCGTGCATGGCGCCGGTTACATGCACAACGTGCATGACTACTGGAGCAGCTATTCGCGCGAGTACATGTTCAACCATTACCTCGCATCCAAAGGCTATGTGGTGCTGGACATGGATTACCGCGCCTCGGCGGGCTACGGGCGCGACTGGCGCACCGCCATCTATCGGTGGATGGGTGGGCGCGACCTGGCTGACGAAGTGGATGGATCGCGTTGGCTGCAGAAGGAATACGGCATCAATCCCGAGCGTATCGGACTGTACGGCGGCAGCTACGGCGGATTCATGACGTTGATGGCGCTATTCAACGCGCCGAAGGACTTTGGCGCCGGTGCGGCGTTGCGCAGTGTGACCGACTGGTCGCACTACAACCACGGCTACACCGGCGGCATCCTCAACCTGCCGCAGGACGACACGCTCGCGTATCGCCGATCGTCGCCTATCTACTTTGCCGAGGGACTTGAAGATCCGTTGCTGATGGCGCACGGTATGGTCGATACCAACGTGCACTTCCAGGATATCGTGCGGCTCACCCAGCGCTTCATCGAATTGGGCAAGACGGGGTGGGATCTCGCCGTCTATCCAGTGGAAGACCACGGATTTGTGCGACCGACGTCGTGGACTGACGAATACACCCGAATCTTCGACCTATTCGAGCGGACGATCGGCCCCAACGGCACGAAAGCCAAGAAGTAGCAACAGCGTCATGGACGCCGTCACCGCGAGCGCTGCCCCCATCAGGAAGGCAGCGCTCGCGCCGTATGTGTCCCACACGGCGCCGAATACCATCGACGCCGGGAGCGCGGCAACGCCAATGATTGCGTGATACCACCCGAATGCGCGTCCGCGCCGTGCCGCGGGGACGAGGTCCGCAATGAGAGCCTTCTCAGTGCCCTCGCTCAGTCCAAAGACGATGCCATACAGGGCGAACAGCGCCCAGACATGCCAGGTGGCGCTCGCGGCCGCGAATCCCACGTATACGAGCGCGTAGACGATCCACCCCCCGATGATGAGCGGCGCTCGTCCCACCTTGTCGGACAGCGCGCCACCGGGGGTGCTGGATGCACTCTTCACTACGTGCAGCAGGACCCAGAGCAGCGGGATCAGGGCCAGCGACACGCCGAGTTGATTGGCGCGAAGGATCAGGAACGCATCGGTGGAATTCCCCAGCGTGAACAGGGCAATGGGGACCATCACGCGCACAAACGACGCCGGCATGGGCGCTTGTCTCGCGTCGGCGGCGGCCACTTTCGTTGCCGTCGGGGCTGAAGTCATTTGCGCCGGAACCGCTTCGCGTTCCTCTCGCACCGCAAAGATCGCCACCAGTACGGCCAGGGCGCCGGGAATCGCGGCAACAAAGAACACGTGCCGGAGCGGCATGGCCAGCCAGGCCAGGCAAGCCATCGCAATGAGCGGCCCCACCACGGCGCCCGCGTGATCAGCGGCGCGGTGAAAGCCGAACGCGCGCCCCCGCGACTCGACCGGCGTGGAGGCTGCCAGCAACGCGTCACGCGGTGCACCGCGCACTCCCTTGCCCACGCGATCGGTGAATCGGATGGCCAGCACCTGCGTGGAGGACTGCGCGAAGCCGATGAGCGGCCGCACCAGCGAGGCGACGGTATAGCCGAAGACGATGAGTGGCTTGCGCCGTTGTGAGCGATCGGACCACCAGCCGCTGGCCAGCTTGAGCAGCGACGCAATGGCTTCGGCACCGCCCTCGATGAGACCGACCGTGCGCACGGATGCACCCAGCGTTCCGATGAGGAACATCGGCAGCAGCGGCGCGATGATCTCGCTGGATGCATCGGTGAGGAAACTCACGGCCGCGAGCGCCAGGACATTGCGACTTGGTTTCCAGCGCGTCGCCTTGTCGATATGGTCATTCATTGCTTGAACCTTGCGACCCCGGGCCAAGTTCGTCAATTACTGGTCGTGACCTTTCTTCGCTCTTCAGAGTACCCTCCTCGGCGCCACGCCTTCGATTCGCTCAGTGCGAGCGCGCGTCGCCTGGCCGACCGGCAGAGCGAGACAATAGCGCGTCAGATCGCGATTGCCGAAATTGCCGCACCCACCGGCGCCGAGGCGCGTCGCGCCGACGTTGTCACGCAATGGCTCTCGGCGATGGGTTTGGCGGTTCGTCGCGACGCCGTTGGGAACGTCATCGCGTCCATTCCGGGCGGGGCGCGTGCGGATTCGTCAGCGTCACCGGTGGTGGTGATGGCGCATCTGGACACCGTGTTTGACGCAGACGTGCCGCTAGCGGTGCGTCATGAGGGCCCGCGGATTGTCATGCCCGGTATCGGTGACAACGGGCGGGGCCTGGCGGCGCTGGTATTGTTGGCGGATGTACTACGCGCCGACGACGTTGGTGCGACGCTGACACATCCCATCGAACTGGTGGCCACCGTTGGCGAGGAAGGGGTCGGCAATCTGCGCGGCGCGCGTGCCTACTTCGATGAAATCGAGCGCGCCGGTACCCTGAGACCGGTGGCAGCCATTGCGTTGGACGGTCCGGGAGATTCACTGATCGTGCATCACGGTATCGCCTCGCGGCGATTGCATGTGTCCTTTGTCGGCGCCGGTGGGCATCCGTGGGCCGACCCGCACGCGGCGAATGCCATTCACGCGGCGGGCTGCGCCGTCGCCGCTGTTGCGCAGCTGGCCAAGGCGCAGCCACCCGGCGTCACCGTGTCGGTCACGCGCATCGGCGGTGGCGAGTCGCTGACGTCGGTTCCGGCCGGCGCGTGGTTTGATGTCGATGTGCGGGCGCTGGATGGCGCGGCCGTCGGGCGCCTGCACGAGTTGGTGCGCCGATTGTCGGAACGGGCTGCGCAGGATACGACGCGTCAGCACACAGGGACATTGCTCACCGTTACCGTGGCCACGCTCGGCGATCGTCCCGGTGGACGACTCGATGCCGCCCACCCGCTGGTGCGTCTCGCTGCGGACGCTACCCGCTGGCAGCAGCGTGAACCGCGGTCGGCATCTGCATCGACCGACGCCAACATTCCGCTATCGCGCGGCATCCCGGCTATCACAATCGGCGGCGGCGGTATCGGTGGCGGCGCCCACACCGATCACGAGTGGTACGAGGATGTGGAGGGCGCGCGCGGGCTGTTGCGTGCCTTGGGTATCGTTGCGACGGTCGCGCAGGGAGCACTGGTCATGTAGCCAGTCGCGCCCACATTCCGAGGAATTCTTACACCACCTCGAACGCCGGCGCGCTGGGCCGAGTGGCGAACACCTGCACCCGGCTGGCAATCTGCGGGAAGTGCTTCACATACCGATCGCGCCATCGCGACGCGAAACGTTCGGCCTCGAGTTCCGGGATCATCGCCCAGACACTCCCTCCGAAACCCGCACCAAACGCACTGGCCGCCACCGCACCCAACTCGCGGGCGATGCTCACCATCTGCACCGTCTCCGGAATCTGGTTTTCCAATGCCATCTCAGCGCCGCGTTGTGACGCGGCCACCACACGACCGAATCCCTCGAGATCGTGGCGTGTGAGTGCCTCGGCGGCGTCGGGTACGTGGTGCCACGTTTCGGCGTGGAACTGACGGACACGCGCATTCAGCTGGTCGGCCGTAAACTCCTCGTTCGCGGCGTCGTGCGCCACGCGCAGCAGGGGCGCGGGCAACTCGCCGCTCGGATCGCCGGCCGCCTCGATGAACACATCGTGCAGCGTGCGCGCTGCGCCGCCCTGCGCGTTCCATGCATGCACCAGGTGATGCGCTGTGCGGGCGACCCTGTTGTATCGGTCGCGCGCCGCGCCGGTCTTTGAGGCCACGACACCGCTCACGCCAATCACGAATACGTAGTCGGCTGGCCAACTGACCTCGCGCTCGTGTCGCACCGGCGCCCAACCAAATACGTCAAGCTTGCCGGGAGCACAGCACAGAATGGCCGTCTGGTCTTGCGCCCCACCCAATGTGCCCACACCGCGCTCGCCGGCCAGCACGCCGAAGTCCAGCCCGTTCTCCATGGCCCCGCAGTATCCCGCCAGCCGCGTGCGCGGCACCAGCGCCTCGTGCCACAGCGCGTCCGAGGCGAGGTCGCTCAGTGCCGACAATGCGAGCGTCAGCCCCACGACGAGCGCACTGGAACTCGATACGCCGGCGGCGGGTGGCAGGTTGCTGGCCAGGGCGATGTCGGCACCGACCACCCGGTCGCCGAAGTTGTGCTGCAGTCGACGCACCACGGTGCGTGGATATACGGCCCAGGGCAACGGCGCCTGCGACGACGGGAACGGGGACGGATCGAGCGATACGACCATCGCCTCACGACGTCGTGCATCGCGCAACACCACCTTGCGATCGGTCCGTGGCGCCGCCATCACCACGATGCCGCGTTCCACCGTGCAGAGCAGCGACCGTCCGCCGGCATAGTCGACGTGTTTTCCCAGCACTTCGATGCGTCCCGGGACAATCCACGTGCGTCGTCCTTCGCTGGTGACTCCGGCATCATCGAGGGCGCGTGCGGCGTCGCGCTCCAGCTTGCGATAGCGATCCGCCACCACGGGTGTGAATCCCGCGCCATCAAGCGACGCCGTCACCACGGACTCCGTGAGCGGCGGAAACACGACCTCACTCACGGCCGCGGCGCCAGTGCACCAAGCGTGGCGACGACGGCCGGGATATCGGCGCGGTGCGAGAGATCCAGAACCGGCAGGGCGAGCCGTTGGGCATGCACCGCCACGCCTTCGCGAATCGCCAGCGCGACGGCCTCAGGCAATTCGAATTCCCCGCGGGCTGATTTCGCCACGCGGCGACAGGCGTCGACCAGCGCCGGTGTTACTGCCCAGCAGTTCATGCCGACCCATCGCGCGGCCGGCGAATCGAGATCGAGTTGCTCACCCGGCTTCTCGACGATTCCGAGCAATCGTCCTTCGGGCGACACGTCGAGCACGGCAAACGAGCGCACGCGTTCCCGGTCGATGTTGCCCTCACGCACCAACGCATCACGATCAAAGGCGATGGTGGCGGCCGAGTCTCCATCGACCAAGTGTTTGAGTGCTTCGCGCGGATAGAAGTTGTCGGCGTTGAGCACCAGAAACGCCTCGTCGCCAATCGTCGCTGCCGCCGCCACCACGGCGTTGGCCGTGCCCAGTGGTTCCGCCTGCAGGGCAAAGCGCACCCGCACACGCACAGGCGGCGAAACGCGCGTGTAGTAGTCCCGGACCGCATCGTGCTCCGGGCCAAGCACCAGCACGACCTCACGCACACCAACGTCCGCCAGTGCCGACAGCACGTAGTCCAGGAACGGACGCGCGGTGCCTGCACCCGACGCATCGGCGATGGGGATCATGGCCTTGACGCCGCTGGCTGCAGCCGCAGCCTGCGATGCATCGAGGCGGGCAGCCGCATCCTCGCGCCGCATGCGCGTCCCGAGCCCACGGGCCAGGATCGCGGCGGTGCGGATCACTTCGTGGCAGGTCCCTGTGGCGCGACCGATGTCGCCCACGCGCCGCGAGTGAAATCCGGGAACTTGATGGGCGCACTGCCCTTGCGCAGCGACTCTTCGCTGAGCGGGAAAGGCACGCTCCACGCGGTGGCATCGTATACGTCGAAATCGGGCACGAGTCCCTCGCGCAGACACTGCACCAATCGATAGGCCATCACGAAGTCCATGCCCCCGTGCCCGCCATTCTTGCGCGCCAGCTCACCCACCGCCGTCCACAGCGGATGTTCGTACTGCTTGGCCACATCGGCCAGCGGTGTGAATCGCTCGCCACCCTTGGCGCCATCGATGTACAAACGCGGCGGATAGTCGTTGAAGATGGCCTTGGTACCTTGCAGGTTGTTGAGGCGCGAGTACGGACGCGCGTTGACCACATCGTGCTGCAGGAGAATCGTGCGTCCCTTCGCCGTCTTGATGAGCGAGGAGTTCATGTCGCCGGCGACGTACTTCTCCTTCCATTTTGGGCTGTCCTTCGGCACGTGCTGCTCGCGCCATTCGCTGAGTCCCGCTTCGCCCGAGGCCATGGACACCATGTACTCGAAGCGGTCGCCGCGATGGATCCCCATGTACTGCGCCACCGGGCCGAGTCCGTGCGTGGGATAGAAATTCGCGTTGCGTTTGGTGTGCGGCAGACGCCGCCAGAGGCCCTCGTCGCGATCCTCGAAGAGAATTTCGCGCAAGTCGTGCAGGTACGCGGCCTCGCCATGGAGCAAGGTGCCAAAGACGCCGTCGCGCACCATGCGCAACACGCTCAATTCACTGTTGCCGTAGCAGCAGTTTTCCATCATCAGGCAATGCTTGCGTGTCTTCTCCGATGTTTCCACCAGCTCCCAGCAATCTTCCACGCTGGACGCGATGGGCACCTCGCTGGCGGCATGCTTGCCCGCCCGCATGGCGGCCAACGCCACCGGGGTATGCCACGGCCACGGCGTCGCCGTGTACACGAAGTCGATATCGTTGCGCTGCACGAGCCGCTCGAAGTCACGGTCGCCGTTGAAGTACAAGGCGGGCTCCTTCTGCCCCGCCTTCGTCACCATCGCCGCCGCCCGGCGCACCTTGTCTTCCACCACATCGCACAGCGCCGTGATCTGCACGCCTTCAATGGCCAGCAGTTCACCCAACGTCGAGCGCCCGCGAAGACCTGTGCCGACAATGGCGATACGCACCATCTCGTGTTTCTCAAACGGTACGCCCAGCATCAGGCCGGCCGACGGACGACCGGGATGGGCCAGGTCGACGCGCCAATCATCGGTGGATGCCAGCAATCGGGCTGGTGTACCGGTGAGTGCGGTGGCCGCGAGTGCCGCGGCCGTGCCCGTGAGGAGTTCACGACGTGAGATGCGGTCGGTCATGGCGTTCAGGCTCCGGGTGTGGTGCGAATGTCCGAATGATCACCCACATTGAGGGTACCGCGCACGCCTTGCACGTGGACATGATCGCCAAGGAACGTGTCATGCAATTGCGCGTCGATGATGGAGGTGCGGTCACCGATGACCGCATCGCGCACCGTGGCGTTTCGCACCGTGCTGCCGGTGCCGATGGACACGTTGGGTCCCACCGTGGCATGCTCGATGGTGACGCCGTCCTCGATGTACACAGGCTCGATGATGTGGGCACCTTCGCCCAGTTCCTTCGGCCGGCGCGCGCGTCCCTTTTCCAGCATCACCCGATTGGTATCCAGCAGCGTTTCCAACTGCCCGGCGTCGTACCAGCCTTCCACGTCCACCACTTTGATTTTTGCGCCGTGGTCGATCATGTACTGAAAGGCATCGGTGAGATACCACTCGCCCTTGTTGGGCGCAGTGGTGAGCACATGGTCGATGCCTTCAAACAGCAGCTTCCAGTTGCGGATGTAGTACAGGCCGATATTCGCGCGTTTGGAGATGGGCGTGGTGGGTTTTTCCACGATCTTCGTCATGTGCCCGTCGGCATCGGTGACGACCACACCAAAGCGCTGATAGTCTTCGACTTCCTTCGTCCAGATGATGCCGTCGGCGTCGATGGTCTTGGTGATGCTCAGATCGGCATCGAAGATGGTATCCACGAAGATGATCAGGACCGGCTGGTCGACGTACGGCTTGGCAAGCGCCACCGCGCCGGCGGTACCGTCCTGCACCTTCTGCTCGATGAAGACACTGGGAATGTCGTACGTCGCGCGCGCGTACGTTTCGACTTTCTCCTTGAGGTGACCCGTGATGTACACGACCTGCTCGATGTTGCCGAGCTTCTGTACGTCGTCCATGACATAGCTCATGACCGGTCGACCGGCGACCTTGAGCATGGGCTTGGGCACGACGTGGGTATGCGGGCGCAGCCGCGTGCCCTTCCCGGCAAGGGGAATGATGACCTTCATGCGATTCCGGAGTGTGAGGAGTCAGGACCTGATGCGCTGGAATTCATTGGCGGATGCCGCTCAAGATGCAGGCGGACGAGCGCGAGGGGGAGGGGTGAGCGGTGCGGTGACGGAGGTGAGCGAAGAAGGGGTGACGGTAGAGGGGTGAGCGGTGAGGGCAGAAACTGCCCTCGCTGGCTCACCGCCCTTCCCTCACCCCTTCTCGTGCTCACGCCGCCGACTGCTCACTTTCAGGGGGCGCTGGTGCCTTCCCGTCCGTATCGATCCTGAATCCGCACCACATCATCGAGTTCCGGTGTACTCGCCTCAAGGACATCGATATCGGTCACCGCTTCGATGGCATGGATGGTGAGCGGCGTGATGCGAAACGACTGGCCGGCCACGAGGCGCTGGTCGCGCAGCTCGGTGTCTCCGGGCAGTTGCACCCAATATTTCATTTCGCCGCTGAGGAGATACACCGTCTCGTCCTTTCGCTCATGGTACTGGATGGACAGTTTCTCGCCGGCCTTCACGTGCAGGATCTTGCCGACATACCGGTCGGTGTGTGCCCAGATGGTTTCGTGTCCCCAGGGCTTGGCCACGTGGCGCACTTCAACGGGACCGCTCATCGGCTAACCGCGGTTTCCCATCTTGCGGCGGAGCAATGCGAGCTTTCGGCGCACCGATCCATCCATTACCGTGTCACCGATCCGCACCACGATGCCGCCGAGTATGGATGGGTCCACCTGCAGGTGCGGAACGACCGTGCGACCGACCGCTTTGGAGAGCCGATCGGCAATAACCGCGCGCTCGTCGTCGGAGGTGTCCCGCGAGACGGTGACGCGAGCGTGCACGATGCCGTTCGTCGCGTCCAGCAACGTGTCATACTCGTCGGCGATGGCCGGGATGAGTGATTGCCGGCGGTTGTGCACCAGCGCTTCGAGAAACCGGAGGAACAGGGGCGGCACGCGATCGCCGAGGGCGCGCGTGAGCATGCCGCTCTTGTGCTCGGCGGGGATGCGCGGCGATTCCAGAAACCGCTGCAGGGTCGCGTCCTCCGAGATGGCATTGGCCACATGTCGCAGTGCGGCGCCCCACGCCGCCGCTTCGCCGGACTTGCCGGCCAAGGCGAGCAGGGTGTCCGCGTAGTTGCGCGCGACCGTTGATCCGGCAGCGGCGGACGCCATCAGCGCACGCCCTTGGCGCCGTCGAGTGACGACAGGAAGCTTTCGACGATCTGGCGGTTGCCCGTCGAGTCGAGGTTCTTCTCAATCACGCGCGAGGCGCCGGCAATGGCGAGTTCAACGGCCTCTTTCCGCAGTTCGGCGATGGCGGCAACCTTCTCGCCGTCGATGGCCCGGCGCGCCTGCTCGATCATCTCCGACTGCTGCTCCTTGGTCTGCGCCAGCAACTCGGAGCGCATCTTTTCCGACATCGCTCGGCTGTCGGCGATGATGCTCTGCGCTTCCGTGCGTGCCGCCTCGAGCTGCGCGCGCTGTTGCGCGAGCAACTGCTCCGCTTCCGCCCGATCACGCTTCGCGCCTTCGATGGCGTCTTCCAGCGCCTTCTCGCGCGCCTCAACGGCGGCGAAGAGGGGCTTATAGGCGTACTTCGAGAGCACGATCATCAGGACCACGAAGATGATCAGCGTCCAGAACATCAGTCCCGGATTGGGTGCGAGCAGATTGACCGGACCACCCTCGGGCTCGGCCGCGAAGGCCGGGGCCGCCGAAAGGCTCAAGGTCGCGGCGAGGGTGAGGCCTCGTGCGAAAGCTCGATGAAGACGTGTTGAGAAAGCGAACATGAAAGCATCCACGGGAAAAAAAGGAGCGGCGGGGCGTCCGGATGGACACCCCGCGCACAAGTGCACTCAGAACGTGATCTTGCCTTGGATCTGGTAGCCGATCACGACGCCGAACAGCGCGGCGCCTTCAACGAGCGCGGCCAGAATGAGCGCTGCCGTCTGGATCTTGCCAGCCGCTTCCGGCTGACGGGCCATGCCTTCAACCGCGGAACCGCCGATCTGGCCGATGCCGATACCGGCGCCGATCACGGCACCACCGGCGGCGATGCCGGCGCCGATCATGGCCAGACCACGCGGGTCGGAGCCCGTCGCAGCGGCCTGCAGAAGACCCATCACTTCGATCATGAGAAACTCCACACGTAAACGTTGATGACCTGCTCTCCTGCGACAGCGAGTCTTCGCTGCGCCGCCCGTCCACGAGCCGAGGCTCAACGGGCATCACCGGTCGCTCGACCGGCTACTGATCACGCTCCACGGGAGATCGCGGAGCGCGTACTGCCGACTCTGCTAGTGGTGCGCTTCGCGAATCTGGCCGATGAAGACACTGGCCAGCAGCGTGAAGATGAACGCCTGCAGGAAGGACACGAACAGTTCAAGCATGCTGATGGCGGTCGCCATGAGTACCGGCGCGCCCGTGATGTACCAGTTCTGAAAGCTGAAGATCAGGCCGATGATGGCCAGCAGCACGATATGTCCCGCCGTCATGTTGGCGAACAAGCGAATCATGAGCGCGAACGGCTTGGTGAGCTTGCCCAGCATTTCCACCGGGCTCATGACAAAGAACAACAGCACACGCATGACAATGGGGAGTTCCTTGTTCCAGTAGAACATGGTGTTCAGGTACCCCAGACCGTTGGCCCGAATACCCGCCAGTTCCACGACGAAGAACGTGATGATGGCCAGGGTCGCCGTGACCGAGATATTGCCGGTGGCCGTGGACCCATAGGGAATGAGTCCCAGCAGATTGCAGCACAGAATGAAGAAGAACAGCGTCATGGCGAACGGAACGAACTTCTCCCCATGATGACCGACGTTGGGGAGCACGACTTCATTGCGCAGGTACAGGGCCAGGGCTTCGATGCCGCCGGCGGCACCACGCACGTGCCCGGATTCGTTGTGCTGGCGACGGCTGGCGTTGGCGGCACCGATCAGCATCAGACACGCCAGCGTGGCCCCCAACAGCAGAAAGACCACGTGCTTGGTGGGCGACAGATCAATCTCGATACCGCCAATGTGAACCGGCGGCCATTGCGGCAGCTCGATTTCCTTGGCGAGATGCGCGTTCGGCCAGGGAATTTCCAGATGACGACTGTCGGTGATATGCGGCGTGATGAAGTCGACCGCTGCCCCGGCTGCCGGCGCGTGTTGCGACTCCACCTGGGCTTCGGGAAGCGGCGACGCAGTGACGGTGGCCGATTCGATCGGCACCAGCACCGGCGGTTGCGGCTCCGATGCCGGCACGGTGCCCTGTGCGTCGACCCCCAACGGCAGCAACGCGATCGCGGTGGCGAGGGCCAGAGCGACGCGAGAGATATTCAGACTGCGAAACGGACGGCGCATCCCGTGCATCCGGAATCAGGCGTTCAGAAAGATCGGCTCGATCAGCGTCGAGACGAAGAAGAAGATCACCAACGACAACAGGGCCGGACCCGACTGCAGTCCCAGCGCCTTGATGCCCAGGAAGGCCCAGAAGGCCACCATGGCGAATCGCAGCACCACTCCCAACCCCCAACCGGCAATCACCTGTTGTCGCGCGACCAGACGCGCGATGGAAAAGGTGACGATCTGCACTCCCACAGACATCCAGGCGCTGGCGTGCACTGCGCGCACCGATTCGGCGTCAGTCCACACAAAGCGCGTGAGGATGACCGCCACCACCGCAACCAACATCGCCTGCGCCACCGTAAACAGGAGGAGCGCACGCAGCATACCGCGCGGCGCCGCCGTCACTGACCCACCGACCCGTCACGCGATGCGGTCGGCGGCTTGTCTTCCGGGTACGCGGTACGCATGAGTCGCCGATAGCTCAGGTAGAACGATCCTCCACCACCCACAAACACGCCGGCGAACAGAAAGACGGGCGATGTACCCACACGCGCGTCCAACCAGTTGCCGGCATACACGAATGCGATGAGCGCGACAAAGAACTGCATCCCCAGGCCAGCCACCGCCCACGGCGACGGATCACCACGGGTCGGTGACGGAGCCTTGTGGGGCTGCTTTTCCTCTGTCATTCGGGCGTGAAGTTAGGGGCTTGTGAAATTTTTCGCAAGCAACCAAAGTTCACGAAACCGAACAAAAACCGACACGCATTCCACATTTCGAGAACCTGAGACAGGACTGTCACTTACGTCGTCAGAAATTGCTTGACAGGCTCGACAGTCGTTGATAACATAGCCCAGTATCGAAATGTGACAGTCGGTCGTCCAAGTCCATGCAGCCGCGCTTCCTGCGCGTTCCACACCGCGTCACAGTCTCACCCTCCACTACCTGATGCTCCCACGCATCATCGTTCCACTGCTGGCAGCTGCCGTGCTCGTCTTCGCGTGCAGTCCGCGCACGCCGAATACGGTCGCCAGTGCGCGCCCGCGATCCAGTGTCGAACGGGGGGTGACCTCGCATGTGATGGTGGACACGGCGCGTGGCGAGGTCCGTTTCGCCATCGAAGTGGCGAATGATTCACGCAAGCGCGTGGAACTCGATTTCCCCGACGGTCGCACGCACGATTTCATCGTGCTGGACGACGCCGGTCGTGAAGTCTGGCGCTGGAGCGCCGGCCGCATGTTCACGCAGGGGATGCAGAACCGGTTGCTGGAAGCACACGACGCCGTGGTGTACACCGAACGCTGGCAGCCACCGGCCAAGGGTCATTACACGCTCGTAGCGCAGCTCCACAGCGAGAACTATCCGGTGCGGCAGCGCGTGGAGTTTGCGCTGCAGTAGTCCGCGAACGGCGTTCGACCGGTCCCACCCTGCTGCATCCCGGCGTTCGCGCAGTATCTTTCCCAGCGCACATCCGCACCGCTTGCCAACGGACGTCCACGGACGTCCGTAGTTGTTTGTCAGCGCGGCCGCATACACGCGTCGCGCCTCTCTCCCGCCCGTGGCTCTCGTGAACGCACCTTCCGACACGAACGACATCGCCCTGCTGCAGCGGCTCGCGGCTGCGCGCCATGAACTCAAGGAACAGATCGCCAAGCGCATCGTTGGACAGACGCACGTTGTCGACGATCTCGTGGCCGCGCTCCTGGCCGGTGGCCATGTGGTGCTGATTGGTGTGCCCGGGCTGGCCAAGACGTTGCTGGTGCAGACCGTGGCGCGTGCGCTCGATCTGACCAATACGCGCGTGCAGTTCACCCCCGACTTGATGCCCAGCGATATCACCGGCACCGAGTTGATGGAAGAAGAGCCGGGCACCGGCAAGCGCGCGTTTCGATTTGCGCCGGGCCCCGTGTTCGGCAACATGGTCCTGGCCGACGAAATCAATCGCGCCCCACCGAAGACGCAGGCCGCACTGTTGCAGGCCATGCAGGAACGTACCGTGACCGTGGCGGGGCGCACGTACGATTTGCCGAATCCGTTCTTCGTGCTGGCCACGCAGAATCCGATCGAACAGGAAGGCACCTACTCGCTGCCGGAAGCGCAGCTGGACCGCTTCATGTTCGAGTTGCGCATGGGCTATCCCACGCGCGAGGAGGAACAACTGATTGTCACCAGTACCACGGGGTCCACGGAAGGCGTGGTGAAGCCGGTGCTGGGTGCGGAAGAGCTGCTGTCGATGCAACGATTGGTGCGACGGTTGCCGGCGCCACCGAGTCTGGTGGAGTACGCGGTACGGCTGGCGCGCAGCACGCGTCCGGACAACCCTGAGGCCACCGCCAAGGTCAAGAAGTACGTGAGCTGGGGCGCGGGGCCACGTGCCTCGCAGTACCTCATTCTGGGCGCCAAGGCGCGCGCGGCGATGGACGGCCGGGCGATGCCCGATCTGGACGACGTGCGGCAAGTGGCGCATGCCGTGCTGCGGCATCGGCTGGTGGTCAACTTCCAGGCTGAGGCGGATGGAATTCCGGTTGAGGACCTGATCGAGTTGCCGCGTTGACTGGTTGACCGCGACCGGCGAACGCCAGACGCCACGTGGATGTCGAGCCCGCTTGCCGGCCGCGTCCACGTGGCGTTTGTGTAGGCGTCGACCGGTCTTCCATTGTCTGAATGGTGCTGGCGGACGGAGATGACACTGCGCTGACGCGGCGGGTCACCTTGTCGGTCCCCCACCTGAATCGAGGGATCTTCATGGCCCGACCCCGTCCGCACTTCCAGGCCAGTCCACTCCGACTGGGCAGCACCGGTGCCCTTCCCACGCACGATGCGTCGGGACAACCGATGATTCGACTGCAGACGCTTGGCGCCGCCGTGCTCATGGTGGGCGACCTGCGACTCAGTGCGGCGGCCGGGACGCTGTTCTCGGTGTTGGTGCGACTGAGTGGCACGCCGGGCATGATGCTGAGTCGCGAGGTGCTGCGGCGATCGTTGTGGCCGGATCAGGAAGAGGTCCGACAGCGCGCGAATCTGCGGCAGGCGCTGTACAAGCTGCGGGGATTCGGCGTGCGCGTCACGATGCACGGTGACGTGGTGCTGCTGGATGAGACGCAGGTGTTGCGTTCGTTTTCCCGCGAACGTACGGCGGAGACGTTTGAACGGGATGTGACCTTGGGTCACGAGCCCTTCGGTCCCTTTCTGCCGGGCTTTGCGGTGCCGTGGCCGGAGTTTCAGGAGTGGATCGATGTGCAGCGCGAGGCGGTGCACGCCGATGTGCGTCGGGTGTTGATCGACCAATTGCGTCGTCGCCGAGAGCGAGCCGATTGGGGTGGTGCCGACGCGCTGGCGCGCTGGCTGCTGCAATTCGATCCCCTGAATGAGGAAGCGACGCTGACGGTGGCCGAGTGCACGGCGTTGTCGGGCTCGAAGACGGAGGCGCTGGCCATCCTCGACCGGTATCTGGCCGAGTTGGGGCCTGCGGCCGGCGACATTCGATTGCCGGCGACGATGTTGCGCAAGCGTATTGCGGAACCCGCGTCGCGAGGTCGGCTGTCGTTTGCCCCCACCGAGCGCCATTTCGTGGGGCGCGACGCGGAGCTGGCCTCGTTGACGTTGTCGATGCGGCGCGCCCGGTGGCACGACGGCAGCGCGGTGTTGCTGCACGGGCCGCCGGGGATCGGCAAGAGCCGGCTGGGGCACGAACTCGACAAGGTGGCGACCATCGAGGGCATCCGTGTGGTGCAGACGTCGTGTCGGGAAAGCGACCTGCTGCGGCCGTTGTCGGTGTTTCTCGATGTGTTGCCGGAGTTGATGAGCCATGCCGGCGCACTGGGGTGCGCCCCGGAAAGCCTGGCGGCGCTGCGGCGCCTGGTACCCGCTGAACGATGGAGCGGTGATCCGCCCGGCGATGCGACGGCGCCGCGCGCGCCGATGCCGATGGCGGCGTCCCTGCGTCGCTCGATCATCGACTTGCTGTCGGCGGTGTCGGATGAGAGGCCGCTGTTGCTGATCGTGGAAGACGTCCACTGGATCGACGAACACTCGTGGGACGTGCTGGCCGATCTGATCGATCGCGCGAGCGCGATGCGGGTGTTCCTGCTGATGACCTCGCGCGAGCCCCACGCGCGTCCGCAGCGACCGCAGCGCGTGCCGCTGGGGCTGGACGTGCATCGGGTGCCGCCACTGTCCTCGGACAGCTGCCTGCTGCTCTCGCGCGCCATCGGGGACGATCTGGCGGCGACGATCACCGACGATCTAGGCGAGTGGTTTGTACGGGCGAGCGAGGGGATTCCGCTGTTTCTGCGCGCGTTGGTGAGTCACTGGATCGAGACGGGCGAGGCCGGCGGTGTCCCGCCGACGCTGCAGGGGGTGATTGAGCAACGGTTGAGTCAGTTGAGCGGCGATGCGCTGCGCGTACTGCAGACGGCGGCGTTGCTGGGGAAGTGGGCGACGTGTGAGCGGGTGGCGCTGGTGTTACAGCAATCCGCGTCAACGACGATTGGGAACATATCGGAACTTGAGAGCAATGGAATGCTTGTATCGACCGTCCACTTTGCCTTGCTTGTCATGAGTTGATATCAGCTTCGGCTAGTCTCAAACTCCAGTGTCTGGCCAAAGCCGCACTCCACTCGCGAATCGCGGCGGTGTTTGAAATTGAATTGGAGGAGAAGTCCAATACTGCGATGCTGCTGTCGGCGCTTAGGCACTTGGAAGCTGCCGGCGAATATGGAACTCTTGTTCGACTGTCGGCAAAATGGACAGCGAACCTCGACTCGTGCTCGGAGCCTGCAGAGACACTTCGGTTCCTAGAGTCAGTCGAAACCGGAGTCTGCAGAGTGCAGGCCAGAATGCGTCTACAATGGCGCGCCTCGCGACTACGCGTGGCGAGTACCTCTAGGGCAAGTCGGATCCCTCCGCGGACCAGGACTCCTCCGACCTCCCAAGGGCAGATCACACGAATACCGCGCCAGACGCAGAGTCGGCATTGTCGCTGGTCGAGAGCATCTATCGCGCCGACTCGGGGACCGATCGTGATCAGCTCGCCGACTATGTCGTTACGGTGGCATCACATTCGCGCCTACCGCATTCTGTTCGCGTTAGGGCTGCGGGAATTGGATTCGTGATCCTTTCGAATCAGTGTGATCTAGAAAGGGCCAATACGCTCTGGCGCGCGCTTTCGGCGTCTGCGTCACTGAACTCGGATTCGATCGCAGTCACGCGTGTCGCGCTAATCTACCATACGATTTTGGCGACCGCGATCAGGCGCGACACGCTAGCGACGAACCTCCTTCGACCAGCCCTCGGGGACGCACATTGCTGAGCGCTCCACGATGCGCTCAAGGCAGGATTTGCGCTTCGTATGGTTTCAGAGTTCGGACTACTTCCGGGCATTCGAACTTGCATTTCGTTTCCGCAGAGTCAGTTGGACACTTCCCGCAATCGCCTGAACGCGGTCTGGCAGCTGCTCAGTGCCATCTCGAGATTGGGCAACCTTGAATTGGAGCACGCGTCGAGAGCTTGTTTCAGGAGATCGCACGACCGCTACCAAGAAAAGCCCGGCGGGCTCTCTACGAGTTTTGCTCCAGCGCTCCTTTGTCGTGGGGCTATAGAGCGTTCGGATACGCAGATGGCTATTGAGTACTATGCACAATACGTAGCCGTAACTCCGGAACGCCCGACAGTGCGTACCGCCAGCCACACTCTCGACGGTGAAGGTTGCGATCGGGACTGCTCGCCGCCATTTGGATACGGCAGCCTAGATCGCAGAGTGCGTCCCTGAGCGCATTCGCTGACGGCATTGTTCAATTCGGAACCTCATACTTTTTGCCAGTGTCGCAGGCGCAGGCAATTGCTCGAAAAGATCTCCAAAGGTCGGGGAGACAGCACTATTTGTTCGATACGTGCGCGATCTTCGTCGAGAATTCGCTCCGTGGTCCGTTCGTCTCAGGCGAACTGCCGATTCCCTCGATGTGTCTACCGCCAGCTAACAGATCAGCCGACGCGACCAAGGCCGGAAAACTGACGCCGGGGTCGGATTCCTGGGAGATGCTAGGCGACACCGGAGTGCGCTGTCGGACAGCCCGGTCCAGATACTGCGTCAAAGTCAACCCTGTCCGGCGTCCTCTCCCGTGAACATCTGGTGGTACTCTGGGCTGGCAAGCAATGTCTCGCAGATCTTAGGATCAAATTGCCGTCCGGTGATTCGTATTAGCTCCGCCCGCACTCTACCTCCGTAATCGCTTTCGATACGGTCGATCCGTCGTCATAGCGTCGATCGTGTCCGCGAACATGATGATGCGTGCTCCAAGCGGGATATCCGTACCTGCCAAGCGATCTGGATAACCCGTGCCGTCCCAGTTCTCATGATGATGTCTGATAGCCGGAAGTACGTCCTCAAGCTCGCTAACTTTCTCAGCGAGTTCAACACTTTTAAGCGGATGCAGCTCCATGATAGCGCGCTCATCAGGCGTGAGGCGCCCTGGCTTCTTTAGGATTGGCTCGAAGATCTCGTGGATCTTTCCGACGTCATGGAGCAATGCCGCAATCGCGATTCGATCAACCTCCCTTGGGGAGTCCGATGGCTGCGCGAGCGCTGATGCGCGGACTTGGATACCCTCTGGGAATGACCTGACGTGTACGGATCTCGCAATTCAACGGTCTGAACGAATAGGTGAGGAGCTCCTGATTTGTCGTTGCGTAGTTGATGAGTCGAGTGGTTGAGTTAACGAATTCCAAGATTGCGAACGCAATAAAGGAACCCCCCGTAACTAAATCTGACATATGCCCAGGCGAATCCGTGAACAAACGGGATTCGACACTGCGTAATTACGCGAAGCCTCGATGACCTTATCTCGCCAAACGAGCGGCATTCCCTTCTGACTAGCGAAATCGCGGCTGCCACTGAAAGCGTGTTTACTAACAAGAAAGCAAGGACTGCTCCCGACTCCGGCAAGGCGTGAAGCTGTTCTTTCGACCTGGAATGCAGTTCCGCCGAGGAAGCCAAACGCGGCTACCGCCGACGCAGCCGCAAGAGCTGCGCGATGTTGAAGGCGCGCTTGATCGCCTGCTGCTTCTTCGTGTTGAATTCTGCGACGCTTACTGCACCTGCTACGAGTGCGATTGTTGTCCACGCAGGATACAGAACCACTGCAGAGAGGTACGGCGCAAAGCGACCACCGCCAGTGGTGGTACCTTGAGCTGGTAACCTGCAAGAAGTACCTACAAAGCCGACGAGCGTTAGCGAAGCTGACTGCCCACCAACAGGTCAAACGAACCTGGCTCGGGCACGACTAGCCCTGCTAGCAGGCGAATGCCGCCGCCACGATTGCATACACGTAAGTGAGAACGCTCTGCTCATCGGATTGAGTCGCCCCCGTCACTCGGTCAGGTTACATCCAAATCTTCGTTTCCGCGAACACGAACGAAGAAATCGCGCTCACGAGCTGGGCCAGAAATTCCATAATGCGTCACCTCCATCGGGTCAGTCACGTTGTCCCGCTCGGGACTGGACGTGCTATCGAATGTTGGCTCCGCTCATACTGCTTGGCCTGCCCGCTCGGCTCCGCTCTACCGGGATGACGGGGGACGTTTTGGGTTATCGTCTATCGGGACGATGAAAGGTGTGTGCGTGCGCCCGATGCCGAATGCATCAGACGCGCTGTTCAACGATCGAGATGCATCCAACGGTTGGTCGCATCGAGCACCGCCAACACCGCGCCGGTCTCTTTGCTCTCCCGCACTTCACAGCTGCCCGTCAGCACCGCGTTCTCGCGCCCCAGGCGCGCAATGACGCTGACGAAAATGAATTCGCGATCAAACGCATCGATCAACTTCGAGCCTTCCAGCGCCAGACTCCGGTCGCCGCCGGGTGTCGCCTTCATCGACTCCACGATCGCCAGCACGGTCGCCCGCGCGGCCAACTCCACACGCGACCGCTCGCTCTCCTGCCCCTCCGCTTCCCCGAAATACTCCTGCCCTTCCCGGCTCAGGGTGACCTTGCACAGCACGCCGCGTGTCCGAGACCGCCGCACTTCCACGTCCTCGAAAATCAGCTTGCGACGGCCGACAGTTTGAGTATCGACCGTCGGCGCAGAAGCCGAAGCAAGCCCAGCCATAACCGATGCCTGGGCCGCCGCCTGGGCCGCACTGGCCTGAGAGGAGACGTAGGCAGGATTCGCGACCCCGGGAATAGCCCCGGGAGGCATCTGCGGGGTGGTTGGCACCGGGCTCGGCGTGGCGTGGTGCGGCATGTCGGCCGCCCGCACGGGGTCGAGTGACTGGGCGATGCTGACCTTTCGGTGGTTGATCCGCAGCCCCAGCTGGGCCATGAGCGCGCTCTCGATGTTGCGCACCATGTTCTTGGGGACGATTTCGTTGGTCGTCAGGACATGGATTTCATCAATCGCGCCACTGTCACCGGGCACGATGCGCACGGACAACACCCCGGGAAGGGTGGAAATCAGTTCTTCAGCCCGCCGCAAAGGGAGGACGCTCCCTACAACCGCACTTGGTGACACGGGCGTCGATGACGAGCTCGTGCCAAAATTGACGGGGATCGACAGATATGGCTCCGCGGTGGGTTCGGACCAACTGGGGTCGACCGACTGGATCGTGTGCCAATATGTGGACAAGTCCGCCAGAGAGCAAGGCGCGAAATCTCCCAAGGCGTTGTCTCGCATGGACGTAACGGTTCGCACCTCAACCTGCGTCGAGGGCGCCATCGCCCTCCCCTTCGTCGATATCCACATCAACGTCGTACTCGCGCAGCTTCCGGTACAGCGTGCGCTCGCCAATCCCCAACCGTTCGGCGGCTTTCCGACGATTTCCGGAAGAATCCCGAAGAGCCGCCAGGATGGCCACGCGCTCGATTTCGGCCATCGTCATCCCCGGTCCCAGAGTGATCACCGTTGGCGCAACTTCCTGGTCGCGCGGCTCGATGCCGCGAACCAAACCCATCGGTGCCGACACGTCGCCGTACACGGACGCGCCAACGGCCGGCGATCGGACTTCCCCGACCCACGCCGGCGTCGACGCACGCCCTTCCACATCCATTCGACGACGCAACTCCTCCACCTGTAACTTGAGTTCGACCAGCGAACGGACGATGAACTCGAACTCGCGTCCCTGAGCCCGCTCCCCCTCGCGCACCAGCGGGCCAATGTGCACCGGCAATCGGCGCCCGCCACCGTCACGAATCGCGCGGGGAATGTCATCCGCCACGATTTCCCGGCCATGCGCCAACACCACCATGCTTTCGATGAGGTTGCGCAATTCGCGCACGTTTCCGGGCCACGGGTACTCCACCAGCGAAGCCATGGCTTCGGCCGCGATGCCGTGAAACGGCCGATCATGCTGGCGTGAAAATTCCGACACAAAGCGCCGCACCAGCAGCGGGATATCGTCCCGTCGCTCGCGCAACGGCGGCAGATAAATGCGCAGCACGTTGAGGCGATAGTACAAGTCGGCGCGAAAGCCGCCTTCCTCCACATGCTCGCGCAACGGTCGGTTGGTGGCCGCCACGACGCGGACGTCGATGGGAATTGCCTGCACACCGCCCACACGCGTCACTTCACGTTCCTCAAGCACCCGCAGCAGCTTGACCTGGGTGCTGGGCGGCACATCGCCGATTTCGTCGAGGAACAAGGTACCGGCGTCCGCCAACTCGAAACGTCCAAGTCGCCGCTCCGCCGCCCCCGTGAAGGCGCCTTTCTCGTGCCCGAACAACTCGCTTTCCAATAACGTCTCGGGCAACGCGCCCACGTTCACCGCGATGAACGGTTTGGCACGGCGAGGCCCCAGCCGATGAATGGCGCGTGCCACCAGTTCCTTGCCGGTACCACTCTCCCCTTCGATCAACACCGTGCTCGACACCGGTGCGATCTGTTCCACCTTTACCAACACTTCACGGATCGGCTCGGACTCCCCCACCAGTCCGGTCAACTCGGCCAATCGCTGGCGCTCGATGCGGCGGCGAATGCCGTCCACCACGTCGTCCAGCACGATGGGCTTGGGCCATGTCTCCGCGTATCCGATGTCGCGCAGTCGATCCTGCATCGCCGGATCGGACACATCGGTGAGACCGACCACGGGAATGCTGTCCCACAGTTGCTGACGCACCAGCGCGATGTTGGCGGAATCAAGCAACGCCCCGGTGAGCACCAGCAAGTCCGGCGAGGCGCGACGCAAATCACCGCGCACATCATCCATCGGCGAGATGGTCACCACGGAAAACCCCAGCGCCTCGAGCGCAGCATTGAGCCGCACGGCCGGTTCGACGTCGCTCATGAGAATGGCGACGACGCTGGGCGCGTCGTCGCCGCTTCCCCCACGCCGCGTCGAGGCGGCGCGCGTGCGCGCGGTCATGCCTTGGCCGGTCGCTTGTAGAACGGCAGCTTCACCACCCGGGCCGGCAGTTTCTTGCCACGGATTTCAATTTCGAACTGCGTCCCGACGACGGCCGCCGCGCTGGGCAGATAGCAGGTGCCGACCGGCACACCCAGCGTGGGACTCATGATGCCGCTGCACACTTCACCGAACGGCATGCCGCCGTAGGTGACGGGATAGCCTTGCCGCGGGATGGCCCGCTCATCGATGGTGAAACCCACCAGGCGACGATCGGTCCCTTCGTTGTGCTGCCGCGCCAGCACATCGCGACCGACAAACGTCTCGGCCTTGCCGAGCTTCACGATCCAATTGAGTCCCGCTTCGATTGGCGTGACCTGATCGTTGAGTTCATGGCCGTACAGGCACAACCCCGCTTCCAAACGCAGCGAATCGCGCGCGCCGAGTCCCGTTGGCGTCACCTTGCCGGTGGCCATGACGGCGTTCCACACCGACACGGCCTTGGTCGCATCGAAGTACAGCTCGAACCCATCCTCCCCGGTGTATCCGGTGCGCGAAATCGTGCAGGGCACGCCGGCCACACGACCCTCGGTGAAGCGGTAGTACTTCACGTCACCCAGCGGCACGTCGGCCAACGACTGCACCACACCCGCCGCGTCGGGCCCTTGAATGGCCAGCAACGCAATACTGTCGCTGATATCGGTCATGGTGCATTCATATTCGAAGATATTGGCTCGCAGGTGCGCAATATCCTTGTCCCGGTTGCTGGCGTTGATCACCAGCATGAGCTGATCGGCAAACCGATAGACCAGCAAATCATCGACGATAGTGCCGTCGGCCCGCAGCAACGTGGAGTACTGGATCTGTCCGATGGCCAGCGCCGCCACGTCGTTGCTGGTTACCGATGACACGAACCGAATGGCGTCAGGGCCACGCACCAGCACTTCGCCCATGTGTGAGACGTCGAACATGCCGCACGCCTCGCGCACAGCCTTGTGTTCAGCGGTGATCCCCTGGGGGTATTGCACCGGCATCTCGTAGCCGGCGAAGGGGACGATCTTCGCGCCGAGCGCGACGTGGACATCGTGAAGCGGGGTGCGCTTGAGTGCGCCGGCAGCAGTAGCAGTCATCAGGCGGGATCCGGTTGGCTCGGCCGGTGATCGGCCGGTGGCTAAAGATGCCTGCCGGCTGCCGAAAATGGCAGAGCCGCGCCACTACGGGATGCCAGCGTGGCAGCAGGCCACGCATGCATCGGACGCCTACGCTCAGAGCCCGTCGAGGACCTTTTGAACCGCCGCCGCGTGGCCGGCCGGGATCACCTTCTCGAAGACCTTGGCGATCTGCCCCTTGGCGTCGATGACGAACGTGGTGCGTTCGACACCCATGTACTTGCGGCCATACATGGATTTCTCCTTCCACACGTCGTAGGCCATGGCGATGGCCTTTTCCGTGTCGGCCAACAGGGTGAACGGCAGGTCGTATTTCGCCTTGAATTTGACGTGCGACTTGACCGGGTCTGGGCTGACACCGAGGATGACGGCCCCGCTGGTGGCGAAGCGCGGAAAGAGGTCGCGGAATTCGCACGCCTGGGTGGTGCACCCGGAGGTGTCGTCCTTGGGATAGAAGTACAGCACCACGGGTCGACCGCGGAGTGACGACAGCGTCAGTGACTCTCCGGTGTCGGTGAGCACGGTGAAATCGGGTGCCTGAGAACCAGCAGTTGGACGCATCAGCAGAGGACCTCTCGTCCCATGAGGACGGCCATGATCGCCTTCTGGATGTGCAGACGGTTCTCCGCTTCATCCCATACCGCACTCTGCGCGCCGTCGATCACCTCCGCCGACACTTCCTCGCCGCGATGGGCCGGGAGACAATGCAGGAAGATGGCGTGTGACGCGGCGCGTGCCATGAGCGCCGCGTTCACCTGAAAGTAGGCAAACGCCTTCGCGCGGAGCTTGTGTTCCTCCTCCTGTCCCATCGACGCCCAGACGTCGGTGGTGACGACGTCGGCGCCCTCAACGGCCTCGCGCGGGTCGCGCAGCAACCGCACGTCGGCCGACGCGGCCTTGGCCAGAAACCCCGCGTCAGGGTCGTAGCCTTCCGGGCATGCCAGCCGCAGCGCAAACCCCAGGTGCGCGGCCGCCTCAATCCAGGAGTTGGCCATGTTGTTGCCATCGCCAATCCAGGCCACGGTGTGCCCTCGCACGTCGCCGAGGTACTGCCGCATGGTGAGCACGTCGGCCAGCACCTGACAGGGATGCGACAGGTCTGTGAGGCCGTTGATCACGGGAACGCCGGAGTACTCCGCCAGACGCTCGACGTCGGCGTGCGCGTAGGTGCGGATCATGATGCCATCGACATAGCGCGACAGGACCCGCGCCGTGTCTTCGATGGGTTCACCGCGCCCGATATGCACGTCGCGCGGCGAGAGAAAGTGCGCGGTGGCACCGAGCTGCGTGGCACCCACCTCGAACGAAACGCGAGTTCTGGTGGACGACTTCATGAAGATCATCGCCAACGCCATGCCGGCCAGCGGCTTGCGATCGTACTCCCGGGATCGCATGCGCTCGGCCATGGCACAGAGCGCGAACGTCTCATGCGCGGAGAAGTCGCTGATGTTGAGGAAGTCTCGATGGGGGCGCAGGGACATGGTCGAGGGAGTTGGCCGAAACGGCGAAGGCGCGGCCATGGGAGCCGCGCCCTCGGATTCGGTCATGGGAATTTATGCGGTTCGCGTGCATGGGGGCACCCCGCAGTCGACAGGGCGCGCGCGGCGTGGCAGCTTGCCGCATGCCAATCTCCACGCCCATGCCAGCCGCAGTGCCTGCTCCCGAGCCCGGGTCGTCGCGCCAGCGACTGCGCGCCATCTTTGGCGGCTCCATCGGCAATCTGGTGGAATGGTACGACTGGTACGTCTACTCGGCGTTCTCGTTGTACTTCGCCCAGGCGTTCTTTCCGCCGGCCAGCCAGACCGCGCAGCTCTTGAATGCCGCGGCCGTGTTCGCGGTGGGCTTCTTCATGCGGCCGGTGGGCGGGTGGTTGTTGGGGCGGTACGCC